>NZ_PGFA01000007.1 GCF_002797555.1 Hymenobacter chitinivorans DSM 11115 | reverse complement strand
ACGGTGTTGGTGACGGTGTAGGTGCCCGCGGCGGAGGCGGCCAGGTTGATGGCCCCGGTGCTGGCGTTCAGGCTCAGGCCCGTGGTGGAGCTGAATGAGCCGGCCGAAGCTCCGGTGGCCAGCGTGGGCGTCACCGAGCCGGTGCTGCCGGCACAGTACGTACCCGCCGCGTAGCTGAAGCCCGCCGTAGCCGGAGCCGTGATGGTTACCGAAGCCGTAGCCGAAACGGCGGTGCAGCCACCGGAAGCGGCTACGGTGTTGGTGATGGTGTAAGTGCCGGGCGTCGAAGCCGCCAGGTTAATAACACCGGTCGTAGCGTTCAGGCTCAGGCCGGCGGCCGAGCTAAAGGTGCCCGCCGTGCTGGTCGCTGGTACTACTGGGGCCGGGTTGTTGCCGGTGGTGCAGTAGCTGGTCGCGGCGTAGGAGAACGAAGCCACCGGAGCTGCCGTGATGGTTACCGAAGCCGTAGCCGACGAAGGGCAGGTACCCCCCACGCTGTAGGTGACGGTGTAAGTGCCGGGCGTAGAAGCGGCCAGGTTGATGGCGCCGGTGGTGGCATTCAGGCTCAGGCCGGCGGCCGAGCTAAAGGTGCCGCCCGTGGTGCCCGTCACGGTAGCCGTGGGGTTGGTGCCGCTCACGCAGAACGTAGTGCCGCTGTAGCTGAACGTAGCCGAGGTAGCGGGGTTGACCGTCACGGCCACCGCAGCCGAGGTGGCCGAGCAACCGCCGTTGGTCACAATGACCGTGTAGCTGCCGCTGGCCGTAGCCGTGGTGGTGTAGGTGGCGGAAGTGGCGCCGGCAATGTCAGTACCGTTGAGCTGGTACTGGTAAGTAGCCCCGGCTACTGGCGTAGCATTCAGCGTGAGCGTACCCGAGCCGCAGAACGTGGTGGGCGTGCTGGCCGTCAGCGTGGCCGTGGGCGTGGGGTTCACCGTAATTGTGATGGGCGCCGAGTTCACCTGCCGACCGTCCGCCGTCAGAATTACGGCCCGAATCGTGGTGGTCGTGGTCAGGTTGCTGAACGTGAGCGTGGGCGTGTTGTTGGGCGTGGGCAGAGGCGTGAAGCCCGAGCCGGTGTTGAATTCGTAGGTTACAATAGTGCCTACGTAGCCCGTCAGGGTGATAGTACCCGAGTTGGCGCCGGCGCAAACCGTGCTAACCGAGCTGGTCAGCGAGCCGCCTTCGGTGTTGGCCAGCACGAAGAAGTCGTTGCCGGGCGTAAGGTTCAGGGTTGAAACCAAACCCGTGGCGGGCGTAGTTACTGCCGTGCCGCCGATGGAAGCATATGGGCCGTTGGCGCTAGGAGCTTGTGCTACCACGGCGGTAGCGGCATTGCCCACAATGTCGCCGGTGCCGTAGCTGAGCTGTACCGTGGCCGTAGCCGGCAGGTTAGCCGAGTTTTCGAGGCGCACGTAGCGGGTGGGGTTCAGGTTCGAAACTGGGGCTACTACGCTGCCGTTAGGCGTGCCGTTGATAACCGTAGCCGTGAACACCTGGTTGGCGCTGGTCGTGATGCCGCCCACTACTACTGGGCGCCAGCCGGCCGCGTCGCCCACGGCGAAGGTGCGGCTAACGGCGGTGGCGCTGTTAACGGTGATGCCCAGCGGGCCTTTCACGTAAGACGTGGCCGAACCCGTCGGGATGGCGCCGGCGCTAGGGCCGAGCACGAGCGTATTGGCGGCCGAGGTCGTCAGCACGCCACTAGTCAGAATCAGGGAAGCCGTCGAAACGCCGGGTACGGTTACGGGGCCGCCGGCCAGCGTTACGCCCGCCGGGTTACCAATGGTAATAACGTCAACTACGCGGCTGGCCGGAATTTCGAAGCCAGTCGTACGGTTGGTAATTTCCGGGGCGTAGATCAGCTGCAGAGCGCCGGTACCGATATTGAACGTCGGGGCCGAGGCAAACGAGCCGCTGGTGCCAGTGTTGGCCGTTACGCCCAGCTGAATAACGAAGAAAATAGCCGACCCGTCGCCGATGGTCAGGTTGTTGGTGCCATTGAGGTTGCCGGTAAACATGTTGACGCGGGTCACAACCAGCGGCATGTTCAGGGTAGCTCCACCGCCGTTGTTATCCACGGTCAGCGTGCGAATGGTAGTGGCAGTACCGGTGCCCCCGATGGTTTGGGGAACCGAGCCGGCAAAATACAGCGTGCTACCGGTAGCGGTGCCCGTCAGCGTACCATTGTTGGTAATAGTGGCACCCAGTTGGAGCAGCAGGAGGCCGTTCAGATTTAGGTTGGCACCCGCAGTAATCAGCGTGGTGCCGTACACGTTGGTCTGACCCTGCAGCACGGCCGTTTTGGCGTTGTTCGTGTTGTCAAGGTTCAGGTTGGGGAAGGTGCCGCGGATGCGGAAGTCAAAGTTAGTAGCCGTAGCGCCTACGCCCACGTTTACGGTGCCGCCGGTGTAGGTATAGGTGCCCGCTACGTAGTAGTCGAGGGGCGTGGTGGCAGTGCTACGCTGCACCAGGTTAATGGTGCCGCCCGAAATGGTCGTGGTGCCGTTGACGCCGAAGGAAGGCGTGCCCGAGGTGTTACCAACGGTGGCTACGTTAATGGTACCGCCGCTCAGGGTAAAGGTCATGGCCGCTGCGGCCGTGGCGCTGGTAAAGCTGGTGAAACGACCCACGGTGCTCAGCGTGCCGCCTTCCATGGTGTATACCGAGCCGGTGCCGAAGTTGATGGAGTTGCCGATCGAGTTACCCACGTTGAAGGTACCGGTCGAAATGCGCAGCAATCCGTTCACGACGGGCGAGCCGGTTTGGCTGGCGACGGTGAAGTTGGGGTTGTTGAGCCAGAAACCGCCGGTAACCGGAATAACGTAGGAGGCGGCGTTGCTGAACACGCGGTTAGTCACCGTGTTGGTGCCCGAGATTTTCAGCGTCCCGGTCATGTCATCCACCGTGTTGGTGGTGGTGCGCGTCGAGAGGAAGCCATCGGTAGCCGTGGTGCTGCCTTTCACCGACAGCGAGGGCAGAGCCATTTCCACGATGTCGGCCCGTACCGATTTGGCCAGCGACATGGTCTGCAGGTCGGTGGTGCCGGTGCCGGTGAAGGCCGCGTTGCCGGCGCCGGTGAAGCGCAGGTCGGAGCCGATGGTGGAGCTGGCGCTCAAATCCAGCGTGCCGTTGTTGGTAATGCTACCGGCTACCTGCAGCACGTAGGCTGTAGTGGCCGAGGTAAGCAGCGAGCCAGTGGCCGCCACGGTCAGGTTGCCGCAGGTACCGGCCACGTCCAGCGTCACGGTCGCGCCCGCCACGATGGTTACGTTGTCGGCCGCCGTGGGCACTACGCCACCGACCCAGGTAGTCGGGTCGCTCCAGTTGCCGCCCGTAGCCGTCGAGCTGATTTCGGCCTGAACCTGGCGCAGGGCGAGGGTTTTGGCGGGCAGGGCCACGCGGGCCGGGCTGGCCGCCGAAGCTGGCCGCTCCATGCGCTTGTCGGCGATGGGCAGAGCTAGGTCGCGGGTCTGCGCCTGGGCGCCCACGAGCGTGCTCAAGCCCAACGCCGCCGTCAGCAGCGGGCGCCAGGTAGAACCGGCCACGAGGGCCTTACCTGTATGGGGTAATGGGTTTTGCATAGAGGTTGTAAATAGGTGGGAAGTGAAAAAATGCTGAAAAAATGAAGAAAAAAGGGGCTGCTTGGCTAACCTGAATCAGTAGTCAGCAGCGCAAGTACTCAACGGGAGTGGAAAGGGAATAAATAAGGATGCGTAGTAGTGACAGTCGCCGCTCAATCAGTTAATAGCAATTCGCTTGGGTAAGAGGATAACGGGGCGGCGCTTCCGTAAATATGAGACCTTTCCGAGGTATTTGAATTATGGAAGGGCGGATATCTGAAAATAAATTGCTGAGCTTTTCGACCGGCCCCGTTCAAGGCGGTTATGCCGGAAATATTCAATGCCGTCGGGGTGCCTTACAAAATTGTGTGCGGCCCAAATGGGAGCTTCACCAACCACCGCGTACCGGCCAAACCGTGTGCCGCTACGGGTACTATTCTCCGGGTCTTGAGCCCAGATTCAGAAGACAACAAAAAAGCCTTCCTGCGCCGCAGGAAGGCTTTTTAATAGGGTAGACTAAGTTAGCTACTCCTTCACAATACGACGGATATCGAGGCCGCCTTCGGTTTTGGCCCGTAGCAGATACACGCCCACGGGTTGGGCCGCCAGGTTTAGGCGGACCGAGCGGGTGCTGCTGTTGCCGTCCACGGTCGTTGTGAACACCACCTGACCCAGGGCGTTGATTACCGTCAGCTCGGTAGCTTTAGCGTAGCCACTCAGCTCCACGGTCAGGTTGCCGTCGTGGGTGGGGTTAGGGTATACGCTCAGGCTGGAGCCGGCCAGGGGCTTGACACTGGAGCTTACGACGAGAGCAGCCGAGGGAGCCGCCGCGCAGCCGCCGGCGGAGACGACCACCGTGTAGGAGCCGTA
>NZ_PGFA01000006.1 GCF_002797555.1 Hymenobacter chitinivorans DSM 11115 | reverse complement strand
CGGGAGCAGGCCGGGTAATGCCGCTGACCCAAACGGTACTCCGACGCATGGTACTCGGCCGGGAAGCGAACTGCTACGCTGCCGTGAGTGGAAATAGCAGAAGCCTTATTCATATTGGTTAGTAGATTCAGACATGCAGGAAAAGTATCCGACACGTCATTTTGATGAATTATACTGATAGTGCTTGATGTCTGTATTAGCAGTATCTAACCGTTAACCTTTTGCTGCTCTGAAATTCTTTATATGTGAATGGGTTTGAGTTATTAAAGGCAATAAAAAAGCCCCTGCTACATGGAGTAGCAGGGGCTTTTTTATTGCCGCTAGTTAAGGGCCGGCAATTACTTCAGTCATTGATATGGGGGAGAGGTATTCTTGGGCTAATGCCTGCAATTCATCTGCGGTGACTTGGTTAACCTCAGCAATGAAATCAGAATAGTAGGATGCAGGTAGGTCGAGGAATACTAAGTTTTTGTATTTATCACATTGCTCAAATACGGTGCTTAGTTCATTGGCAAACTTACCAACCATGTAGTTTTTTACGGTCTGCAGCTCTTCCTGAGGAATCAATTGACTCTGAAGGATATCCAGCTCTTTGTATATCTCTTGTACTGCTACAGAGGTAGAAGCTGCATTTACATCGGTGCCGATAACAAAATTATTGGCATGTTCTCGGGAGCCGATACTAGCGTAAATACCATACGTTAGGCCTTTGTCTTCGCGGATGTTCTTCATTAAGCGCGAGCCAAAATAACCACCCAATACTTTGATCAGTACCTGGAGCTTGTGCATTGCTGGGTGGCTCATATTGGGCCACACGCGTCCGATGCGCAAGGAAGACTGCATAGCATCAGCTACCGTCACATGTTCTTTGGGCGCAGTAGAAGGAGTTGCTAGGGCTGCAGATATTGGTGGTGCAGCAGCGGTGAGCGTAGGAAGCCGGCCAATGACGGTGGTCACCAGATCAATGTGAGCGGAGCTTACATCACCACAGAGGAAGATTTCTGCTGCGGAGAGTTGGTAAGCCGACTGGTAGAAGCGGAGTAGTTCCTCGCGGTCCGCTTCTTGTACTAGGCCCTCATCGAACATGCGCCCGTATGGGTAGCTCGGACCATAAAGAGTACGGGAAAAGTGCTCAGAGGCCAAATAACTGGTTTTCTGCCGCTCAATCCGGATGTTTTGAATGGTCCTGGCTTTGAGTTGAGCGAGTTCAGCTTCGGGGAAAGACGCGGCAGAAATAACATCAGCCACAACGGGCAACAGGGACTCCAAGTGACGGCTAAGGCAGTAGAGCGTAAGAGTAGCCTGGTCGAAGCCTTGCTCACACTCCAAAGAAGCCCCATAGAAGGCGACTTCGTCGGCTATCTGGCGGGCGGTGCGAGTTAGGGTGCCCTCGAGCACCATGCGAGCCGTAAGCATGGATAAGCCGGATACTGGCTCGTACCATTTACCGGCTGGAAATACCAACTGCAGGCGGACGACAGGTTGGGCACTGTTATGAATGACGTGCAGACGGGCTCCGTTGGGGAGCGAAAACACGTCAGCCGCTGGTAGCGTAACGCTGGCCAGCGGCTGAACGGGAGGAGCGACTTGACGGTCGAGCATAGAAACAGGTTAGTTGACGGGAGCCGAACCGTCGCCGGTTCCGAAGGCTTCCTCCGACTTATTGAAGTTGAAGTGCAAGGATACGCGAATAGTTTGAGCCAGGGGGTTAGCGCGCTGGTTGGGTACCAAGTACGTACCATCGACGCCGAAAACCTGATACCGGACGCCCAAGCCAAAGCTCAGGTACTGCCGGTCGCCTTTCACGGGGTTCTCGTAGAAATAGCCCACCCGGGCTGCCAGCAGGTCGTTGTACCAGTATTCGAGGCCGGCGGAGATATTGATTTCCTTGAGCTCCTCACTGAAGCCACCGGGCGCATCGCTAAACGAGCCCACAATTCCGCTGACGATACCTTTGGCGCGAATTTCTTCGTTCTTAGCCTTGATGGTTTTGCCAAAGCCTACCGTGTCTCCTTCCATGTAGTAGGGCGTAGGTACTAGCAACTTGCTGGCATCAACGGTAAGCGTGATTTTGTTGTAGGCGTCCAATTCGCGGGTAATGGCCGTACCGAGCTTAAGCGTAGTGGGCAAGAAATCGGCCTGCAGCGGGTTCGTATAGGTCATCTTGTTGCCAATATTCGAAATAGTGGCACCCAACCCCAGGTTGTAGTCGCTGGGACCAATGGAGAGGTCCTTGGTGTAGTAAGCACCCAGGTCGACGGCGGCGGCGTTGCCGGGCTTGCCGCTAATGGTTTCGCCGGTGAGGTTGGAGCGAATGTAGCGGGCGGTGATACCGACCCCGAAGTTCTCGCTCAGTTTTTGACCGTAGGAAACGCTAACGGCATATTCCTTAGGGTTGAAGTCGCCCTTGGGGTTGTTCTTCTCGTCGCGGAAAGAAATGGTGCCCAGGTCGAAGTACATCAGCGAGGCTGAAATAGCGGAACGCTGGCCGATTTTGCCGAAGCCCGACAAGTAAGCCAGGCCCATATCATCGGTCACGTTGCGCAGCCACGGCGAGTAGGAGGGCGACACACCGTACTTGCTGGTGACGAAGCCCAGCTTACCGGCATTGTGGTACGAGGCGTTAGCATCGGGCGAAATGGCTACTCCCGCTTCTCCCAAGGCCGCCGAACGAGCGTCGGGGCTCAGGGTCAGAATCGGAACGGCGGTGGTGATGGTGTTCGGTGAACTCTGAGCCTGAGCTGCGATAGAGACGCCCAGCAAGCCGGGAAGGAGCGCTAATCGCAAAGGCAGCTTCAACAATGTCATAAAAGGAAACAAGAAGAGCGGAAATAAACGAAAATGGCAGTTTGCCGGAGACTTTAATTCAAAATAACCAGTTTCTCGAACTTGGAGGCCGTGGCGTTGTCGCGCAGGGAGCGGACGCTCACCCGGTACACGTATACGCCCCGGGCCAGCTGGTCTTCGTACTCGTCGCGGCCGTTCCACGTCAGGGCATCAGAGTCGCGGCCCACGTGGGGGCCACTGCCGACAATGGTAGTACGCAGTGTACGTACCAAACGACCTGAAATAGTAAAGATTTGAATCTGTACATCGAGGTCGTCGGACGAGCGGTTGTGGTCAAATTGGAAAGTGGTGCGGGTGGAGAATGGGTTGGGGTAATTCAGGACATGGTCCAGGGCCAGTTTTTCACTGGTAGCCGCAATAAACTCAATTTCTTGCTGAGCCGAATTGTTGAAGGTGTCCCAGGCTTTGAGGTGAAGCACGTGCGGGCCGGTGGCCAAGCTCTTGAAGAGGTATTTCACCTTGCCCGACTGGTAGCTGTCCACATCGGCAGTGTAGAAATCGTTGAGGATAGTGAGCTTGGTAGGGTCATTATCCAGCGTGGCAGTGATGTCGTGGCCGATGCCGGCGCCGGCCGTGTTGATGCCACTGGCGTCCGAGAGGTGAGCAATCAGCGTGGTGGTAGTATCGGTGAGGCCGCCATACACGAAGGACTCCCGGTCCATGAACAACTTAATAAGGGGCGGAATTGAGTCCTGCTGAATGGTGGCATCGGCGCCGCCCACGGGAGTGGCGCGGTAGCCTTTAGCATCTGCTATGCGAATGGAATCCTGAGCGTACAACTGAATCTTGCCCAGCCCCACGCTATAGTTGATGTCTTTGGGAACAACAAAGCTGAGCTTAAAACGGCCATTGCGGACGGTAGCTTTGCCATCGTAGATGATGTTCTCTTGAATCGGCACTCCCACCACAACGTCGTCAAACTCGTTCTTGAGAGTATTCACCGTCGTCGGCTTCTCATACACCGTCACGTGGGCTTGGCCGTTGAACTGCGTATTGAGCACCTGCCCCTTCTGAACGAGGCCGGAGAGCTTGATGGTGGAGAGAGCCTTGAGCGTATCAATAGAAGTGGCGCTAATAGACCTGCCGTTGATAGAGTCAAGTACGGCTTCCTGCTGGGCCGCCGCCAAGCGCGTGGTGGGGTCACCGAGCAGCACGAAGTTGCGGGTACTGGTGCTGCGAATGCCGTTGTTTTTGGAAAACTGGGTGATTTCGCCCAGGCGGGGCATCTGACCATTTACGGGTTTGAAAATGGTATTGTAGAGCTGGCTGGAAACGCTGACGGTTTGGTCGGCGAAGGCGAGGCGAGTGGTAGTGAGCAAGCCAATGGCTCCACCTTCTATGTCGGTTAGGGCGACTTCTCCACCGGAATCCCGCTCGGGGTCATCGTAGGTGCTAAAGTCGCACGTGCCCGTGACCATAAACGTGAGGCGGTTTCGGTTTTTCAGAGCCAGCACCGACTGCTTGGTCAGGATCTGTTCATCGGCCCAGCCGGTGGGGCCGCCGTGGCCGCTGTAGTGCGTGATGAGGGAGCCTTGTTCAATAGCCTCATCGATTGCCCGGTTGCATTCCGGCGAGCGTTGACCGCCCGAGGCAATGGTTTGAGGATACAAGTCGAGGTAGACTTTATGCACGTTGAACTCCGGGTGGTCGATGGCAACGCTGAGCGACTGGGGCTCACAGGCCTCAGAAATGAAGATAGAGCCGTTGCCATCGTCGGCCACGAAAGTGAGCCGGTTACGCCACTTGCCAAAGCTGGCCGGTTCATCGTAGCGAATCAGCTTGTTGACTACCAAAGTCGCCTGCGCCAGGGAGCGGGACTGGCCGCTGGGCGTGCGGATGGGCAAGCGGCCAATGCCAATGTCGAGCAGGTCGTTACTGTAGCCTTCGTCCCATTCGCCCTCGTTGTCGTCGAGTAGGCCGAAGTAGTCGTCAGAGCAAAAGGTGACACCTTTGACAGAAGGCGATGAGTTAGGCCGGGAGTACGTCAGAGAAAAAGACTCCCGTGATTCGTACGTCGGCACATAGTTCTGGCCGTTTTTGTCGGCGTCCAGCGGGGAACGGTTTTCCCACCAGTCTGGCACCAGTCTCATATCATTGGCCGGATCCGACTTGTAGTTATAGGAAGCGTCGCCGAAAAGAAGCAGGTAGAGCTGTTTATTGGAAGTACTACGGTCGTAGACCATTTTCATCAGGTCACGAATAGCCGTAACATCCTGTCCGCCGGAGCTGAACTCGTTGTATACTTCAGTCGTCGTCACTACCTCCACGTTCAGGTTATCATGGGCGCGACGGTAGGCGGCGAGGCGGTCGGCCTCGGGCTTAAAGGGGGGGTAGGTAACGATAACCAGGTCTAGCTTACCATTCAGGTTGAGCCGGGCATGCAAGTTTTGGTTGCCTATCCGGCCCTTAAATAAACGGGGAGGAGTAGGAAAGTCGCTGCCGGTGAAAGCCACAAACTCCGCGACACTATCGGTGCGGGCCACAAAGTTGCCACTGCCGTTGAGAGCCAGCGCGTACGGACGGCGCGGGTTGCTGACATTCCATACGGTAGCAGCGCTGCTGGCGCCCAACTGAAACTCGCTCAGGGGGGCGCCGGGCAAGGAGTTAAATTCGAGCTGACTGCCCGTTAGCCGGAGGCGGCGCGGGGCGTTGACTTCTAAATAATCGAGGTAACCCTGGCCCGAGGCGTCCGTCGGGCTACTAAACACTAACCGGACTTTGGCTTCCGCAGCGGGCACGGCCGGAATGGAGTACGCAAAAGTGCGTAAGTCGGAGTTGGCTATTTCAGGATAGTTCTGGGGTATGCTGCTGAAGCCAGAAACATTTTGAGCGCCCAACGAAGTGCCGTTCAAGGCAAGCTGAAAGGTAGTGTTGGTGCCCACCGCCGAGGCTCCAATTACCTGGGAAGTGAGTTGTAATGTACCCCCGGGCAGTAAGTCGGGAGTTGAAATCGTGAATTCCCGGGCCGGGCTGTTGTTGGTAAATCCTTCGCCCAGCCACTGCCGACCCGACTTGGCCAGGTTCACCAGTTCATGCTCGTAGAATTGCCGGTCCAGGAACTGGTTGATGGTAGCCGTGGGCGTGCCGCCGATGGTGCGTGGTGCTCCCACCCGCAGGCCGGGCCGGCTGCCAACCGTCACAAAGTAGTAGGCTGTGTCGGTGTAGACATTCAGCTCGTGCTTAAACCGCCGATTCGTGCCATCATCTTCCAGGCTCCAGGTGTGGGGGCCGCGGGCGTAGAATAAGATATAGTCGTTATCGTCGAAGGAATTATCGGCTTCGCCAGCCACGTAAATGGCGTTTTCCACCAAGTCGTCGGGGCGGTAAGCGCTGTTGGGCTGGGGCAGCGTGCCCATGGCATTGCCGTAAATCTGCAGGCGGTGGGGGTCGAGGCCCTGCAGATTAATATCCATGCTGGCCAGCGCCTTTTTATCCAGCTTATATATGCCGCTGGCCGCTACCCCGATACGAAACCAGTCGCCCTGCGCTAAAACCGACGAGCTGGCGTACTTGCGGCCTTTGGTGCCGGCGGGGCGGATTGGCTCGGAAGCCAGGGAGTAGGCATACTCAAAGGAAACCAGCTTTTCAGCCTGGCCGCTCTGGGCATTGCGGCGCACGGCCGGAAGTAAGGCAAAGCTCACCGTTTGGCGGCGCTCGGTACCGCTCGTAACGGCGGCGGTAGCAGTAGTGGGTACCGTAATGCCTTCCAGAAGCTTCGCGTCGGCGGGAGCCAGGGGCTCGTATACCGCATTGCGTACGGTGCCCTGTCCGACCTGACCGGGAATACGGATCTGAAAGCTGGGGTACTGGTCGCCTAGGCGGAACACTGCTCCCGCAAACGTGGGCACTTTACGCAGGCGCCCGGCCTTATTTGCGGCCTCCATGTAGCCTTTCCAGGTGAGCTGCTGCCGGATGACTTGCTCTGGTTGCTGCGCCCGGGCCGACAGGGCGCCCGCGGTAAGAAACCATACAACAGCCAGGAAAGTAGAGTAGCGCATACAGGTAAATTCGGGCAATAGGCGGGTCAGAAACAGGGATGAGCTTGCAACACGCTCAGTATAAAAGCGGTTCATCACTACAACAGTACTTTAACTACTGAAAAGGAATAAATATTGTAGCTCAGCTATCCAAAATCTTAGCCGTAAGCCGGACGAACTACCGACAGCAGTACATACAACAGTACAATCAGGGGAATGGCGGTGGCCTGTAGTAGTACCAACAACGCTACGGCCAGCAGTAAGAAGATGAAACGCAGGGAGTTATCCTGCCAGGTCAGGTTCTTGAACTTAAGGGCAAACAGCGGAATTTCGGCCACCAGTAGTCCGGAAAGCAGCACCGTCAGACCCAGCAGCACCCAGGGATTCAGAATAAAGCCGGTGAGGCCGAAGGAGTCGTGGGCCAGAATGAGTGGCAAGGAGGCCACCACCAGGGTGCAAGCCGGCGTGGGCAGGCCGATAAAGGAAGTCGTCTGGCGGGTATCGTTGTTGAACTTAGCCAGGCGCAGGGCCGAGAAAACCGTCACGATAAAGCCCGCGTAGGGCAGCCACTCGGGCAAGCCGTCGCTTTGGCCCAGCAAATGAAACAGAATGGCACCGGGCACAACCCCAAACGATACCATATCGGCCAGGGAGTCGAGGTCCTTACCGATAGGGGAGGAGGCATGCAGGGCCCGGGCCAGGAGGCCATCGGCAAAGTCGAAGGCGGCGGCCAAGCCCACGAGGTAGGCGGCCGTTTCGAGGTGGCCGGCAAAAATGTTGCACAGGGCCAAGCAGCCCGCAAACAAATTGAGGCAGGTAACCGCGTTAGGAAGGTGATTCTTCATGCAAAAGGAAAGACAAACGAACTTAGCGCAGGAATGGATTACCCACTCGCTCGGCCCCGATGGTGGTGGCCGGCCCGTGGCCGGGGTATACCGTCACGGCGTCGGGCAGGGTCAGCAATTCGGTGCGAATACTATTAATAAGCGTGTTGTAGTCGCCGCCGGGCAAATCGGTGCGGCCAATGCTGCCCTGAAACAGCACGTCACCGCCAATGACGACCTGGGTGGGCACGTGGTAAAACACGACGTGGCCGGGGGCGTGGCCCGGTGCGAAGCGGACTTCCAGCTCGGTGGTACCAAACGTGACGGGGGTGCCGGGCGTCAAAAAGCCCGTCGGCTCGGCTGGCTGGTACTGGGCAAAGCCGTAGCTGGGGGCGTAGGTAGGTACGGCCCGCAGCGTGGGCAGGTCGGCCTCGTGAATCAAAAACGGAACCTGATAGGTGTCGAGAATAAACTGGTTGCCGAACACGTGGTCGATGTGGCAATGGGTATTGACCAGCAGCACTACCTGTAAACCCTGCGCCTCGATAAAAGCCCGCAGGGCCTGCTGCTCGGCCTTATCGTAGCAGCCGGGGTCGACGATGACGCACTGCTTGGTGGCATCGTGCAGCAGGTAGGTGTTTTCAGAAAAGGCGTTGAACGTAAAACCAGAAACGACCATGCAGCTTATGTACTAAAATAAACCTGGCCGCAGCCAGTGAAATTGGGCAGGTAAGTTACGAGTCTTACCGCGAACAAGCACGGCCAAGCCCGGTAGCGGCGGCCCGGGCTGGAGTTGGCCGGGCTTTTTCATCCCGCGGCCCCGCCGTTTTCCTCTTACCTTGCCAGCCATGACGAGCGTTGAGTACCTGATTATCGGCCACGGTATTGCCGGGGCCACCCTGAGCTATGAACTGCGCCGCCGGGGCCACCCCGTGCTGGTGCTGGATACCTACCAGCCCGATTCGGCTTCCAACGTGGCGGCGGGCCTGATGAACCCCGTGGCCGGGCAGCGCTTTGCCCTCACCTGGCGGGCCGACGAGCTACTGACGGCCGCGGCGGCCTTTTACCGGGCGCTGGAAAGGCAGTTTGGCCAGCAGTTTTTCTTCGAAGTGCCCATTCTGAAGCTGCTCGCCTCGGTGGCCGAGCAAAACACGATTCTGGCCCGGAGTGCCGATAACCCGTGGCAGGATTTCGTGGCCGACATTAATCTTAGCCCCGCACCCCAAGCCGGTTTGCGCCAGGAATTTGGGGGCATTACTATTCGGCGGGGCGGCTACGTAGCCCTGCGCGAACTGCTGGCCGCGCTGGCTACGGAAGGACTGCAAAATGGGTGGCTGCGGCGCGAAACTTTTGACCCGCATCGACTTGTTGTCCACGACAGCGGCGTTGTTTACGGGGAAAGTGTGCAGGCCCAGCACATAATCTTCTGCGAAGGCAGCGCGGCCACACAAAATCCGTACTTTAACTGGCTGCCGCTGCGGCCCAACCAGGGCGAGGTGCTCGACGTGGAGTGCCCGGGCTTATCCGAAGCCCAGGTGCTCAACCGGGGCGCTTACGTAGTGCCGCTGGGGCAGCAGCGTTTTCGGGTGGGAGCCACGTACCGGCGGCCCCCATTTGCGGAAACTATTACGGCCGAAGCCCGGCAGGAGCTCAGTCACAAGCTGGGGGCCATGACGGATCAGCCATTTTCGGTAACCGGGCAGCGCATGGGCCTGCGCCCAACCGTGCCCGACCGAAAACCCTTGGTAGGTACGCATCCGGCCCGGCCGGTTGTGAGTATATGTAATGGCTTCGGCTCCAAAGGAGTAATGATTGCTCCGCGGCTGGCCGCCCATTTTGCCGATGTGCTGGAAGGCACCGCGGAATTATGGCCCGAGGTCAATATCGAGCGGTATTCTGCGTTATACTTAGCTAGCCTTTCCGAGGCCGGCTTTTCTTCCTGATTTCTCCGCTTTTCGCCTTCTCTATGAAGCACGTATCCTTACTCGTGGCGTTATCGGCAGCCCTGGTGCTGTCGGCCGGAGACGCAGCCCAAGCTCAGACGGCGCAGGAGCCGTTCGGGCGGGTCCGGATTCAGTACAAGGACTTTAACTGGCAGCAGCTCAGCACCCAAAACTTTACCATCTATTTCTACGCCGGCGGGGAAGTGGCGGCCCGCCGCGCGGCCGAGTACGCGGAAAAAGAGCTGCAGCGCATTACGTCGCTCATTGGCTACTATCCGTACTCCAAAACCACCATCATGCTCTATAACTCCGTGGGCGACCTGCGGCAGAGCAACGTGGGCCTGGATACCGACAAATACCAGACCGGCGGCGAAACCGAGCTGCTGCGCATGAGCAAGGTGCAGTTGGCCTTTCAGGGTCAGCAAACCCTGTTTAAGCGCGACTTGAGCTACCAGATTACCAAGGTGCTGCTCAACGACATGATGTACGGCGGCTCGCTGAAGGAAGTCATCCAGAGCAGCTACCTGCTGCAGCTGCCCGACTGGTTTGTGTCGGGAGCCTCGGCCTACGCCTCCGAGGGCTGGAGCGTGGACATGGACGACTACATGCGCGACATGACCCAGAAAGTGGAGTCGAACCGGCCGGCGCAGTTTTTTGTGCGCAACCCCGAGCTGGCCGGCCAGAGCATCTGGAACTACATTGCCGAGCGCTACGGCTACACCACCATTCAGAATATTCTGAACCTGACGCGCATCACCCGCGACGTGGAAGTGGGCATCAGCAGCTCGCTGAACGTGCCCTATAAAGTATTTCTCAAGGACTGGGTGGCGTATTACCGGCAGCTCAACGCCCAGCCCCAAACGGCCTTTGTGCTGCCCGAAGAGGCTCGGCAGCTGGCCAAAAGCAACCGTAAAGGCATTCTGTATTCGCAAGCCGTGCTTAGCCCCAATGGGCAGCGGCTGGCTTACGTGGCCAACGAGCGGGGCCGCTACCGGGTAGTCGTAGTCAATAAGGATGGCTCCGGGCAGCATACCATTTACCGCGGCGGCTACAAAACCCCCGACCAGCAGGTGGAAATCCGGTTGCCGGCGTTGGCCTGGCGTAGCAACAGCCAGGTTGCCGTTGCCGGCGAAGTGAAAGGCAGCATGAACCTGAGTCTGGTTTCGGCCGATGCCGGTCCAACGAACTTTATATTCCGGGCCGTGGATGGGCTCTTTGGCCGTAATGCCTCCACCATCTTCCGGCCTTTTTCCCAGATTCTGGATTTGAGTTATTCGCCCGACGGCAAGGCGTTGGTGTTTAGCGGAGTGCGCAACGGGCAGAACGATTTGTACGTGCTGCGGGCCGGCAGCCGCACGCCCGAAAAGCTCACCGACGATGTATTCGACGACGTGCAGCCGACCTTCCTGCCCAACGGCAACGGTATTGTGTTCAGCTCCAACCGTTGGCTGGACTCGGCCGGCACGGCCAAGGGCTCATTCGGCAACGTGGTCAACAACTACGACCTGTTTGTTTATTACCTCGACGGCCGGACCCAGCCCGTGGAAACCTTGGTCAGCACGATTTCCAACGAAGGTCGGCCCCGGGCCATTTCCGACGACGAAATACTGTTTCTCGGGGAGGAAAGCGGGGTGCGCAGCATCTACAAATACTCGTTTAAGACGAAGCAGCACGTACCCGTCAGCAGTTTTCTGCCCAATATTGAGAGCTTCGACTACAACGCCACCACCGGGGCCCTGGGCTTTGTGGCGGCCGATAAGTCGCGCGACTTTGTGTACCTCTACCCCTCGTACGCGCTGCCGCAGAACCTGATTCTCTACAAAACGGCCCGGCAGGAAACCCTCGAAGATCGGTCGAAGGCGCCGGCACGGGCCGCCGCTCAGCCCGCTAAGTCGGTGGCCGCCGATACCCAGGATAATAGCGCGGTTCCCACTGCGCCCTCCCGCAAGAATGAGGGGCAGATTAATACCAGCGACTACCAGTTTGAGGAAGACGTACCCAGCCGGGCCAACGCGCCGCGCCGCAAGCGCACGGACGTAGCCGCGGCCTTGCCGACAGCGCCACCGGCTGAGGCCTTCTCGGTGGCCGGCCCCTATAAGTACGATAAGCGCTTCAGTATCGACAACGTCGTCTCGTCGCTCTACGCCGACCCGCTGCTGGGCCTGGGCCTGATTGGGCAGGCCAATATGTCGGATATGTTTGAGGACCACCGCATCCGGGCTGGCATCTTTGCCCTGACCGACCTGCGGACCAGCAACATCTACGCCGAGTACTCCAACCTGAAAAAGCGTTATGACTGGAGCATTGGCTACCAGAAGCAGGCCTACTTCTTCGACGCCGAAAACCAGCGGCTGCGCTTTGGCCGCCACGAGGTGTCACCCACCATTGCCTACCCGCTGACGCACAACCTGAGCGTGCGGGGCGGCCCCCGGTTTGTGAACGTGAACCGTACGGTCATCAGCAAGTTCAGCACCGAAGACGATATCAACCGCAGCTATATTGGCCTGAGCGGGGAACTGGTATTCGACAACGCCATTTCCACCGGGGTCAATATGATGGAGGGTACCCGCATGAAAATCGGGGTGCTCAAGCTCAACGGCATTGATGACGGCTCCCAAAACTTCGGCAAGATCTACGTCGACCTGCGGCACTACCAGAAGATTCACCGCCAGATTGTGTGGGCTAACCGGGCCAGCTTCGGCTCCTTCTTCGGGACTTCGGCCCAAACCTTCCGCCTCGGCGGCATGGACAACTGGCTCAACGCCCGCTACGACGACCCGCGCCTGACGCCCACCAACGCCCTGCTGAGTGACCCAACCCAGGTATTCTACCAGCAGTTTGTGACCAACCTGCGGGGCTTTGCCTACAGCAAGCGGAATGGTCCCCGCTACGTACTCTTCAACTCTGAGCTGCGCATGCCCATCATCCAGTACCTCTCGCGCAAACCCATTTACTCGGGTTTCTTCCGCAATCTGCAGCTCACTGCCTTCGGAGACGCCGGCTCGGCATATTCGGGCTCGAACCCGTTCAACGAAAACAACTCGTTCAACACCCAGGTGCAGGGCGGCAATGGCAACGGCTTCACGGCCACCGTCGTCAACTTCCGCAATCCGCTGCTGCTGGGTTACGGTTTCGGGATGCGCACCACGCTGCTGGGCTTCTACGGCAAGGCCGACGTGGCCTGGGGCCAGGAAGACTATGTGCAGAAAGGACCGAAATTCTACTTCACCCTGGGCTACGACTTCTAGGGATAATTTGGAATTCTGCCACAAAAAAGAGCCACCTGGGCAACCGGGTGGCTCTTTTTGAGTTTTTAGCCCTACCTTCCATGTAGTTCCTTTTCCTGTTTAACTGCTTTTGCATGAAGAAATCCTTACTCCTGCTGCTGAGCTGCCTAACCTGGACGCTGGCCCAGGCTCAGTACCGCACACCCGGTACCGGCGTCCGGTGGACGCTGGCCCAGCTCACGGCGGCCTCGGGCGGCTACGTCACCACGGCCGGCGGCACTATTCAGGTCAACGACACCATCCGGCTGTCGGCCCGCGACACGCTCGAAATTCGCAGCAACGCCACCATCAAAATGGCTTCCCTGGCCTTGTTTTACGTGGATGGGGTGCTGCTCATCAACCCCCGCGACTCGGTTAAAATCACCGCCGCGGACCCTACCAAGCCGTTTCACAGCTTTTGGTTTTCGGCCACCAGTGAAGGCTCGGAGCTGCACAAAACCGTGGTCGAGTACGGCGGCGGCCTGAAGGTCGTCGACGCCAGCCTGGTGCTCGACAGCTGCGTGGTGCGCTACCAAGTGTCTGCCATTGGCACCAAAGCTACCAACAGCGGGGCCATCAGCCTCTCGGGTGGCACGCCGCGCATCACCAACTGCCGCATCTACGGCAACGCCCGTTCCGGTATTCTGAGCCCCTCCAACCGGCCGACTTCCCCGATTATCCGCAACAACGTGCTGGTGGCCAACAGCACCGAGAATGGCAACTGGCCCCAGATTAACCTCGGCATTGGGGGTGCTACGCCCATCATCATTCAGGGCAACCTGGTGGTGGGGCGCTACCTGATGGCCGGTGGTATCAGTGTTTCCAACCTGCTGGGCACCAGTGCCGTGAGTCAGGTGCAGATCCGGCGCAACATCGTGCGCAACAACCGCTACGGCATTGCCATTGTGGGCGGCAACATCAGCAGCTACATTACCCAGAACATTATTTCTGACAACAACATCAACCCCAATGCCCAAACCGGCGGCAGCGGACTGAACTTCAACGGTACCCAGACCCAAACCGGAGTCGTGTCGCGCAACATCATCCGGGGCAACCTCTATGGCGTAACCCTGCAGCGCTCCAACTCCACGACGCCCGCCCCGCGCGTGAGCTTCGGCGACCTGAGCAGCACCGATACCACCAACGTGGGCCGCAACCTGCTGACGGGCAACGGCAACGGCGGGCAGATTTACGACATCTACAACAACACCGCCGAAAGCTTCAAGGCCGAAAACAACGATTGGGGCACCAGCTTCGTCACCGAAATTGAAAGCCACATCTACCACCAGCCCGACAATGCCGCCCTGGGCCTGGTCGACTACCTGCCGTTCCGCAACACGGTGCTGGCCGCCCGCCCGGCCCAGGCCCTGACTACGGCCGTGTATCCTAATCCGGCCACCAGCTTCCTGACCTTTGAGCTGGGTAAATCCACGGCGCCGGCCGAGCTGCGGGTGTATGACCTGGCGGGCCGCGTGGTGGCTACCTACGCCGCCAAACCCATGCAGGGCCGCCTGGTTTTTTCGACCCGCGGCCTGGCCACCGGCTTATATACCTACCGCCTGACCCAGGAAAGTGCTACCACGGCCGGTAAGTTTGCCGTGGCCTGGTAAGCCCGGATACTTGCCAAAAAAGCCTTCTGCCACCGGTAGAAGGCTTTTTTTATGCCACCAAAAATGCCTGGTGGCCGGCGCCAAGGCGAATAATGAACTTAGGTGAGGCCTATCCGGAGGTTGGGTTGTATCTTTGCGGCCCCGTTCACCAGCCGCTGTGCCGCGATGCTCCTCCGCGAGATTTGGTATTTGATTCAGAAGGACTTCCGCCTGGAATGGCGGCAGCGCGCGGCCCTCAGCGGCATGCTGCTCTACGTGGGCAGCACCGTCTTTGTGTGCTACCTGAGCTTTGCCCTGCGCGGCGGGGAGCTACCCGTGCCGGCCTGGAACGCCCTGTTCTGGATTATCCTGCTCTTTACGGCCGTCAACGCCGTAGCCAAAGGCTTCTTGCAGGAAAGCCGGGGCCGCCTGCTCTACTACTATACCCTGGTGCAGCCCCAGGCCGTCATCATGGCCAAGATTGTGTATAACGCCCTGCTGCTGTTGGGTTTGGCCCTGGCAGGATTCGGCCTCTACGCCCTGGTGCTGGGCAACCCCGTGCAGAACCTGCCGCTGTTTCTGGCCAACGTGGTGCTGGGTGCCGTGGGTTTTGCCTCCACGCTCACGCTGGTGTCGGGCATTGCGGCTAAGGCTACCAACAGCAGTACCCTGATGGCCGTGCTGGGCTTTCCGCTGATGGTGCCCATGCTGCTGCTGCTCATCAAAGTATCCAAAAATGCCCTTGACGGCCTCGAATTTGACGCCAGCCGCAGCTCCTTGCTCACGCTGGTAGCTCTGAACCTGATTGTGAGTGCCGTGTCCTACCTGTTGTTTCCCTTTTTATGGCGCAGCTAATGCAAAACCGGGGCGGCATTAAACGAGAAGTTCGTGGGTGGGGTTGTGACAAATCAGCCTCCTTGCCTGTTACTCTTGCGCCCCGCGCCTTGGCGCGCCAGGCTTTAATCTATTGCTGCTCATGAAAAACAACTGGTGGAAAGCCCTGGCCGTGGTGCTGCTGCTATATACGGCAGTGGCGGGCCTGCTGATGCCGGTGCCCCGGCTGGCTATTCTCAACGAAACCATCCGCAACCTGTACTTCCACGTGCCGATGTGGTTCGGCATGACTTTCATCCTGATTGCCTCGGTAGTGTACTCCATCAAGTACCTGCGCAACCCCACGCCCGAGCTGGATATTCGCTCCCACGAAGCGGCCCGCACCGGCATTCTGATGGGCTGCGTGGGTTTGGCCACGGGTAGCATCTGGGCCAAGTACACCTGGGGCACGTGGTGGACCAACGACCCCAAGCTCAACGGCGCGGCCATTGCCATGCTCATTTACGGGGCGTACCTGGTGCTGCGCTCCTCATTTACCGACGAGCAGCAGCGGGCCCGGATTTCGGCCATCTACAACATCTTCGCCTTCGCCACGGCCATGCCGCTGTTCTACATCCTGCCCCGCCTCACCGATTCGCTCCACCCCGGGGCGGGCGGCAACCCGGCCTTTGCCAAGTACGACCTCGACGACAATATGCGCCTGGTGTTTTACCCGGCCGTTATCGGCTGGACGCTGCTGGCCTTCTGGCTGGCCCAGGTGGCCAGCCGCATTGCTCTGCTCAAACAAAAAGTATATGAAAAACAGCTTGCCTAAGCTCCGTTCGGCCCTGTTGCTGCTGGCCGCCCTGCTGCTGCCCGTGCTGCACGCCGCCGCCCAGTCGGCCGCCGACTCACCTGAAATGGCCGATACCCTGCGCCAAAGCGGCAAAATCTACGTGGTGGTGGCCGTTATTACCGTCGTGCTGGCCGGTCTGCTGGCCTTCCTCGTGTCGCTCGACCGGAAAGTGGGCCGCCTGGAGCGGGAGCTCAAAGACAATTAACATTGATCAGGTGACAATTATCATTTGCCCGCAAAACGGCTGATTGTTACTTGTTAAATGATAATTGCTAAATGAAATTCATTCCGGCCCGACGGATTTTTCGGGGACCTTTGGTTGTTCAGTAAAGCCGGCCGACAAGCCCGGCGCTGTTGAAGCATCATGAAAAAATCTCACATTCTTGCCATTGCCGTCATTGCCGTTGCTATCGGCATCATCATGAGCACCGTGGGCGACGCCAGCGTGTACGTCTCGTTCCGCGAGGCCCGGGAGCGGGCCGCCGATGGCAACCTGACCAAGGTGCACGTAGTGGGCCGCCTCCCGCGCGACGGGCAGAAGAACATCCTGGGCCTGGAGTATAACCCCACCCTGGACCCCAACTACTTCGCCTTTACCCTGGTCGATACCAACCGCATTGCCCAGCGCGTGATTTACTTCAACCCCAAGCCCCAGGACTTCGACAAGTCGGAGCAGGTGGTCATTACCGGCGCCATGCGCAACGACGTGTTCGTGGCCGACAAGATTCTGCTCAAGTGCCCTTCCAAGTACGTAGAGAAGGACATCAAAGGCGCCACGGCTTCAGTCAATTAGTAATTAGGAATTGAGAATTAGCAATTGGGTGACTGGGCACACGAGGGTGTACCAAAGTAGCTCAAGCAGCAATTCCTAATTCCTAATTCTTAATTCTTAATTAAGAAAGAATGCTCAACACTTTCATCGGTAACGCCGGGCACCTGAGTGTCATCATTGCCTTCGTGGCGGCCGTAGTGGCGGCGTATTCCTACTTCATGGCCAGCAAGGGCCGGCAGTTGGGCGACGCCGACCCCGCCTGGCTGCGCCTGGGCCGGGGCGCGTTTCTGGTGCACAGCGTGGCGGTAGTTGCCATTATCGTCTGCCTGTTTACCATCATCTACACCCACCGGTACGAGTACTACTACGCCTGGAGCCACTCCAGCAACCACTTGCCGGTGTACTACATGATTTCCTGCTTCTGGGAAGGGCAGGAGGGCAGCTTCCTGCTCTGGATTTTCTGGCACGTGTGCCTGGGCCTGGCCATCATGCGCTTCCACCGCAAGTGGGAGGCACCCGTCATGGCTGTGTTTGCCTTCGTGCAACTCTTTCTGACGTCCATGATTCTGGGCGTGGTGGTGCTGAACGTGAAGCTGGGCTCCTCGCCCTTTATCCTGCTGCGCGACTTCCTGGTGGATCTGCCGGTGTTCAAGATGAACCCCGACTTCGTGCCCAAGGACGGCACCGGCCTCAACCCGCTGCTGCAGAACTACTGGATGGTGATTCACCCGCCCACGCTGTTTCTGGGCTTTGCCCTCACGCTGGTGCCGTTTGCCTTTGCCATTGCCGGCCTCTGGAAAGGGGAGTTGACCAAGTGGATTAAGCCCTCCTTGCCCTGGGCGTTGTTCGGTGGCTTGGTGCTGGGCGTGGGCGTCATGATGGGCGCCTACTGGGCCTACGAAACCCTGAACTTCGGCGGCTACTGGAACTGGGACCCGGTCGAAAACGCCGTGTATATTCCCTGGCTGGTGTTGGTGGCCGCCATTCACGGCATGGTGCTGTGGCAGCGGAGCCGCACGGCCCTGCGCACGTCCTTCGTGCTCGTTATTGCCTCCTTCCTGCTGATTCTCTACGCCACCTTCCTGACCCGTAGCGGCGTGCTGGGCAATGCCTCAGTACACTCCTTTACCGACCTGGGCCTGTCGGGGCAGCTGTTGATTTACCTCATGGCCTTCGTGGTGCTGGCTATCTGGCTGCTGGTGGCCCGCTGGAAGTCGATTCCGGTTTCGGAGAAAGAGCTGACCACTTACAACCCCGAGCTGTGGGTATTCGTGGGCGCCACGGTGCTCTGTCTGGGTGCGTTCCAGGTGCTGTTCACCACCAGTATTCCGGTCTACAACGCCTTCTTGGGCTTCCTGGGCATTAAGTCCAACCTGGCCCTGCCCGCCGACCAGATTGCGCACTACACCAAAATTCAGCTGTGGATGGGCGTGCTGGTAGCCTTCCTGACCGGCTTGGCCCAAATCATGTGGTGGCAGAAGAACGACAAGGAAACTTTGTCAAACTCTCTGGCCGTGCCCGGCGTCATTACGCTGCTCAGCGCGGCTTTAGTGATTCTGCTGGTGCGCTACAACAAGCTGCAAATGAGCCCGGTGTATATCGTGCTGCTCACCACCGGCCTGTTCGGGGTGCTGGCCAACCTGGGCGTAGTCCTGACCCTGCTCAAGCGCCGCGTGGCCCTTTCGGGCGGCGGTATTGCCCACATCGGTATTTCCCTGATGCTGCTCGGGATTCTGGCTTCGGCCGGCTACTCCAACATCATTTCCAAGAACGTGTCGGGCATGGTCTACTCCAAGGAGTTTCCGGAAGACCTGAACCGGGACAACGTGCTGCTGTGGCGCAATGAGTCGGCCCCGATGGGTGGCTACGACATCAGCTACACCGGCCAGTACTACGACGTGCCCGGCGTGCCTGGCTACGTGAATAAGGAGCTGCTCTTCCGCACCGACGACGAGTACAAGGCCCTGGCCCGCGCCGACATCAAGGCCGAAGGCAAGGTGTTCTATAAGGCTGGCGACACGGTCGAAATCCTACCCGAAAACACCTATTACCGCGTCGATTACAAGGAAAAAGCCTCGGGCAACACCTTCACGCTCTACCCCCGGGCCCAGGTCAACGAGGAAATGGGCGGCCTGCTGGCTTCCCCCGATATTAAGAAGTTTCTCGACCACGATATCTACTCCCACATCAGCTCCGTGCCCGACCCAAGCAAGGAAAAGGACTGGAGCGAAGTGAAGGAGCACGTGCTGTCCGTGGGTGACACCATCTACCTGAACGACTACTTCGCCGTGTTCCGCGGCGTGGAGCCGGCCCACGAAACGGCTGGCCTCGGCCTGGCCAAAGGCGACCTGGCCGTGCAGGGCGACTTTGTGGTCTTCGGCGAGAAAAAGCAGTACCATGTGCACCCCATGTTCGTGGTCCGCAACAACCAGGTGGGCCGCGTGTCGGATGAGGTAGAAGACCTGGGCCTGCGCCTAGTATTCATCAACGTGGACCCAACCAAGCAGAAGTTCACCTTCGGCGTAAGCACCACTCAGAAGGATTATATCATCCTCAAGGCCATGGAAAAGCCCTTCATCAACCTGCTCTGGAGCGGTACGCTGCTCATGGCCGTTGGCTTTGGTATGGCCCTGGTGAAGCGCCGCCGCGAAGCCCGCGTGGCGGGAGCCAAGATGCCGGCCGCCGAGCCGGTTAAAGTCCGCAAGGCTAAGGCCCAGGTGGCTTAGCACGGCAACAATCTAACTCGTAAAAAAGCCTGCTCTATCCGGAGCAGGCTTTTTTGTTGTCGGGCCGCCAACCCAACACATTATGCACTGCCCGCCAGTGGTTAAGCTACTTTTAGTCACCGGGAGGAAGTATGCATGGTTTAGCGTAGCACTGGGGTAATAGCGCTGGCTTATCTGCCGTGGAGCTGCTCGCGCGGCTTGCTACAGTCCCACACCCAGTTGGGCGCCGGGTATCGGCTACTTTCAGCGGTACAGATGCTTGGCTTTCAAATCGAGCATTGTTAGCAATAAAAAAGGGCAGCCATGTGGCTGCCCTTTTCAAATTACAAGCTGCAGAAATTACTTCTGGATCGAGATGTTCCGAACCGAGAAGTCGTTGCCCGACTTCACTTTCAGGATGTACATGCCGCCAGCCAGGTTCGAGAGGTCCAGCTTGTTGAGCTGGTTGTCGCGTACCAAAGCCGTGTGCACGATCTGGCCCAGGGAGTTCATTACTTCTACCTGCATAGCGCCTTTGGCGTTGGCATTCTTGATGTCCACGCTGAAGACACCAGCCGAGGGGTTCGGGAATACGCTGATGGCGTAGTCCAGAGCAGCCGAGGTGCCGGTGATAGCCGTAGCCGTTACCTGCAGGTCATCGATGGCCACGAAGAACTTGTCAGCGTCGCTATACACATGGAAGCCGATGTAGTAGTTACCGGTCGTCGTGGGCACTACGGGCAGCACGGGAATCGTGCTCGTCGCGTCAGCTGTCAGGAAAGTAGTCGTGCCGATGGCCTCGTTTTTCCACAGCTGCGTCGTCTGGCCCGCGGGGCTAGCCGAAGTGCCGTAGGTTACTTCCAGCTTCTCGGTGTAGTTGGTACCGCTGTTGCGGTACTTGAACGAAAGCTGGTAACGGTTACCGGTGCGGAGCAGCATGGGCGGGGTGTAGAACCAGTCGTTGCCGGGAGTAGCGGCGTCCTCGTTGTAGTAGTACACCATGGCGTTAGGAGCCGAAGCAGCTACTACGAGCGGGCCGGTCTGACCGGGAACCGTGGGCCGTACTTTCCAGGACACCGTGTCGGCATTGGTGTTGTTGATCGAAACACCGCAGGGCAGCGCCCGGGCCGCGTCGAAGTTCTCGGTGTAAGGGAAGGCCGTAACGGCCGTCGGGTTGCAGAGCGTGGTGAAGCTCAGGGGGCCCGTCAGCGTGCTCTGGTCAGTAGTACCGCAGTTGGTGCGGATGTACACCTGGTAGGTCGTCGCGGGGGTCAGGCCAGTCAGGGTAGCGGGCGAGGCAGTCGAAGAAACCGTGGTACCACCAGTGGTCGGGTTGAAGCCGGTCGGACCGTAGATGAGCGAGTAAGCCGTGCCACCCGTTACGCCCGAGTACACGATTTGAGCCGTGGTGGCATTGGGGAAGATGAAGATGTTCGACGCAACGGGAGGTAGGCAAGTAATGCCCACGCCCGTAACAGCCTCAATCATGAAACGACCCAGGTTGTTAGAAGCTGCATCTGCGGGAGAGCCCCCGGTTATGGCCATCGTGTAGAAGGTGCCCGAGCGGGTTGGTATTTCCGCCTGCAACCCTACTGGGTAGAAAGGCGCCGTGCCAGCCGGAGAGGCTCCTTCAGCTACCCCCACGAAGAAAGAACCTGCGGGTACCTGAGCCGGAGTGGTCAGGGTAAACGTCTTAAAAGTAGCAATGTCCGAAGCCAGTACTACATAATCCGGCGTGCGGCCAATGATGGCGCCGGTGTTGTCGCACACTACGGTGTAGATGGTGCGGCCCACGGAGCGTACATCCTCAATGCGGGCTGTAACGGCCGTAACCGAGCGGGCCGTGTTGACGTTGTACTTTACGGCAAAAATGCCGGTGCCGGCATCACCGGTCGTGTTGTTGGTAAAGCCGACGCTGCTGCTAACGGGGCCGTTGGGCTCCGCTACGGCTAGGGTCGTCGTATTTACTACCTGCTCGTAGGTCTTGGTGTTGTTGGACGCTACGTCGTCGTTGGCCGAGGTAACGGTAATGGTTTCGTTACCGGTGGCCGTGGGCGTGAAGGGGTCGAAGGATATCGTGGCCGAAGCTCCTACTGCCAGGCTAGCCACCGTTTTGGTGCTGGTGTACGTGTTGGCACCCGCTACGGTAGCCGTTACCGAAGCATTGGTTACCGGGTTGCTTCCCACGTTGCGGATAATGGCCTGAATCGTGTGGGGAGTGCCGCTTGGAATGGCGAGCTTACCCAGCGAATACACGTTGGTTACGGCTACGTCGTTGGGAGCAGCGGAATTGAAGCGGTAGGTACGGCCCGCGTCGGGCCGGGCCGTGCTGCGCACGTTATGAGCATTGCCGGTGGCCGTGTATACCGTGTTGCCAAACGTCGTAGTCGACCAGGCAGCCGCGGAGGTTTTGGTACCTACCAGCACTTGTCCAGTATTGGCGCCCGAGCCTTTCAGGCCTACTACTTCCAGCTTCAACGCGTCGGGGCCGGCCCCGGCAATAGCGCCGCCGTAAACAAAATCAATGACGTTAGTCGTCTCGTAGAGCTTCACCTGGAAGGAGAAGTTGTCGAGCTGGGTGCCTAGGATGGTGGTGCCACCGGCCGCCGTAGCGCGGGGCTTGTCCTTCACGTTTTTCCACTGAATGGTACACACCCGGTTGGGGGCCGTGCCGGTAACGGCTACCCGGTACTCGGACGGACCGGCAGTGGCGTCGATCAGGTCGTCGTTGAAGGGCAGCAGCAGGTTAGATTCCGTGGTGGAGTTCAGCGGGCCGCCGGTGGGGTTTTGGCTACCGGACGAGAAGTACGGCGCGGCCGGAGCCGTAGTGCCCAGCTTCAAGAAACCGTTCGTGTTCAGTACGAAATCATTGAAAGCCGTCCCGTTGTAGGTAAACGTGAAGCCGATGGGAATGGCATCCGAGTTGGCATCATCCGTGTTCGGCGTAGTAATTACGGTACCCGTAGTACCCAGATCCGTGTAGGTGCCAGCGAGGTTCTGCGTCCCAAACGGGCTGTAGTTCAAATTTTGAGCCTGGGCCAGGGTAGCACCGCTAGCCAGCAGCGCCGCCAAAGCCAGCTGCCGCCAGCGTTGTGCTGTAGGCCCCGTTTTGTACCAGTTTGTCATAAGGTATGGGGTTGGTAAGGAAGAAAAGGGTGAAAGTTTGTAAGAAAAAGGCGCTGTAGCTGAAAAGCACTACATCCGCTTGGTTCGAATGTACAAGGTGCTAAAAATCCCGGAAAAAACAGGTGTTCAAAAAACAAACTGCCTGGCTGCGTACCTTCCGGCTTCCTTTTTCCTCGGCTTCGTTCAGCTTTTTACATGCCTTATACTTCTGTCGGACGGCAAATTGTGCTACTCGGGGCCGGCCGCGTGGCCCAGCACCTGGGGCCCGCGCTGTGGCGGGCCGGCCACACCGTAACCCACGTCTGGAGCCGAACGCCGGCCTCCGCCCAGCAAGTGGCCACCCAGATTCCCGGCGCCCTCCCCATCACCAGTCTCGACCTGCAAGCGGTGCCCGCCGCCGAGCTCTATATTCTTTGCGTGCCCGATGGCGCTGTACCGGCCGTGCTGGCCGAAGCCGTTTTTCCGGCCGCCGCCCTGGTGGTGCATACGGCGGGCGCTTTGCCGCTGGCCGTATTTGCGCCGTACGCGGGCCTGCGGGGTGGGGTCCTCTACCCGTTACAAACCTTCAGCCCCGGCCGCCTTATCGATTGGCCCGCCGTACCCTTCTGCGTGGAGGCGGCCACCCCGGCCGACGAGGCGCTGGTGGCCGCGGTGGCCCGCAGCCTGAGCCAGGTCGTAGAGCTGGTGGCCACGCCCCAGCGGCAGCAAATTCACGTGGCGGCCGTTTTTGCCTGCAACTTTACCAACCACCTGCTCGGCATCGGGCACGCGCTGTTGCAGGAGGCGGGTCTGCCCTTCACGCTGCTGGAACCCCTGATTCGGGAAACCGTGCAGAAGGCCCTGGCCCAGCCGCCCTTTACGGTGCAGACCGGCCCGGCCGTGCGCCACGACGCAGCCACACTCGACCGGCACCGGGCCCTGCTGCTCGGCCACCCGCAGTGGCAGCAGATTTATAACCAGCTAACAGCCAGTATACAAGCTACGTAAAGGCGCGGGCGGGCAAACAACGCGTCCGGTCTGCCGCTTTAATTACGGGCCGGGGTGCGTACCTTTGCCCCAAATTCTGCCCTGCTCAAGTTTCTACTCCGTGAAAGTCGTCAATATTACCTTCCAGTTTCAAGACGGTCAGCCCGACCAGACGCACGTCGCCGCGGAAGGTGAATCAGTGCTGGACGTGGCCTTGAACAACGGAATTCAGCTGCAGCACAACTGCGGCGGCGTCTGTGGCTGCTCCACTTGCCACGTGTACGTGCTCAAGGGCGAGCATGACCTGCCCGAAATCAGCGACAAAGAAGAAGATTTCATTGACCGCGCCGTTAACCCCCGCATCAACTCCCGCCTGGGCTGCCAGTGCGTGATGCAGGGCAACGAAGACGTAGTCATCCTCATCCCCCGCCAGGAATTCCTGGGACACTAAACCCTAATGTGGTTGAATGTGAGAAATGTGCTTAATGTGCTGCAACAAGGCACGTGAAAGCATTTTTACATTCAACCACATTTTTTCACATTTTCACATTCGACCCATGGCCCATTTTGAGCTGCCTATTCACTGGAACGACCACGAGGACATTGCTATGGCCTTGTACGAGAAGTTCGGGGACTCCTTCGACGAAGCAAAAATCTACCGGATCCGCTTCACCGACCTGCTGGAGTGGGTACTGAGCCTGCCCAACTTCGTCGGCACCCGCGAGCAGGCCAACGAAGGCCACCTCGAGCAGATTCAGGCCAAGTGGGTCTACGAGTGGCGCGACAACCAGAACTAGGCGCTTGCCCGGCGGCCCGGCCGCCGATTCGATTTTCTTGATCTGTTACCTATGAGTGCAAACGGTACTAGCCCGGATTTATCTGCTATTAAAGCCTTTATATTCGACGTGGACGGGGTGCTGACCGACGGCACGCTGCTGGCCCTGAACTCGGGGGAACAGGCCCGGGCTTTTCACATCCGCGACGGCTACGCCATTCGCCACGCCCTGGCCCGCGGCTACCGGGTCATTATCATCTCGGGGCGGGAAGAAGAAGGAGTGCGCCGCCGCCTGGAGTCCCTGGACGTGCACGACATCTTCCTGGGTGTGCCCGACAAGATGAAGATCTTTAACACCTACATTAACACCTACCGCCTCGACCCGGCCCACATTGCCTACATGGGCGACGATATGCCCGATATCGAGGTGATGCGCCGCTGCGCCATTGCCGCCTGCCCCGCCGATGCCGCCGCCGACGTGCACCAAATCAGCAACTATACCGCGGCCCTGCCCGGCGGCCACGGGGCCGTGCGCGAGCTGGTGGAAGCGGTGATGAAGGCGCAAAAAACCTGGTATTAACCCGGCTCAGCTCCAAGGGGTTGGCAAATAAAGCGGGGAATCAAACGGGGCAAAGCGTAATTGCGGTTTTCCAAATTCCCTTTATATTTACCCAAACATCCATTCATCCATTTTCTTTTTTTAGTTTCATGAAAACAGGAACCGTAAAATTCTATAATGAGTCGAAGGGCTACGGCTTCATTACAGAAGATGGCACGAAGGAAGATTTCTTCGTCCATGTAACCGGCCTTAACGGGGGCCAGATCCAACAGAATGACCGCGTGGAGTTTGACACGCAGGAAGGCCGCAAGGGTGTTAATGCGGTTAACGTAAAGAAACTGTAGGCTCTTTGCCTACTTAGGTTTTTTGCTTTTTGGAAAGCCTCTCCCGTAGGAGAGGCTTTCTTTTTGCCAGCTACGGATGATGGTTACGTAGCCTTATCCGCCGCTTTTGGGCCATCTTTGGGGCCTGCTATTTTTCGTGTACCTATGGCGCGTTCTACTACTTCCCGGCCGGTAGCTGCGGCGGGCGGCGGGAGCGGCTGGCCCTCGTTGCTGCGCCTGATCCGCTTCCCTAACCTGCTCATTATGGCCCTGTGCCTGGCCCTGGTGCAAAGCTGCCTGCTGCGCCCCACCGACCCGGTTGCGGCCCTGCTGTCGGTCCGCTTTATTCTCCTGGCCGTGGCCGCCATCAGCATCGCCGCCGCCGGCTACATCATCAATGACTACTACGACGTGAAAATCGACGTCATCAACCGGCCCGACCGGCTGGTGGTGGGGCGCGTCGTGAATCGGCGGCACGCCATGCTGGCGCATGTGCTGCTCTCGGGGCTGGGCGTGAGTATAGCCGGGATGTTGTCGCCGGCGTTGGGGGCCGTTAACCTGGGCTCGGCCCTGCTGCTGTGGGGCTATTCGGCCCAGTTTAAGCGCCTGGCCCTGGTCGGCAACCTCAGCATTGCCCTGCTCACGGCCGCCCTGGTACTCTTGCCCGAACTGCAGCAGCGCACCGGTCAAACTACGGTGTGGGTGTACGCCCTGGCTGCTTTTCTGCTGACCGTGGTGCGCGAAATCGTGAAGGACGTGGAAGACATGCGCGGCGACGCCGAGCACGACTGCCGCACGCTGCCCATCGTGTGGGGCGTGGCCCGCACCAAGTGGGCCATCGGCTTTTTTCTGCTGAACCTGGTGATTCTGGTGGCGGGCGGCACCTGGTACAGCCTGCACGCGCAGCGCTGGCTGCTAGGAAGCTGGCTGCTGCTCACGGTTCTGGTGCCAGCCTTCGGGGTGGGCCGCTATCTGGCCCGCGCCGACCGCCGCCGCGACTTTGCCCAGCTCAGCGCCTGGTGCAAGTGGATCATGCTGGCTGGGGTGCTGTCGATGGTGCTGGTCCGGCTTTACTAAAACCGTAGGGAACGAGGTTGCGTTAGGGAGCTAGAGCAGCTGAACGGTAAAGGTTCAGCTTGGCTTGTATCCTTTTCTGCCCCAATTCCTTAGTATGCGCTTTCTATACCCGCTGCTGGCCCTGCAGCTGCTGGCCGCCGCCGCCCACGCCCAAACTGCTCCTGTCATTCCGGATATTGCCGCCCCGGAAGCTGCCCCTGCCCAGGGCGCAGCCCTGGCCCCGGCCGAGAAAAGCAAGGCCGACAAGCCCAACTTTATTCCGGTACCGGTGCTGTTTTACCAGCAGGAAACCGGTTTCGGCTACGGCGGAGCCATTCTGCCCGTGTGGCGCTTCGGCCAAGACAGCACCGTACGCAAGTCCAATGCCCGCCTGATTGCCTGGTACACCCAGAAAAAGCAGAGCACGATTCAGCTCACCCACACCATTTTCACGCCCAACGAGAAGTTCTACTTCGCCGGCGAGCTGAGCCAGTACGACCTGTCGTTTTTTTACTACGGCCTGGGCAACACGACCAAGTCGAGCGACGAATCCACTATCGGCTACAAGCTGTTTGTCTTCGATGAGAAATTCCTGCGGCGCCTTACGGCTCACAACCTCTACGGCGGCCTGCGCTACCGCCTGACCAACACCAGCAAGGTGCGCGTCATCGAGGATAGGAGCGAAAACCGTCCCAGCCTGTTTCGCAGCCTGCCCTTGCAGGAGCAGCAGGGCGGGGTGGTGTCGGGCCTGGGTCCCTCGCTGCTCTATGAAGGCCGCGACAATGTGCTGGCTACCTACCGCGGCATCTACATTGATGCCCACGCGCTGTTTACGGGCAAAGAGCTGGGCAGCGACTATACGTTTCAGCGCTACCAGCTCGACTTGCGCTACTTCCGCCCGCTGCTGGGTTCCAACAAGACGATTCTGGCCCTGCAGTACCTGGGGCAGTTTCACGCCGGCAGCGTGCCGTTTCGGGAGTTGGGTGGCCTGGGTGCCAACCTCGGCGGCTCCCAGTACAACAACGCCGGCCTGATGCGGGGCCTCTACGAAGCCCGGTTCCGGGGCCGGCAGATGATGACGGCCCAGGCCGAAATCCGCCAGCACCTGTTCTGGCGCCTCGATGGGGCCGCTTTCCTCGGCGCGGGCCAGGTCGGCGACAAAGTAGGGGAGTACAGCTTCGGCGACACTAAGCTGGCCGGCGGGGCGGGACTGCGCTTCCAGTTCAACCGCCGCGACCGGCTCAACATCCGCCTCGACTACGCCGGCGGCACCGACACGGCCCCGAGCATTTACTTCGCCGTGGGCGAGGCTTTCTAGGGCCTTTTTACCGGCTTTATTCTACGGCAGCCCCGCTGAGCTACTCGGCGGGGCTGCTTTCGTTATTGCCGGCGCGCAAGGTTGAGTTGCCGGGCTGTGCGAAGTTGTGAAAAGGGTGTTTAGAATAGGATAATTTATTGCTTATTTGTCAATAAGCCCCACCGCTCTATTCTCCTGCATGCGCCTTTTTTACTTGTTTCTATCGGGTAGTCTGCTGGCTACCCGCGCCTATTCGCAAACGCCCGCGCCGACTTCGGCGGGCACGCCCGAACCGGTGGCTCCGGTGGCTGCCGTGCCCAAGCCGGCCAAGCCCAGCTTTCTGCCCTTCCCGATTGTGTTTTCCCAGCCCGAAACCGGTCTGGGCTACGGGGTAGCCATGCTGCCGGTGTGGCGCTTTGGCCAGGATACGGTGGTGCGCAAGTCCAACGCCCGCCTGATCTTGTGGCGCACCCAGAACAACCAAAGCCTGGTGCAATTGACCCACAACGTCTTCACGCCGGGTGAGAAATTCCTGGTTAATGGCGAGCTGAGCTACTTTTACAAATACCCCATCAACTACTACGGCTTTGGGCCCAGCACCAGCCGCGACGACGAATCGACGATTGAATACAAGCTGGTCATCGTGAACCAGCGGGTGCTGCGGCAGGTGAAGCGCAACGTGTTTGCCGGCCTGCAGTACCGCCTCACCAACCTGCGCGACGTGCGGGTGCGCAAAAACATTGACGAAGGTACCCCCCAGCAGCGGCCCAGCCTGCTGCTGCAGCGGCCCGGCGAAGAGCTGCGGGCCAGCACTATTTCCTCCGGTGTGGGCCCGGCCTTTCTCTACGACGGGCGCGACAATATCCTGAGCGCCTACCGTGGCAACTACCTGGAACTGTCGGCGTTGTTCAACGGCGGGGCCCTGGGCAGCGACTTTCGCTTCAGCCGCTACCTGCTCGATGCCCGCCATTACCAGGCCCTGGGACCCAGCAGCAAAACCATTCTGGCTACCCAGCTGGTGGGGCAGTTTCAGAGCGGGCACGTGCCGTTTCGGGAGCTGGCCAACCTGGGCGGCGACAAAATCCTGCGCGGCTATTACGAAGGCCGTTACCGCGACCGGCAGCTGGTGGCCCTGCAGGCTGAGCTGCGCCGTCCGCTGTTCTGGCGCTTCAACGGGGCCATTTTCGGCAGCCTGGGCCAGGTCGGCAACACGGTGGGCGACCTGGGCCGCAACTCGCTCAAGGCCACCGGCGGCGCGGGCATCCGCTTCAAGTACAACCGCCGCGACCGGCTCAACATCCGCTTCGACTACGGCCTGGCGCGTGACGGCTCGACGGGTTTCTACTTCAGCATCGGCGAGGCGTTTTAGGGCGCAGGGTTAACTAGCAGGGGAGGGGCCGCGTAGGAAAGACCTCACCTTATTCCTGCCTCGTATGAACTCATCCTACGCTTCCTATGCCTACGCCCTGCTCCGCATCGTGGTGGGCCTGCTCTTCGCCATGCACGGCAGCCAGAAGCTGCTGGGCTTTCCCGGCGACGGTTCGACGGTGCCCCTGGCGTCCCTGATGGGCGTGGCCGGTATCATCGAACTGGTAGGTGGCCTGCTTATCATGCTGGGCTTATTTACCCGGCCGGCGGCTTTCCTGGCCAGCGGCACGATGGCGGTGGCCTACTTTATGGCCCACTTTCCCAAGCATCCGCTGCCAATCATTAACCAGGGCGAACTGGCGGTGGTGTACTGTTTTGTGTTTTTGTTCATAGCGGCCTACGGATCCGGCATCTGGAGCCTGGACAGCCTGCGTGGTAGCCGAACCGCATCGTAGTACCCCGGTAAGCACCTCGCCTAGGCTGGAACATACGCCGGCCGGTTGCCGCTGGTCGATGAAAGTGGCGCGGCAGTCGAGGTAATGGGAGCGGCAGTCCATTGCGCGCCCGCGGGACCCGGCGTTGTGGTAAGTTTGGGCTCTTCTACCTTGGGCTTCTGGAATGGCTGCACTTCCCCTCCGGCGTTATCTGACGCCCTTGATTCACGTTCTGATGTGGGGCCTGTTTGGCCTGAGCCTGGTGCTGCTCAACCCTTTGCTGGGCCGCTTTGAGCTGCCCTGGCAGTTCTGGGCCAAGCAAGCCCTGGTGTTTGGGCTCTGGATTGGCGCGTTTTACCTGACGGCCTACGTGAGTGTGCCCCGCCTGCTGTTTCGCGGGCACGCCGGCTGGTTTGTGCTGGTCATGCTGCTCACGGCGGCCGTGGTCATGGGCTTGTCCCAACTGGCCGAGTCGGGCCTGAACCTGCAGACGCTCATGGACCAGCACCTGCGGCCCTCCGGCGGCTTTCGGGCCAGCAGCGGGCCGGGGGGCCGGGGCGGGCAGTTCCATGCCCGGCCCCGCCGCTTCGACATAGTCGGGCTGCTCACCACCTTACTCGTGCTGGGCATCAGTACCAGCATTGCGGCGGTGCAGAAGTGGCAATCCGACACCCAGCGCCGCCAGGAGCTCGAGCAGCAGAAAGTTCACTCCGAGCTGAGCTTCCTCAAGGCCCAGATCAATCCGCACTTCTTCTTCAACACGCTCAACAACATCTACGCCCTGACGGTAGTCGACGCGGCGGCGGCCCGGCAGGCCATTCACACCCTCTCGCGCATGATGCGCTACGTGCTCTACGAAACCCCTGCCGATACCACGTCTTTGGCCAAGGAGCTGGCCTTCGTGCAGGACTACGTGGCCCTGATGAAGCTGCGCCTGACCGAGCGGGTGCTGGTGGAGCTGGAATGGCCCGAGCCCGTGCGCGACGTGCCCATTGCGCCCATGCTGCTCTTGCCCTACGTCGAAAATGCCTTTAAACACGGCGTCAGCGCCACCCAGCCCAGCCGGGTTCGGGTGGCCGTGCGCCAGCCTTCGGCCAACGTGCTGGAGCTGGAAGTGCGTAACACGCTTTTTCCGGCCTCGGCCACCAGCCTCGACGAAGGCAGCGGCATCGGGCTGGCCAACACCCGGCGCCGCCTCGAGCTGCTCTACCCCGGCCGCTACGTGCTGCGGGTGGACGAAGCCACGCCGGCCGGTGAATTTCGCGTCCTCCTAACCCTGCACACCGTATGACGATTCTCAAGTGTATTGCCGTCGATGATGAGCCCCTGGCCCTGGGCATGGTGGCTGCCTTCATCGAGCAAACGCCCTTTCTGCAGCTGGTGGGCAAGTATTCGAGCGGGGTGGAAGCCCTGCGCAGCCTGCACGAGCACCCCGACCTGGACCTGCTCTTCCTCGATATTCAGATGCCCGAGCTGACCGGCCTGGAGCTGGCCCGGGTGCTGGACCGCGGCCCGGCCGGCTCCGGGCCGCGCATCATTTTCACCACCGCCTTCAACCAGTACGCCCTCGATGGCTACCGCGTGGATGCCCTGGACTACCTGGTCAAGCCCTTCAGCTACGAGGAGTTTCTGCGGGCCGCTACCAAGGCCCGGGCCTACGCCGAACTCCACCAGGCCCCGGCCCCCGCGGCGCCCGCACCTTCCGCGGCGCCCGAGGACGACTTTATTTTTCTCAAAGTGGAGTATGAGCTGGTGCGCGTGGCCCTCGACGATATTCTCTACGTGGAGGGCCTCAAGGACTACGTGAAAGTGCATTTGCGCAGCGCCCCCCGGCCGCTACTGTCCTTGATGAGTCTCAAGAGCATGGAGGAAAAGTTGCCCGCCCGCCGGTTTTTGCGCATTCACCGCTCCTTTATCGTGGCCCTCGACAAGATCGAGGCCGTGCGCCGCAATACCGTGCAGATTGGCTCGGCCACGCTGGCCGTCAGTGACCAGTACAAGGAAGCCTTTCTGCAGTTTATGAGCCGCTGGACCTAAGGTCTAGCGTGGCCTTTTTTCTGGCCTGACAACCCGGCTGCCCGCGTGGTGGCCGGGCTTTTTTGTGGCCGAATGGGCGCAAAAAAGAGGTGTAAAACTGGTCGGAAACCCGGAAGCCAGCCGACGGAATCGGGTGGTTGGTCTAGGAACTTGGGGCGGTGGCCGAGTGCGGTGGACGGCCGCCGGAGCCGGGCCTAGGTTTGCCCCAGTGAGTGAAAAAAGCGGAAGGAAGGCCGGGGCGCTGCAACGCTACGGCCTTCTCGATGCTCCTCCTGCTGTAAACCAACTAACTGTTTGCTGTTCGCTTTATGAAAAAATTACTCCCGCTGACCCTGCTGTTTGCCCTGGCTCTGGGCCTTCTGAGCTCCTGCTCCAAAGACGACGATGCCACGGCGCCGGTGCTGGGCGTCTGGACCAGTCGCTCCCAGTTTGAAGGCCTGGCCCGCAACTCGGCCGTTAGCTTTACCATCGGCGACAAAGCCTACGTGGGCCTGGGCACCGACGGCATCGATAAGTTTACCGACTTCTGGGAGTACAACCGCACCACCAATACCTGGCGGCAGCGGGCCAGCTTCCCCGGCGTGGGCCGCTACCTGGCCGTGGCCTTCGCCGCCGATGGCAAAGGCTACGTGGGCACCGGCTACGACGGAGTGAACCGGCTCAAGGACTTCTGGCAGTACGACCCCAGCCTCGACCAGTGGACCCGCAAGGCTGACTTTGGCGGCTCGGCCCGCTACAACGCCGCGGCCATGACCATCGGCGGCAAGGGCTACGTGGGCACGGGCTACGACGGCAATTCCAAGAAGGACTTCTGGCAGTACGACCCCGCTACCGACTCCTGGACCCAGAAACCCAGCTTCGGTGGCAACAAGCGCATGGGCGCCACGGCCATGACCATCGGCAGCACCGGCTACCTGCTGCTGGGCGCCGACAACGGCATCTTCCAGACCGATATCTGGTCGTATGACCCGGCCACCGAGCTCTGGACCCAGCACAAGGACCTCGTGTACCACGACGACAGCAACGACGACCTGGACTACGACTACAGCGCCCTGCCCCGGCAGAACGCGGCCAGCTTCGTCGTCGGGGAGAAAGGCTACGTGGCCCTGGGCGCCAACAGCGGCAACAAGACCGACTGCTGGGAATACAACCCCACGGCTGATACCTGGACGGTGAAAACGGCCTTTGCCGGCGCCAGCCGCACCTACCCGGTGGGCTTTGCCCTCGGCGACCGGGGCTACGTGAGCCTGGGCAACTCGGGCAGCACCCGCCTCGACGATACCTGGGAACTGGCCCCCGACGCGGCCAATGAGTAAGCTGCGCCTGTATTTCGCCGCTCTCTGGCCGCTGCTGCCCCGCGCCCTGCCCGCGCTGCTGCTGGTCCTGGGCGCCTGCACCGACCCCGACGACCTGGGCGAGGAGTTGCCCGCGCCCAAGTCGGTGGCCCTGGCCGCGGCCTACACCGATACGCTTACGGTGCGGGCCAGCACGGTGCTTACCGACTCGGTGCCCTCGGCCACGACCAGCTACCTGCTGCTGGGCCGCTACCACGACCCGCGCCTGGGTACCATCACCGGCCGCAGCTACCTGCAGGCGGGCCTCACGGCAGCCTTCACCCCCGACCCCGGCCTGCGCTACGACTCCCTGGTGCTGGTGCTCACGACCGATACCTACCGCTACGGCGACACCACCCGCACCCAGCAGCTGGAAGTGCACCGGCTGACGCAGGGCTTTCAGGTCAATAAAACCTACTTCGCCAACGACGCTCTGACTTATGCCCCGGCCGTGCTGGGCCACCGCAGCTTCCGGGCCCGGGCCGGTTTGGGTACGGTGCGGGTGCGCCTCGATAACAGCCTGGGCCAGGAGCTGTGGCAGGCCGGCCAGAACAACCAGCTGACTACCCTGGGTGAGCTGCAAAGTCGCCTGCCGGGCCTGGTGCTCACGCCCGCCACCGCCGACGACGCGGCCCTGGTGCGCTTCCGCGCGGCCGCCTGCTCACTGCTCCTCTACTACCACGACCCGGCCGCACCCACCGAAGCCCTGAGTTATCCTATCAGCCTGGCCGGCGACTTTACCCACTTCTTCCAGCTCCAGGCCGACCGCACCGGCACCCCACTGGCCTCGCTCACCGGCATCCGGCAAGCCCTGGGCAGCACCGCCACCGGGGAAGAAACCTTTATCCAGGCCGGGCTGGGGCTCAAAACCAAGCTGGAGTTTCCCTACCTGGCCCAGCTCAGGGAATTGGGCGGCACCATCGTCATCAACTCGGCCCAGCTCCAGATTGAGACGGTGAGCAGCGCCGAAAACCAGTTCTGGCCCCCGCCCGCCACGCTCTACGCCCGCCTCACCGACCGCGCCAACCGCAACGGCGCCTACTTCCTGGCCAGCGACGGAACCCTGGCCCCGCTGACCTACCAGCGGGGCGTGTCGGAGCGCACCGGCCTCGACCAGGGCCGCTACTCCCTGGGCCTGACGGCCTACGTGCAAGGCGTATTGCGCGGCACGTTGCTAAACCAGGGCATCCTGTTGGGTTCCGAAACTGCCGCCTCCCCCGAGCGTACGGTGCTGGGCAGTGCCCGCAAGACCGCCCACCCACTGCGCCTGCGCATGTACTACACCCGCGTCACGCTCTAACTAATCCAGCCTGCTCGGCAGCCTGCTGCCACCGGTAGCAAATGCCTATAACAAGCCCAGGAAGTCATTGCCACCGGTGGTAATAACTTCCTGGGCTTGCTATTGAGTAGCAACACTGGTGCAAATGCATTAACAGACCCTCACCAATAGCTCGGCACCGGTGCCAGGTTAGTTCTACTTCAACTGTACACACTCGGCACCGGTGCCAGATGCTTCTCACTTCAACTTCACACACTTGGCACCGGTGCCGACGACTTCTCGCCTCGGCTGCATATGCCCGGCACCGGTGCCGGATACTTCCAAGCTTAGTGAAATAGGCCCGGCACCGGTGCCGATAGGCTCCCGCCGCGGCGGGAAGCCATTGCCCGCCGCCCAAACAGCTGGCGACCAGGAAAGCCCACTGCGCCGTCAGGGAAAAAGCCAGTCGAGGGTAAAAAGGGCGCTGTGCGGCTTTAATAGGGTGGCGCCGGCTGCCACGGCGGGGCTTCGCGGGGCGAAAAAGGGGCGGGCAAGGCGCAAAACTGCCGTTCCCGGGCCGGTTTCGGTCGGCTGAATCGGGGCGGCGGCCGATGGAAGCGGGGCTTCTGCCGATGAAAGGGCGGCGGCCGGGCCCGGAGCCCGGAGGTGGCACCAGGCTTGCAAAGAGGGAATCAAGCGCTTGAAACCAACTTTTCACCGGCTTGCCCTCCACCTGACCAGGCGCGGTAGCCTTTCCCTTCCACTGCTACTTTCCTTCTTCCCATGAAAACTTCCCTGCTTTCCCTGGCCGCCGCTTTTGCCCTGCTGGCTTCTACCAACTCTTTCGCCGCCGCTCCCGCCCCCGGCTCCGACTGGAAAAACGACCGCCGCGACGACGACCGCCGCAACGACCGTAACGACCGGGACTTCAACTACGGCTACGACCGCAACCACCGCGTGACGGCCGCCGAGCGGGCCCGCTGGGAAGCCGCCCACCGTAACGACAACAAGCTGACCTCGGCCGAACGGGCCCGTCTGGAGCGGGAGCGCCTGGAGGATCAGCGCCGCCTGGAAGCCCAGCGCCGCCTCGACGAGGAGCGCCGCCGCAACGACCGTAACGATCGGGACTTCAACTACGGCTACGACCGCAACCACCGCGTGACGGCCGCTGAGCGGGCCCGCTGGGAAGCCCAGCACCGCAACGACAACCGCTACGATGGCCGCCACTAAGCGCCGCCGCTAAGCGCCGCCATTTAAACCCGGGGCCCCAAACCCAATCAAATACTCGTAATTCCTTTTAATTCTCTTCTCCGATGAAATTTCCCCTGTTTCCTTTCGTAGCCGCTTTTGCCTTAACCATTGGTAGCGCCGCGGCCCAAACGCCATCCGCTACGCCGCCCGCCCAGGGCCGGGAGCACCGCCAGGTTTCGCCCGATGAGCGCGCCACCCGCCGCAGCGAGCAGCTCACCAAAGAGCTGGGCCTCACCGCCGACCAAAGTAGCCGCATCAAGCAGATTCTGCTGACCCGCGAGCAGGAAATGCAGGCCCTGCGCGGCCAGGGCAAGCCCGAAGGCGCCGACCGGGCCCAGCTAGGGGCCCAGATGAAGGCCAACCGCGAGAAATACGACGCTCAGTTCAAGGAAGTCCTGACGGCCGACCAGTACGCCAAGTTCAGTCAGCTCCAGAAAGACCAAATGGGCCGCGGCCGGGGCTTCGGCCAGAACGGCGTGCCGGGTGATAAAGTGAAAGCCAAAAAAGGCAAGGTGAAGGTGAAAGCCACCGAAAGCTAAGTCCCGGCTAACCGTGTGTAAGCAAAAAAGCCCTGTCCCGCGCGGCTTGCCCTTACCCAAATCTTCAAAAGCGTTCTGGCTTATGGCCGGAACGCTTTTTTTGTGGTGTTGATGGCCTCCCAGAAATCTTGAACCAAGGCACGTGAAGCAGCAATAAATAAAACATTTTATTGTAGCGGAGCATTACCACTTACACTTGCACAACCCCAACGGGTGCCGAGTGAAAGGAAGGGCTAGCCAGTGGAATTAATTGGCATTCAATTGTATATTCGCTAGCACTTGTAGTGTCTGCTAAATTTTAATTTACGTGAAGTCTGCTGCTCTGCCAAATGATGCTTCCCGGCCGGATGCTGTCTTGCTTGAGGCAATGCAAGCGGGCGATGAAACAGCTTTCGAGGAGCTATATAAACGGTACAGTTATCAACTTTTCAACGTTGCCTACGGGAAGTTGAAAAACCGGGAGGTTGCCGAGGAGCTGGTGCAGGATTTGTTCGAAAATCTGTGGAGCAAACGCAGCGACGCTCACATTCAGCAACTGAGCCACTACTTATTTTCGGCCATTCGCTACCGCATCATCAATTACATTAAATCGAAAAAGGTCCGCACGAGCTACGAGCTTTTCTGTCGCCTCAACCTATCTGACGCCGACACGGGCACGGAAGCCGCCGTGGCGCTCAATGACCTGAACGAGGCGCTGGCCGCGGGCATGCAGCACCTGTCCGAAAAAACCCAGGAGGTCTTTCGCTTGAGCCGGTTGGAGCAGTACACCATCCCTGAAATCTCGGCGCGCGTAAACTTGTCAGAGAAAACGGTGGAGTATCACCTGCGCAAGTCGCTCAAGCTAATGCGACACTACTTGCGCAATTTTCTTCCGTTGCTATGGCCTTTTTTGTTTTTTATAAAATAAATAAACAATTGCAGGAAAGGCACTTAGCAGAATAAACAGCTAAGGAGTGCTGCACGAGTGAAAATAAATGTGGTTGGGGTGAGGGTAATCGGCGACTTGGGTGACTTCCTAGTCAGCCACCCGCCAAACCCTTCGCCCCGTGACGGAACCCGAATTTCACAAGCTCCTACAACGCTACCTCATCGGTCAGTGTACGCCCGAGGAACAGGCGTTGGTTGAGCACTGGTACGACCAGCTGGAGCAAGTGGAAGGACCGGCCCTGCTTGCCCAAAACCAGGCCGAGGTGGAACAGACCATCTGGGCGCGGCTGAGGCAAAACCGGCGCTTGGTCAAGCCCGAGCCTCGGGTGGTGCCGATGTGGCAATCGTCCCCGGTGCGCTGGGCTGCGGCCCTGGTCCTGCTTGCGGTTAGCATTGGCTTGTTGATGCTAACTATCAACCGGTTGCCGGTGCCCGCCCATCTTACCCCGGTGGCTTCTGCCAACGGGTGGCTGCAGCAAACCAACCAGACCCGGCAGGTGCAATACTTCCGGCTGCCCGATAGTAGCCGCATCAGCTTGCACCCGGGCAGTCGCTTACGCTACCACACGGCCCTGGCGGGCGCCCGCCGGGAAGTGTACCTCGAGGGCGAGGCCTTTTTTCAGGTCAGCAAAAATCCTCAGCGTCCTTTTCTGGTATTCACCAACCAAGTGGTTACGACCGTGCTTGGTACCAGCTTCCGCGTGAAAGCCTACACGGCCGGCCAGGATGCTTCGGTGGCAGTGCTGGAAGGTAAGGTGGCCGTCCAAGCCCGCGCAGGCGCGCAGCTAGATGCCTCGCCCGCGCACCCGGCGGCCCAGGGGGTGCTGCTGCTGCCCAACCAGCAGGTGGTGTACTCGGCGGCCCGGCGCCGCCTGAAGAAGGAGCTGGTAGACCGGCCGGTAGTGCTGGCGCCCCAGTCCTTCGAATTTGAGGCGCGGCCCGTGGCCGAAGTGCTGGGGGCGCTGGAAAAAGCCTACGGCGTTGACATTGTATATGACAAGGCCAAGCTGGCCAGCTGCACGGTCAGCATCACCTTCTACGACGAGCCTTTGTTTGAAAAGCTCGGCTTGTTGTGCAAGTCGTTGGGCGCCTACTACACGCTTGCCGACGCGAACATCATCATTCACAGTGAAGGCTGCCAGAGCCAGCTAGGCGGTTAGGCTCGGTCAGAAGCTACACCTGCGAGTTCTAGCACCAGGCTATTAGATAAATATTTAAACCCCGAGCCATACTTACTCAATCGATTGCGAAGATATAACCCTTCCCGCCCGTCTTTTCAAATTCCCACAACATCCTACTCCATGAAAACAACTGTACAGTTTCCACCGCCCGCCCGATCAGCGGTAAGCACAATTCTGCTGCAAACGGCAATGGTATGCTTACCGGCAGCAGCGGCAAGCGCACATCCCGTTGCTGAGGGCACCGCAGCATCCCGCCTGGTAGTAGTGCAAGGAGTGCTCGAGCAAAAGATTACCCTGCAGGTAGAGGCACAAACGATAAAGGAAACCCTTAGTCAGATTGCCCGGCAGGCCAATATCCGCTTTGTCTACAGCCAGCAGCTAGTGGGCGCCGACCGCAAAGTGACCATCAATGCCCAGGACGTGCCTTTGCTGGCCGTGCTGGATGAAGTGCTGGCGCCGCTTAAAATTCAATATGAAGTGGCCAACAAGCGCGTGGTTTTGCGTGCGTCGGCCCAGTCTATTTCCGCAAACGATTCCGGTAGGCCGGATGTTAGCATTTCCGGGCGGGTAGTAGATGCCAAAGGAGACGGTATACCGGGCGTAACGGTGGTTGTGAAAGGTACTGCTACCGGCACCGGCACCGGCCCGGACGGCAGCTTTACGCTGCAAGCCCCCGAGAACAGCGTGCTCGTATTCAGCTTTGTGGGTTACGCCCGCCAGGAAGTGCCCGTGACCGGGGCCACCACCACCCTGCGCGTAACACTTGCCGAAGACGCGCAGGCCCTGAGCGAAGTGGTCGTCATTGGTTACGGTACGGCGCGCAAAAGTGACCTGACCGGCGCGGTGGCCTCTGTGAGCGGGGCCCAACTGACGCAGGTAGCCACCTCCGACCCCGTACAATCCTTGCAGGGCCGCGCCGCCGGGGTGGAAGTGACTTCCAACAGCGGGCAGCCCGGCTCGGGTACCCGCATTCGGGTGCGGGGCGTGGGCACCATCAACAATAGTGACCCGCTGTACGTGGTAGACGGCATCCAGACCAGCGACATCGGCTTTTTGTTGCCCGCCGACATCGAGTCGACTGAAATCCTGAAGGATGCGTCGGCCACGGCTATCTACGGCTCGCGCGGGGCCAACGGCGTAGTACTCATCACCACCAAACACGGCAAGGCCGGCGCCACGCAGTTCAACCTGTCGGGCTACACCGGCTTTCAGCAGATTCGGCGCACGCTACCCCTTACCACTGCCGCCCAGTACGCGACGCTCGTGCTGGAAGCCTTCACCAACGCCGGGAAGTCGCTGCCCGACTATGCCCCGCAGCTGCAGAATGCCATTGCCACCAACGCCGAGGGTACTGATTACCAAGACCTGGTAACGCAGAAGGGCCTGATTACCAACTACAGCCTGTCGGCCTCGGGCGGTACCGAGCAAAACCGCTACCTGGTGAGCGGCAGCTACTTTCAGCAAGACGGCATCATCAGAAATTCGGGCTTCAAGAAGTTCGTGATTCGGGTTAATGACGACATCGTACTCACCAAGCGCATCAAGGCGGGCGTAGCGGCCACGTTTACCAACAACAAGCAGATAGGCAGCGGCGACGGCCAGGGGGGCTCGCAGCCTTATCTGGTGCTGCAGTACGCGCTGCAAACCAACCCCGTCCTCAACCCGTTCGGCGCCAATGGGACCTACAACGAGGACGTCATCACGCGCAATGCGTTGAACGTGCCGCGCTACCTCGACGAGCAGCAGTACAACAAGCTGCAGAACAACAACCTGTTCAGCAGCAGCTACCTCGATGTGGAGCTGTTCAAAGGCCTGTCGTTCCGCTCTACGTTCGGCATCAATTACTTCAACAACCACCCCAAAGTATACCAGCCGCAGTACTACATTGGCCCGGTAGACCAGCGGGCCCAGAGCGCGCTGATTGAGACGCGCAACGAGAACGTCTCGTGGGTGTGGTCGAACTACGCTAACTACACGAAGACCTTCGGCGACAACAGCTCCTTCTCGGCTACGCTGGGCCAGGAGGCACAACGTGGCTATGGTACCGGCATTTCCATCACGGCCTTCAACGTGCCGGCCGATGCCTCACTGCAGTACGCGTCGGCCTCACGCAGCACCGGCAACGTGGTGCGCAGCTCGCAGTACGACGGGAGCTTGTCCTCGTACTTTGGCCGTGCCAACTACAATTTCCGGGACCGGTACCTCGTGACCGGTACGCTGCGCCTGGACCAGACCTCGAAGTTCCTGGGGCCCGTGCGCAAGGGGTATTTTCCGTCGGTGGGCGCCGCCTGGAACATCTCCAATGAGGAGTTTCTCAAGGGCCTCACGTATCTGTCGGTGCTGAAACTGCGGGCCAGCTACGGCCAGGTGGGCAACCAGAACGCGGCCCCCAACTACGGCTATGCCTCGGTGGCCAGCAACAACCAGACCTACTCCTTCAACGGAGTGGCCGCCCCCGGCCTGGCCATCAGCCAGATTAACAACCCAGACCTGAAGTGGGAAACGGCCATTACCACCGACGTAGGCTTAGATGCCGAGCTGTTCGACAGCCGCTTGACGCTTACGGCCGACTACTTTGAGCGCCGCACCAAGGACATGATTGCCCTGCTGCCGTTGCCTGACTTCGTGGGCCAGGCCCCTGCGCCTGCCAACGTGGGCGCCCTGCGCAACCGCGGCCTGGAACTGGCCCTGAACTACCGTAATGAGGTCGGCAAGCTTCAGTACAACGTGGGGGTTAACTTCACAAAAATCAACAACGTGGTAACCAGCCTGGGCGGTGCCAACCCCATTGCCAGCGGCAACGTGCTTACCCAAATCAACAACACCACCCTCACCGATGTGGGCCGCGAAATAGCCTTCTTCTACGGCTTGCAGGCCGAGGGCGTGTTTCACAATCAGGGCGAGATTGACGCGTATAAAAACAAAGACGGGGCGCTGGTACAGCCCGGGGCCCTACCCGGCGACGTACGGTACCAGGATGTTAACGGGGACGGCGTGATTACGGCCGCCGACTACACATACCTGGGCAGCGCGACCCCCGACTTTACCTACGGCGGCTCGCTGGGCCTGAACTACTCGGGCTTCGATTTTAAGGTGTTGCTCTACGGGGTACAGGGTGCCGAAGCCCTGAACGGCGCGGCCTTCAACCTAAACAAGTCGGCCGACTTTGTGGGCGTGTGGAGCAACTTCTACGCCAGCCGCATGGACCGCTGGACGCCCAGCAACCCCAACAGCAATCAGCCCCGCGTAACCTCGACCGACACCAATGGCAATGACCGCATGAGCAGCCGCTACGTGGAGGATGCCAGCTACCTGCGCGCCCGCAACATGGAGCTGGGCTACACGCTGCCCCAGTCTTTATTGGGCAAGGTGCAAGTGACCGGAGCCCGGGTGTTCGTCTCGGTTGATAACGTGTTTACCCTCACCAAGTACACGGGCTACGACCCCGAGATATCGACTGCGGCATTCTACAACAACCCCTTGGCCTACGGCGTGGACTACGGCAACTACCCGCAGGCGCGCACTTACCGCCTGGGCTTCAACCTGCAGTTCTAATCAACTATGTCCTACCTCCCTTCTATGAAACCCACCCGCGCCGCCGTCTTGCTCGGCCTGCTCATAACCACTGCAATAGCTCCGGGCTGCCAGGACTTCCTGGACAAGGAGCCCCTGGGCACCACGACCCAGGATAACCTTTTCCGGGACCCGACCAATGCCGTGCAGGCCATCAACGCCGTGTACGACGTGGCCGCCTGGGACCAGGGCCCCAAGTGGGGCGACCCCACCGGCCAGTACGTGGCCCAGACCTACGAATGGATGTTCGGGGACCTGATGACCGATGATGCCGAAAAAGGGGGCAGCTCGCCCAGCGACTTCCTGTCTTTGATTGAGCTCAAAACCTGGAACATTCCGCCGTCCAACCCGCCCGTGACCACGCTGTGGGTACACAGCTTCACGGGTATTGCCCGGGCCAATACGGTGATTAACAACATCGACGCGGGGACTATCGACGCGGCCCTGAAAGCACGCCTGAAGGGTGAAGCGCTGTTTCTGCGGGCGTATTTCTACTTCAACCTGGTGAAAGGTTTCGGAGGGGTGCCGCTGTTTGAAAAAACCGTGACGCCCGCCGAGGCGCCCAATGCAACCCGCGCCACCATTGCCCAGACCTACGCCTTCATCGAAAAAGATTTGAAAGCCGCCGCGGCCCTGCTGCCCGAGAAAAGCGCCTACGCCGCCGCCGACAACGGCCGGGCCACCAAGGGCGCGGCCACCGGCTACCTGGCCCGCGTCATTCTGTACCAGCTGGGCACCGTGAATGGTAACAACCACACCTGGCAGGAAGTGTACGACCTGACGAGTACCGTCATCAGCTCCGGCCAGTATAGCCTGCTGCCCAACTACGCGGCCATTCACCAGGACATTGGCGAGAACAGCAGCGAGTCGCTGTTCGAAATTCAGTTTGCCACCTCCAACGACGGCTACGGACCCATTTCGGTGGGCACGACCAGCAATATTTTTCAGAACAACCGCAAGACGTTTGGCTACGGCTTTAATAACCCCACGCAGAACCTGGTCGATGAGTTTGAGCCCAACGACCCACGCCGCGAAGTCACGATTATCAAGAACAACGACATCGTGCTGGGCATTCTCAACCCCGTTGACCTGACCCAGAACGCTACGGGCTATTTCAACCGCAAGGCGGCCATCATTGCGCCCAACGCTCCGGAGTCGGGCCCGCAAAACATCCGCAAGCTGCGCTACGCCGACATCCTGCTGATGAAAGCCGAAGCCGCCGCCCAGCTTAGCAAACCCGCCGAAGCCGTAGCGCTGGTAAACCAGGTGCGGCAGCGGGCCCGCAACTCGACCCGGCCGCCGGGCACTACGCTGGGCTCGTTGGCCTACGAACCGGCCAATACCCCGGCCGGTACGCTCCCCGACCTGGCCGCTGGCTTATCGGGCCAAGCCCTGCTGAACGCCATCTGGCACGAGCGCCGGGTGGAATTCGGGGAAGAGTCGCTGCGGCTGTGGGATTTGATTCGGACGGGCCGCTACATGGGTATTCTGCCGGCTGAGGTCCGGGCGCGCGCCCTGTCGCACGTTGCCACTGAGCCGTCCGTAAACCCTACGCCTCTACTGCCTATTTCCCTCAATGATGCCCAAACCTGGAAGCTGGCGCAAAATCCTGGCTACTAGATCATAAGTGCTTCGGTAACACCGGCTCGCTGCTTTCTTTAAAGTAGCGAGCCGGTGTTGTTGTAAGTGAGCAATCCAAAGCAGGCGCCTTCCCCCTTCGAGTACTATACTCGAGTTTCGCCAGCAACTGCGGCGACATTGACCTAGATACTGACAAGAGAAATAAGCCTAGAATATAGTAGCTTTTCGCTGCAATTCTCAAACTGTACCTTCGTCCGGCAAGTGTACGCGTGAAAATCAAGAGTATGAAAAAACTTTTGGCCGTCTGGGCCCTCTTACTGCTGCAAACCGTTGGCCTGTTTGCACAATCGATTGACTTGGTTAATCCTATTCTAACCGGCTTTTATCCGGACCCCAGCATTGTGAAGGTGGGACCGGACTACTACCTGGTAAATTCTACCTTCTCCTACTTCCCCGGCATCCCCGTGATGCACAGCCGGGACCTCAAGAACTGGAAGCAGGTGGGCAACGTCATCAGCCGGCCTTCGCAGATGAACTTCCTGGGCGACCGGATGACCCGGGGGCTGTTTGCCCCGGCCATTGACTACCACAACGGCACGTTCTACGTCACCTGCACCCTGATTGACCACAAGGGCAACTTTGTGGTGACAGCCAAAAATCCCGCCGGGCCCTGGAGCAATCCTGTTTTTCTACCCGAAGTGAAAGGCATCGACCCCTCGCTGTATTTTGAGGGTGACAAGGCCTACGTAATTTACAACAGCGACCCGCCCGACAACAAGCCGCTCTACGACGGGCACCGCTCCATTAAGATAATCGAGCTGAACCCGCAAACGCTGCAAACCGTGGGCGAGGCCAAAATTGTGGTAAACGGGGGCGTTGACCTGAGCAAAAAGCCGGTCTGGATTGAGGGGCCGCACCTGATGAAGCGGGGCGACTGGTACTACCTCTACGCGGCCGAAGGCGGCACGTCGGTAAACCACACGGAAGTGGTGTTCCGCAGCAAGGCAGCCCTGGGGCCGTTTGTGCCCTATGAGAAAAACCCCATTCTCTCGCAGCGCGAACTGCCCCAAGACCGCAAAGACCCTATCACCTCGGCCGGGCACGCCCAGTTTGTGGAAGGACCCGATGGCAAGACCTACGCCATTTTCCTGGCCGTGCGGCCCTACGAGGGGAATTTCTACAATACCGGGCGCGAGACCTTCATTGTGCCCGTGGTGTGGAAAGACGAGTGGCCGGTCATGGACCCGGGGCCGAACGGCGTGCAATACCGCTATAAAGTCAACTTTCCGGAGGTAAAGCAGCCCGGCGCCCGGCCCCAGAGCGGCAACTTTAGCTACACGCTCACCTTCGAGAAGCAGCTGGATCCGGCGCTGCTATTCCTGCGGACGGTAGATAGCACCAATTTCTCCCTGAGTAAGGCGAAAGGCCTCACGCTGAAGCTCAAGCCCGAAACGTGCGCGGAGTTCGGCAACCCGGCCTTCATCGGCAAGCGGCAGCAGCACATGGTTGGCAGCGCCGAAACCGAGCTGACCTTTGCGGCTAAAGCGGCGAATGAAACGGCAGGCCTAGTGGCTTTTCAAGACGAGAAGCACTTCTACTACCTCTGCAAATCGGTAGAGAATGGTAAGCCCGTGGTGCAGCTATTCAAAAGCACCGCCGATGCGAAGAACCCAGAGCTGCTGGCCAAAGCGCCCCTAAAGGCGGCGGCCGGCAAGGTGCAGCTGCGCATCAATGCCGACGGCGACACCTATAGCTTCCGCTTTTCGGAGGATGGCAAGAACTATACGGTGCTGAAAGACAAGGTGGACGCGCGCTTTCTAAGCACGCAGGTAGCGGGGGGCTTTATCGGCTGCCTGTACGGCCTATACGGTACCTCGGCCGGACAGCCGACCACCAACACGGCCTCCTTCAAGTGGCTGAAGTACGAGGGCTACGACCCCATGTACAAGAAGTAATCCGCGGCCCGCTAGCTACGCTTCCATCCTGCATCTATGCGCTACTACCCACTCATTTGCCTGCTCGTGCTACCACTCGCCGCGGCTCAGGCCGCCCAGCCCATCCGCATTACCAGTCCCGATGGGGCGGTGCAGGTGACCGTAGACGTAACCCCGCAGGGCCAGCCAACCTACGCCGTGCGCTACCGGCAGGCCGAGCTGCTGCGCCCCTCGCGACTGGGGCTGCAACTCGCCAGCGCCGACCTGACGCGGGGCCTCAAGCTGACGAAGGCCGACGAGCAAACTGCCGTAACCGACGACTACCAGCTCGCCACCGATAAGCGCGCCAACTGCCGCTACCGGGCCAACCGCCGCGTAGTGCATTTCCAGGGTCAGGCCAGCGAGCCGCAGCTGAGCGTGGTGTTTCAGGTATCCGACGATGGGGTAGCATTTCAGTATTTAGTAGAAGGCAACAGCCAGGAAGTGCAGCGCATTACAGCCGAAGCCACCACTTTCCACTTGCCGACTAGTGCGAAAGGCTGGCTGCACCCGCACGCCAAAGCCCAGACCGGTTTTGCCAATACCCAGCCCTCGTATGAAGAGTATTACCAGCGGAGTATTGCGGCCGGCACGCCCTCTACACTAGGGCAGGGGTGGTCGTTTCCGGCGCTGTTTGAGGTGAGCGGACACTGGATACTGCTCACGGAGGCCGGCATGGGGCGTACCTACAGCGGCACCCACCTGGGCCACGCCGCACCCGATGCCGAATACAGCATCGCCTTTCCGCAGGCCCCGGAGCGCACTACGCCCGAGGCCGCGCTGCTGCCCGAAAGCCGGCTGCCGTGGCGCACGCCCTGGCGCGTGCTGGTGGTGGGCAACTCGCTGCGGCCCATCGTGGAGTCGACGCTGACCACCGACGTGAGTGCGCCTGCCCAATCGGCTGCTTTGCCGGCGGCACCGGGTAAGTCGTCGTGGTCGTGGGTGTTGCTCGGCGACGATAAGACCACCTACGACGTGCAGCGCCGCTTCATCGATTATTCGGCGAGCATGGGCTGGGGCTATTGCCTGGTCGATGCGCTCTGGGACAAGCAAATCGGCTACGACAAAATGCAGGAGCTGACCCAGTATGCCCGCAGCAAAAACGTGGGCCTGTTGGTGTGGTACAACTCCAATGGCCGTTGGAACGAGGCTCCGCAAACTCCCACCAAGGTGCTGTTTGGGGCCGAAAGCCGCCGCCAGGAATTTGCCCGCATCAAGCAAATGGGGGTAGCGGGGGTAAAAATCGACTTTTTCGGTGGGGATGGGCAGTCGTTTATGAACTACTACCAAGACTTGCTCACCGATGCCGCCCAGGCCGGACTGCTGGTGAACTTCCACGGCGCCACCATCCCACGGGGCTGGAACCGCACCTACCCCAACCTGATGACGATGGAAGCCGTGCGCGGCTTCGAGTTCCTGACCTTCGACCAGGCCAACACCGACCAGGAGGCCACGCACTGCGCCGTGCTGCCCTTCACCCGCAACGCGGTGGGGCCCATGGACTTCACGCCCATGGCGTTTTCCGAAATCAGGGGCAAGCAGCGCCGCACCTCCAATGCCTTTGAGCTGGCTTTGTCGGTGCTGTTTCAGTCGGGTATTCAGCACTACGCGGAGGTGCCCGAGGGCATGGCCGCCCAGCCGGCCTACGTGCGGGAGTTTGTGCAAAAGCTGCCGCCGCGCTGGGCCGATGTCAAGTTTCTGGCGGGCTACCCCGGTCAGTATGCGGTACTGGCCCGCCAGGCACCCGACGGGGCGTGGTACGTGGCCGGCATCAACGGCACCGACGCCCCCAAAACCATCCAGCTCGACCTCAGCCAGCTCGGCCTGCAAAAGGGCACCCTCATCACCGATGGTGCTACCAACCGCAGCTTCAGCACCCAGGCCGTGGCCGGCTCCACTATCAGCGTGACGCTGCCGGCGCGGGGCGGCTTTGTAGTACAGCCTTAGAATACCGGCGGCTTGTTTTCTGAACCTGCGCCGCCAGTCACTCACAGAATTAGGTACTTACAGCAAGAGGATTAGTCGATGAATCTATATCTCAAATTTCTTCAACTTGGCAAAAGCATCTGTCTGCTGCTGGGTGTGCTGTGCATAAGCCTAGGCAATAGCACGGCGCAGCGCCTGCCCAAACCGGCGAAGGCAACCCGGAAAGGAGCGTTTTACACGGGGCAGTACCCCAACCTGCTCCGAGCAGCGGGTTACAGCCAGGCCGATATCGACCAGAAGGTGAAGCAGGCCTACCACGACGTGTTCGAGGGGCCCAATCGGGTGTACTTCGAGGTGGGCGACTCGATGGCCTACGTGTCGGATTTGAAGAACCACGACGTGCGGACCGAAGGGGTTTCGTACGGCTTGATGGTGGCGGTGCAGCTGAACAAGAAGGAGGTGTTTGACCGCATCTGGCGCTGGTCGAAGAAGTACCTGCAGCACCAGGAAGGTCCCTTGCAGGGCTATTTCGCCTGGAGCATCAACCCGGTCACCATGAAGCGCAACTCCGAAGGACCGGCCTCCGATGGCGAGCTGTACTTCGTGACCAGTCTGTTGTTTGCCTCCAACCGCTGGGGCAATACGACCGGCATCAACTACTACCAGGAGGCGCGCAACATTCTGGATGCCATGTGGAAAAAGGATGGCACCGGCGACGTGTATAACCTGATTAACACCCAGCACAAGCAAATATCCTTTGTGCCGGTCGGGGATATGTATACCTGGACCGACCCCTCGTACCATGTACCGGCTTTTCTGGAAGTGTGGGCCGAGTACGCCAAGGATGGACACGAGCCGTTTTACCGGGCCTGCGCCGATACGTCGCGGGCGTTTCTGCACCGCGCCTGCAACCCCGTAACCGGCCTCAACTACGACTACACCGAGTTCAGCGGCAAGCCCCACGCGACCAAATGGGCGCCGCCGGCCTTCCGCTACGACTCCTGGCGGGTGCCCATGAACATTGCCATGGACTACGTGTGGTTTGGCAAGGATAAAGCGTGGCAGGAGCAGTATGCCCAGCGTTTCCAAGGGTTTCTGCGCAGCAAGGGCCTCAACACCTTCGAAGACCAGTTCAACGTGGATGGCTCACGGCCCGATTTCATTCTGCAGGCCGGCGAAGTCAAGAAGCTGCGGCATTCGCTGGGCCTGGTAGCCACCTCAGCCGCGGCCTCCCTGGCCAGTCAGGACAAGCAAAAGCTGGACTTCGTGCATGCACTCTGGAACGCCAAGCTGGCGCCCTACGAAGACAGCTACTTCGACCCGTATTACGACGGCCTGCTGTACTTATTCAGCTTGCTGCACCTCAGCGGTAACTACCAGGCTATCAAGCCTGCGCCCCACCACTAAACCACTTGCCCCGGTATTTCCTGCCATGCCTTACTCTTTAAAGCGCAGTGCTGTAGTCCTCGGCTTAGTCCTTGCCGCAGCTGCTATTTCGCCGCTCGCTGCGCAGGTGCAGCAGGCGCAAAACCCAGTCATCTTCGCCGATGTGCCGGATATGGCCATGATTCGGGTGGGCAAGACCTACTACATGAGCAGCACGACCATGCACATGAGTCCGGGCGTGCCCATCATGAAGTCTACGGACTTGGTAAACTGGCAGCTGGTCAGCTACGCCTCCGACACGCTGGCTAGCCTGGATGCGCTGACGCTCCGCAACGGCAAGAGCACCTACGGCCGGGGCTCGTGGGCCAGCAGCCTGCGGTTTCACCAGGGCACGTACTACGTCTCGACCTTCGCCCAGACGACCGGCAAAACCTACGTGTATTCCACCAGGGACATCGAAAAGGGTCCCTGGAAAGTCGCGTCGTTTACGCCGAGCTACCACGACCATTCCTTGTTTTTTGACGATGACGGCCGCGTGTACCTGGTGTATGGCGCCGGCAAGCTGCGCCTGATTGAGCTCACAGCCGATGCCTCCGGCGTGAAGCCCGGCGCTACGGAGCAGGTACTGATTGAAAACGCCAGCGCCCCGGCCGGTCCCAACCTAGGCCTGCCTGCGGAAGGCTCGCAGCTATTCAAAATCAAGGGCAACTACTATCTCTTCAATATCACTTGGCCCAAGGGCGGTATGCGCACCGTGGTGGTACACCGGGCCGATAAACTCACGGGACCCTACGAAGGCCGGGTGGCGCTGCAAGACCTGGGCGTGGCCCAGGGCGGCCTCATCGACACGCCCGATGGCCGGTGGTTTTCCTACCTGTTCCGGGATTTTGGAGCCGTAGGCCGCATTCCGTACCTGGTTCCCGTAACGTGGACGGATAGCTGGCCCGTGCTGGGCACGGCCGGCAAGGTTCCCCAAACGCTGCCCTTACCACCCAGCAAGGGCCTGATACCAGGCCTGGTGGCCTCGGATGAGTTTAGCCGGCGCAAGGGTGAGCCCGCCCTGCCGCTGGTGTGGCAGTGGAACCACAATCCGGAAAACTCCCTCTGGTCGGTAACTGACCGGGCAGGCTATCTGCGCCTGAAAACCGGCCGCGTGGACACCACGTTTCTGCTGGCCCGCAACACCCTGACCCAGCGCACCATCGGGCCAACCTGCGCGGGCACAACAGCCTTGGACGTGTCGCGCCTCAAGGAAGGGGATTTTGCCGGCCTGGCCCTGCTGCAAAAACGGTACGGCCTGGTGGGAGTCGACTACCGCAACGGCGCGAAATCCATCGTCATGATTAGCGCCGAAACGGAGAAACCCGTGGAGCTGCAACGCCTGCCGCTGCCGCAGAATACCGTCTATTTCAAGGCGGAGTGTGACTTCACGGAGCGCAAGGACGTGGCCACTTTCTACTATAGCCTCGACGGGAAAACCTGGAACGCCATTGGGGCGCCGCTCAAGATGGCCTACACGCTGCCGCATTTCATGGGCTACCGGTTTGGGCTGTTCAACTACGCCACCAAGACGGCCGGCGGCTACGCCGACTTTGACTACTTCCGCATTGCGGATACCACTACCGGAACCAAGTAACCCCCTAGCCCCATGCTATATCGTAAACTGCCGTATGTGTTGAGCGGGCTGGCCTTCCTGCTGGCAGGCACTGTGCAGGCCCAGAACCCATTTATTACCAATCAGTTTACGGCCGACCCCACGGCGCGGGTGTTCAATGGCCGGGTGTACGTGTATCCTTCGCACGATATTCTGGCTACTCCGGAGCGGGGGCGCGTCGGGTGGTTTTGCATGGAGGACTACCACGTGTTTTCGTCCGCTAACCTCACCGACTGGACCGACCACGGCGTCATCGTGACCCAGAACAAGGTGCCGTGGGTGAAGCCCGACAGCTACAGCATGTGGGCGCCCGACTGCATTGCCCGCAACGGCAAGTACTACTTCTACTTCCCGACTACCCCCCAGGATACCACTAGCATCAAGGGCTTTACGGTGGGGGTAGCCGTGGCCGATAAGCCCACCGGCCCTTTCGTGCCGGAGCCGCAGCCCATCAAGGGGGTCCGCGGTATTGATCCTAACGTGCTGATTGACAAGGATGGACAGGCCTACCTCTACTGGTCGCAGGGCGAGATTTACGCCGCCAAGCTCAAGCCCAACATGCTGGAACTGGCCTCGGAGCCTGTTACGCTGGGTGAGCTACCCACCAAGGGACTGAAAGAAGGACCGTTTGTGTTTGAGCGCCAGGGCATCTACTACCTCACGTATCCGCACGTGGAGAACAAGACCGAGCGCCTCGAATACGCCACCAGCACCAGCCCGCTGGGCCCGTTCACGGTGAAGGGCGTCATCATGGACGAGTCGCCGACCGGCTGCTGGACCAATCACCACTCCATTCTGCCGTTTAACAACCAGTGGTACCTATTCTACCACCACAACGACTTGTCGCCGGCCTTCGACAAGAGCCGTTCGGTTCGGCTGGATAGCCTGTTTTTCGAGCCCAACGGGACCATCCGTAAAGTGGTGCCGACGCTGCGCGGCGTGGGCCTGACGGACGCGCGCCAGAAAATCCAGCTGGACCGCTACAGCCGCCTGAGCAGCCGCGGCGCTTCCATTGCCTTTCTGGACCCAGCCAACACTTTCCACGGCTGGAAAACCGTGTTGGCCGATAACCAGGGCTGGGTGCAGTACAACGGCGTCGCCTTCGGTAAACAGACCCTTAAAACGGTGACCCTGCGCGTGCAGGCCGCCGCCGGCGCCACGGTGCAGCTGCGCACCGACGGGGCCACCGGCCCGCTGCTAGCCCAGGTAACCGTGCCCAAGGGCAGCCAGTGGCAGGAGGTGAAAGCCCCGGTAGCAGCCTTCCAGCCCGGCACGCATACTCTGTTCGTTTCCTCCACAACCAGCACGCCCGTGGCCATTGACTGGGTCAAGTTTGACTAAGCAGTAAAGAAGTAGCTCGCCTGCAAACCGTCTGATATTCCCACCTATTATCTGGCCCGCCAGGCCACTATCCAAGGTATGAGAAACGTAATTCCCGTCATCCTGAGTGTTGTGGTGCTGAGCGTGAGCAGCGCGTTTGCCCAAAAGACGGCCATGGAAGCTCCCAAGGGCTTCGACCAGCCCACGGCCGGCATTGCCGCTGGCCAAATAGACAGCATCAGCTATACCTCCAAAACCGTGGGTACGGTGCGTAAGGCCCTGGTGTACACGCCGCCGGGGTATTCCAAACGCAAGAAGTACCCGGTGCTCTACCTGCTGCACGGCATCGGGGGCGACGAAAAAGAGTGGCTCAAGGGCGGCCGGCCGCAGGTGATTCTGGATAATCTGTACGCGGCGGGCAAGCTCAAGCCCATGCTGGTGGTGATGCCCAACGGCCGCGCCATGACGGATGACCGGCCCATTGGCAATATCTACGGGCCGGACAAGGTAGCCGCGTTTGCCAACTTCGAAAAGGACCTGCTCACCGACTTGATTCCCACCATCGAAAAGACGTATCCAGCACTCAAGAACCGCGAGAACCGGGCCGTTGCCGGCCTGTCGATGGGCGGGGGACAGTCGCTGAATTTTGGGCTGGGCAACCTGGATAAATTTGCCTGGGTCGGCGGCTTTTCGTCGGCCCCCAACACCAAACTGCCCGAGCAGCTGGTGCCCGACCCCGCCCAAGCCACCAAGCAGCTCAAGCTCCTCTGGATTTCGTGCGGCGACCAGGACGGCCTGCTGCCCATCAGCCAGCGCACTCACGACTACCTCTACGAGCACAAGGTGCCGCACGTGTACTACCTGGAGGCGGGCGGGCACGACTTTAAGGTCTGGAAAAACGGGCTCTACATGTTTTCGCAGTTCCTGTTTAAGCCCGTGGATGTGGCCGCGCTGCCCACCTACACCGTGCTGGGCGCACCGGCGGCTACCAACGTGCGCAACGCCAAATACCCCCAGATTCTGCCCGATAACCGCGCCGTATTTCGCCTGAAAGCCCCCGGTGTGCAGCAGGCGCAGCTGGACCTGGGCCGCAAGTACGACATGGTGAAGGACAGCAGCGGCACCTGGACCGTGACGACCGACACGCTGAGCCGGGGCCTACACTACTACTCCCTGGTGCTCGACGGCCTGCCCATAGCCGACCCCGCCAGCGACACGTTCTACGGCATGGGCCTCATGGCCAGTGGCATCGAGGTTCCGGGCCGCGGCACCAGCTTTTACGCCCTGCAGGACGTGCCCCACGGCGAGGTGCGCATGAAACGGTACTATTCGAAAGTCACCAATTCGTGGCGGCAGATGTACGTATATACGCCGCCCGGCTACGACGACAACGTCTCCACCAAGTACCCGGTGCTCTACCTGCTGCACGGCGGGGGCGAAGATGAAACCGGTTGGGCCCGGCAAGGCAAAGCCGATTTGATTCTAGACAACTTGCTGGCTGAGAAAAAGGCCAAACCCATGCTCGTGGTGATGCTAGACGGCAACCTGGGCGGGCCCGGTGGCCTGGCGGGCTTCAACGAGGGTACACTGAAACGCTTCGAGGACGAGCTAAAGCAAACCGTGCTGCCGGTGGTGGAAAGCAACTATCGGGTAGCGGCCGGGGCCAACAACCGGGCCCTGGCGGGCTTGTCAATGGGTGGCCTGCAAACCCTGTATGCCGGGCTGCGCAACACGGACATGTTCCAGCATCTGGGCGTGTTCAGCTCGGGCTTTTTTGCCAACAACCCCCAGCTGTCCGACCCGCAGTACGCCTTTATGCAAGCCAATGCCAGCACCATCAACGCCAACCTGAAGCAGCTGTGGCTGTCGATGGGCGGGCCCGTCGACATTGCCTACGCCAACAACAAGGTGATGCGGGCCAAAATGGATGAGCTGGGCATCAAGTACGTCTACAGCGAGTACCCCGGCGGCCACACCTGGCCCGTGTGGCGCCACGACTTGTACCGGTTTGCCCAAGGGCTGTTTTGAGTGGCGTTAGCTATGCAATAAAACAAGCAGAATGTTCTAAGAGCTCCTAAGCACACTTCAACGCTCAACCCGGCGCCCATTTCACCCACGTATGAGGAAACTTCATTGGCCGATTATTACTTCTTGGCTACTGCTTTGTTGGGGCACCAACCCGGGAGCTGCGGAAGCTAAACCGAAGCCTACCCCCCTGCGGCTATGGTACGATAAGCCCGCCGCCAATTGGAACGAGGCCCTGCCTCTCGGCAACGGCCGCCTGGGCACCATGGTATTTGGTGGACCCGCGCGGGAGCGACTGCAGCTAAATGAGGAAACCATCTGGGCGGGCGGGCCAAACAACAACGTGAAGTCCGATGCCCTGCCCGTGATTCAGCAGCTGCGGGCGCAGGTGCTGGCTGGGCGGCTGCAGGAGGCGCAGGCGGTAGCCCAGAGCCAGATGCAGCCCGCCGGCAATAGCGGTATGCCCTACCAGATGGCCGCCAACGTGTACCTGGATTTTCCCGGCCACGACCAAGCCACCGCCTACCAGCGCGACCTAGACATTAGCCGGGCCGTGGCCTCGGTGAGCTACCAATTGGGGAACGTGGCCTACCGTCGCGAGGTGTTTAGCTCCCTGCCCGACCAAGTAATCATTGTGCGCCTCACGGCCAGCCGGCCGGGCAGCATCAGCTGCCAGCTCAGCACCGAAAGCCCAATGCAACATACCTCCCGCACCGAAAACGACCAATTGGTGCTGGATGGCCGCGGCAGTGCGCATGAAGGGCAGGAGGGACAGATTCGCTTCCAAACGCGGGTGCGCGCCATAGCTGAGGGTGGTACCGTGCAAACCACCGCCGCCGGTATTCGCCTAGAGCGCGCCAACAGCGCCACGCTCTATATTTCCATTGGCACGAACTTCAACAACTACCATGATGTGAGCGGCAACGCCGCCGAGCGGGCCACGGCCTACCTGGCCAAGGCCGTGGGCAAGCCCTACAAGCAGGCCCTAGCCGACCACGTAGCAGCCTATCAACGCTACTTCAACCGCGTGACGCTGAACCTTGGCGTGACCTCCGCGGCGGCCCTACCTACTACTAAGCGGCTCGAAAATTTTGCCCAAGGGCAGGATCCGGCGTTGGCGGCGCTCTACTTTCAGTACGGCCGCTATTTGCTGATCAGCTCGTCGCAGCCGGGTGGGCAGCCGGCCAACCTGCAAGGTATCTGGAACGACCAGCTCAAAGGCCCGTGGGATAGCAAGTACACGGTGAACATCAACACGGAAATGAACTACTGGCCGGCCGAGGTTACCAACCTCACGGAGCTGCACCAGCCTTTGTTTGCCATGCTCAAAGACCTGAGCGTGACCGGCCAGCAAAGTGCCCGCAGTATGTACGGGGCCAGAGGCTGGATGCTACACCATAACACCGACATCTGGCGCATTACGGGGCAGGTCGACCCGCCGCGGTATGGTCTGTGGCCGATGGGCGGGGCCTGGCTCAGCCAGCACCTCTGGGACCATTATGAGTTCACCGGCGACCAGCAGTTTCTGCGCGAGTATTACCCCGTGCTGAAGGGCGCCGCCGCTTTCTGTGTTGATGCGTTGCAGCCCGAACCCACCCATCAATGGCGGGTCATGGCCCCGTCGGTGTCACCCGAAAATACCTATGAGCTCCAGGGAAAACGCATTGCTATTGTGGCCGGTACCACCATGGATAACCAGCTGGTATTCGACCTGTTCTCGAAAACCATTCAGGCCGCCGACCTGCTGAACACCGACCGCGCCTTTGCCGACACCCTGCGCACCCTGTGCGAGCAGCTAGCCCCGATGCAAATCGGGCAATACGGGCAGTTGCAGGAGTGGCTACAGGATGTAGACGACCCCAAAGACCAACACCGCCACATTTCCCACTTGTACGGGCTATATCCGAGCGGGCAGATTTCGCCCTACCGCACGCCCGAGCTCTTTGAGGCCGCCCGCACCACCCTTACGCAGCGCGGCGACGTGTCCACGGGTTGGTCGATGGGCTGGAAAGTGAACTTTTGGGCGCGAATGCTCGATGGCAACCACGCTTATAAGCTGCTTACCGAGCAGCTGCACCTGCGCGCGGGCGCGGGCAGCAACTCGGGCGAGGGCGGCGGTACTTACCCCAACCTACTCGACGCGCACCCTCCCTTTCAGATTGATGGCAACTTTGGCTGCACTGCCGGCCTGGCCGAGCTGTTGGTGCAGAGCTACGATGGCGTTCTGGATTTGCTGCCCGCCCTGCCTGATGCCTGGCCTACGGGCGAGGTAGCGGGCCTAGTGGCTCGTGGAGGCTTTGTGGTAGATCTGGCCTGGGACAAGGGCAAAATTACCCGCGCGCGCATCACCTCACGCCTCGGCGGCAACTGCCGCGTGCGGTTGCACCACCCTGTAGCGGCCACAGGAGGCCTAAAGCTGCAGGAAGCCCAGGGCAGCAACCCCAATCCGTTCTACCAAACCCTTCCCGTTAAGCCTCCCTTGGTCTCCGACAAAACCACGCCACGCCAGCCTTCAGTGGTACCATCGTTTGTGTATGATTTTCCCACCAAAGCCGGCAAAACCTATTCGCTCCAGGCCCACTAGCAAGTCCTGGTTTCTATTCAATTCCCCCAATCATTCCCTCGCTCTATGAAAAAGACTTGGCTCCTTGCCCTGCTGGCCCTCGGGGCCTACCTCCCTTCGCAGGCGCAAAACCCGATTATCAAAGGCGTATTTACGGCCGACCCCGCCCCGCTGGTGTACCGCGACACGCTGTTTCTCTACACCGGCCACGACACGGCTTCGGTGCAGGAAACCAACTACAAAATGCCCGACTGGCGCATCTATTCCACCACCGACATGGTGCACTGGAAGGATTACGGTACCCGCCTCTCGCCCAAGACCTTCGCCTGGGCCACCGGCGATGCCTACGCGGCGCAGTGCGTTTACCACAAGGGCAAGTTCTATTGGTTTGTCTCCACCTTCCACAAGAAGGACGACAACAGCCAGGGCGGCGCAGCCATCGGGGTAGCCGTGTCGGACCGGCCCACCGGCCCGTTCAAGGATGCCATTGGCAAGGCGCTTATTGTCAATGAAATGACCAAGGACCTGCCTCACGCCTGGGACGATATTGACCCGACCGTCTTCGTGGATGACGACAAGCAGGTGTATATGTACTGGGGCAACGGCAGCTGCAAGTGGGTGAAGCTCAAGGATACCATGACCGAGCTGGCTGGCCCCATCTCCACCTTCACGCCCAAAAACTACATCGAGGGGCCCTGGCTCTACAAGCGCAAGAAGCTGTACTACCTCGTGTACGCCAGCGCCGGCACCAAACCCGAAATGATAGAGTATTGCACCGCTCCCAGCGCCGCCGGGCCGTGGACGTACCGGGGCATCATCCAGGAAAACGTGCCCAACAGCTTCACGACCCACCCCGGCATCATCGACTACAAGGGCCAGAGCTACTTCTTCTACCACAACGGCGCCCTGCCCACCGGCGGCAGCTACCGGCGCTCCATCTGCGTGGATTACCTGCGCTATAACCCGGACGGCACTATCCAACCCATCGTGCAAACCCTCCCTGGCGTAGCGCCCGTCAAATAGGAATCGGTGGGAACCGCTCCTGCGCTTTTACTGCTCATCTGCTCGTGCCCCGCCGTAGGCAGGCTTGCTGCCGACTTTCCTCATTTCCGTCGTGGAGGCCGTAGCGCGTATGACAAACGCTTGGGTACATCTTACCGGGCGCGTACCACGTTACAGGCTCGTTTGTTATTGCAATCAACTATGGGCCTTTCTGTCTTGCGCGGGCTGCTCGTGCTGAGTAGCTTCATCCTCTGGTCTACCCTCGTAAGCGCACAGGCGGTTGGCTCCCTGGCGGCCTCGCTGAAAGCCAGCCGCTGGCAGAAGCGGGTGCTGCTGCTCTGTGCGCCTACCTCCGATAACGCCGCGTTGCTACGCCAGCGGCAACTATTGGCCACCGACCGTCCCGGCCTGCAGGCGCGCGAGCTGCTGGTACGCGAAGTGCTGTTCGCCACCTTGTCGGCGGCCGACCGCAACTACCTCACCGAAACGCTCCACGTTTCACCCACCAGGTTCACGATGGTGCTGCTGGGGAAAGATGGCGGCTCCAAGCGCCGCGAAACAGAGCCGGTAACACCGGCCTCGCTTTTCACGACGATCGACGCCATGCCCATGCGCCAACGGGAAATGCAAGGCAACAAACCGCGGTGAGACGGTAAATACCTGGACCCGGGCGCAGAAAGTGAAGCCCGGTAGCATCGGTGAGATGCCAAACCGGCTGGAAGGCTGGACTCGCCGTCGATTTAACAGTGAGTGTCCCCTGCTGCACCGTCGCGGCTTGATAAGGCTATTCTCGCTGATAACGTGGAGTAAGTCGGGGCTTTCTCGGGAAATGGAGAATGCCCAGCCCAAGGCACGGTTGGGGTGAGGCAGAAAATAACCTCGACGCTAATCAATCCCAACGGTGGAGCTTACGCGTACATCCTTTGGATGACTCCAACTGCGCCTTCCCGCTTTCACTCGGCCCAGGATGCTACCGCTGCTCTGCCCGCCCCCGTCTTGCTTATTGCCACTCCGCCGGCGCCCACACTGCGAGCCGTCGTGATAATCCCGGTGAAAGACGAGGCCGACAACCTGCCGCACACCCTGGCGGCGCTGGCGGCCCAAATCGACGAAGCCGGCCGGCTTCTGCCGCCACATTCCTTCGAAATTATTGTGCTGGCCAACAACTGCCGGGACCACAGCGCGGCCGTGGTGCGCCGGTTTGCCCAGGCGCATCCGGCTCTGGTCCTGCACGTGGCTGAGCTTACGCTGCCGCCGGGCCTGGCTCACATTGGCTGCGCCCGCCGCCTGCTGATGGATGAAGCCTGCCGCCGCCTGGAGCTGGTGGGCAACCCCACGGGCTACATTGCCAGCACCGATGGCGACACGAGCGTAGCGCCCACCTGGCTGGCCGCCACCGCCACCGAGCTGACCACTCACGGAGCCGCCGCCGTGTGTGGCCGCATCCTGACCCTGCCCGCCGAGCCTTCTGGCGTGGTGCGGCGCTACCACCTGCGCGATGCGGCCTACCGCCTGCTGCGGGCGCGCCTGGAAGCAGAGCTGGACCCGAACGACCACGACCCCTGGCCCCGTCATCACCAGCATTTTGGCGCCAGCTTCGCCATCACGGCGGCCGCCTACCGGGCGGTGGGCGGCCTGCCCGCCGTGCCCTATCTGGAGGATGAAGCCCTGTTCCAGGCCCTGCAGCGCCACGATTTGCCGGTGCGCCACAGCCCCGCTGTGCGCGTGTTCACCTCCGGCCGCCACCAAGGGCGGGTGGCCGTGGGCTTGTCGTGGCAGCTGCGCGAGTGGGCCCTGCTGGGGGCCCGGCAGCAGGAGCCGTTAGTGGCCGGCGCGCCTAGCGTAGTAGCCACCTTGCTACTGCGGCGCCAGCTGCGCCAGCTCTGGCACGAGGCCCATACGACGGGGTGGCCCGACGACGAACTGGTACCCCCAGGGTTGCTAGTAGAGAAAATGGCGGTACTACTGCAAACTTCCACGGTTTCTCTGGCGCTGCACCTGCGGCAAGTCACGTCCTTCGGGGCCCTGTGGGAGTGGGTCGAGCAGCAGGTCTTGACCAAAGTCGTCTGGGCGCGCCGCTGGCCGCTGGTTCCGCTTACCCAGGCCCTGCGTGAGCTGCGCCACGAACTGCGGGTTACGGCTCCGCCGCTTGCCTAAATCTTCTCCAGCACATCGAGCCGGTAGGTGTTGTGCCGAAAGCCGTGCAGGTGGCGTAGAGGCCCGTTGGAGGCGGTTTGCTGCAGGAAAAAGTCATGCACTTCGTCGCCGGTCAGCGGGTAGTCGTGCACCGGCGGCGTCCAGTGAACCAGCAGCAGCTGCCCACCCGGCACCAGGGCCGCCAGCAGTAAATTTGTCACTTGCGACAAATCCGGTCCTGACCAGTAATAGCCCACTTCCGATAATACGATTAGGTCAAAGCTGGTTTCGACCGGAAATTCGTCGGGTAGGCTCATTTGCCGGAATTCTACCTGGGACAGGGCGGCGCAGCGCTGCCGGGCTTTTTCCAGCGGGGCCGCGGCTACGTCCACGGCCAGCAAATGGCCGCAGCGCGGGGCCAGCTGCTCGGTGAGCACGCCCAGGGAGCAGCCGATTTCGAAGGCCCGGGCGTACTGCGGCCGGGGCAGGGCCGCCACCGTAGCCGCGTACTTTTCCCGCTCGTAGGGGCTGGTTTCGAAGTGCCAAGGGTCTTCGTTGGCCTGATAAACGGCCTCAAAATACGTGGGCGGCAGGGTATGGGGCTGGTTAGGATTCATAGAGCCGAAACGGTAGGATGGGGGATAGGGCCGGCGAAATTCAGTTGGCTTCCAGGTACACCTCGAAGGGTCGGGCAAAGTGAGCCAGCATAGCTTCCGACAATTGAAACCCGTGGGGGTCGTCGTCAATCAGGCCGGTGAGCTGGGAGCGGTGGGCCGCAATAGCCTGCTGTTTTTGCGCCAGCACCAGGCCGATATCGAGCCGCCAGCCGCTCACCTCGCCGGGCTGGGGCAAGTCGGCAGGGGCCGCCCGTTCCCAGGCCCAGACCACATATTCCAGAAGCCGGGGCGCGAAAGGCAACCCGGTCAGGGCGGCCTGCACCAGCTGGCTGGTGGCGCGGTGGTCGGGGTGCGGGTCGCGCCGCCACGGGACGAGGATGGTAGCGGGCTGCTCCTGCGCCAAATAAGCGCGCAACTGCTGCTCGGCCGCCGTAAAGCCCGCGGCGCCGGGGCCGGGCACGGCGCCGTCGGGTAAGCGCAGATACAAAGTGGGCTCGGTTTCGACTCCCAGAATAGTCAGGGCCTCGCGCAGTTCGGCCTCCCGCAACGCCTGCCGGGCTGCCGCCGGAAACTTCCGGGAGTTTGGATGCGACATGGTTCCGTCACTCACCAGCACGGCCCGCACCGGCACCCTGGCCCGGCGCAGCAGCGCCAGCAACCCCCCGCACCCCAGCGACTCATCATCGGGGTGGGGAATGATAACGACGGTTTTGTCCAAGTCGGCTGACCCCGCGGCGGGGCGGATGGGCAGCTCAGTAAACGAGAAGACAGAATCAGTCATGCTGCCAGAGGGAAGACGCCGGGGCGGGCTGGCTGAGCACAAACCGGCCCGCATCGGCCACGGAGGCATCGGGGGCGGGCTGGCGTAGGTAATGGGTCAGGTCGCGGTGCAGGCGCTCGAAGGGCTCGGGGCGCAGCAGGCCGCGGGCTCCCACGCACCGCTCGGCCAGCTGCAGCACCTTCAGGCAAATATCCTCAATGGCGGTACGGGTCAGGTTGGCGTAGGCCACGGTAGCTTCGGCATCAGTAGCGGCGGCGGAGCGGGCGGCGTGGTCGGCAGCCCCACGTAGCCACAGGTTGCCGCTTTCGACGAGCACGGCCAATTCACCGAGGCGCATGCGCTGGTAGGGGTCGTCGGTGCGGCCCGAGTCGCGCAGGAAGCGGCGGGTTTCGTCGAACACGGCTTCGGCGGCACCCAGCTGCACGGCGGCAAACCGGATGGCCCCGCCGCTGAAGCCCGGCTGCTGGTAATACGCGCCGGGCAGCCCCAGCAGGTCATCGGGCCCGATTTCGGCTCCCGTCAGGTCTACCCTAAAACTAGCCGTGGCCCGCATGCCCAACGGCCGCCAGAAGCTGGTATCCAGCGTGGTTGGCTGCTCGTCGGTGGGCAGGATGAACATTTGCCAGCCGCCATCGGGTAGCTTCCCCGTAATGAGCGGGCGGGTGAGGTGGCCGGCGCCCGAGCCGAAGGTTTTGCTGCCCCGCAGCCGGTAGCGCCCATTGGGCAGCGGTTCGAGCTGCACCCCGTCCTGGGCCTCGGTATTCCAGACGCCAAACAAGTGCCCGGCTCGCGCGTCGGCCGCCCACCGGTCAATTTGCGCCGGCTGCCCGTGGAGCTGCAGTAGCAGCAGGGCGTTGGCATGGCCCTCGTAGACCCGCCCCACGGCCAGATTGCCCCGCCCGATGTGCTTGAGCGTCCGCAGCAAAGCCAGCGTGTGAGCGGGCTGCATCAAATCGGCCCCGCCCTGCACTTGGGCCAAGGGCGCGGCCAGCAGCCCCGCCGCCCGCAGCCACTGAAACTCCGTGGTGGGAAAGCCGCCTTCCTCGTCGGTAGCGGGGGCTTGGGCGGCCAGGCGCGGCGCCAGGCGGGCCGCCGCTGCTTCGGGGGCTTCGGTCAGGGCCCGGGCAATGGGCAGCGTAATAAAGGGTGCGTCGGGGGCAGGCATAGAACACGTATATTAGTAGGGAACGGTGCAGGCGAGGCGGGCAGGGGCAGGGCACCGGCCCAGCGCATGACCTCAACAGTCGTACGTACGGCTGAGCTGCCGCGGATGTGTCGGCGTAACAATTCAGTAACACCGCTGGTTGGCTCGGCGTGGGCGGGCAGGTTACCTTCGCGCCGTCAATCGTTCAGACCAAACCCCTTCTTGCTATGTCGCAGCCCATTCGCTCCGCCCTCGTTTCCGTCTATTACAAAGACCGTCTGGAGCCGCTGGTGGCGCTTTTGAAAGAGCACGGCGTGCAGCTGTACTCCACGGGCGGCACCCTGAAATTCATCCAGGAGCTGGGCGCCGAGGTAACGGCCGTGGAAAGCCTGACCGGGTTTCCGGAAGTATTCGGCGGCCGGGTCAAAACCTTGCACCCCACGGTATTCGGTGGTATTCTGCACCGCCGCCACGAGGCCTCTGACCTGGCCCAGGCCGAGCAGCACGGCATTCCGCCCATCGACCTGGTGATTGTGGATCTGTACCCCTTCGAGGAAACCGTGGCCTCGGGCGCCGACGAAGCCGACGTCATCGAGAAAATCGACATCGGCGGTATTTCCCTGCTGCGGGCCGCGGCCAAAAACTACCGCGACGTGCTCGTCGTCAGCAGCCGCAACCAGTACGAGGCCGTGACTGAGCTGCTGCGCGAAAAGAACGGCGCCACCGACCTGGAGGACCGCCGCCACTACGCCGCCGCCGCCTTCGAGGCCACTTCCCACTACGACACCCATATTTTTAACTACCTCAGCCAGGGCACGGCCATCGACGGTACCGTGCTGAAAGTAAGCCAGAAGCCCGCCACCAGCCTGCGCTACGGCGAAAACCCCCACCAGGCCGGCACCTTCTACGGCGACCTGACGGCCCTCTTCGACCAGCTCCACGGCAAGCAACTCAGCTACAACAACCTTGTCGACGTGGACGCGGCGGTGCTCCTGATGCAGGAATTCCAGGACGGGCAGCCCGCCTGCGCCATCCTGAAGCACACCAATGCCTGCGGCGTGGCTCAGGCCGAAACCCTGCACGCCGCTTATACCAATGCTCTGGCCTGTGACCCGGTGTCGGCCTTCGGCGGGGTTATTATTGTGAATAAGCCCGTGGATGCCGCTACGGCCGAGGAGCTCAACAAGCTGTTCTTCGAAGTACTCATTGCCCCCGAGTTTGCGGCCGAAGCCCTGCCGATTCTGCAGAGCAAGAAAAACCGCATCCTGCTGCGCCAAAAGCCAGTGCAGTTCCCCGCCAAGCAGGTCAAAACGCTGCTCAACGGCGTCATCGAGCAGGATTTCGACCGGCAGACCGAAACCGCCGCGGACTTCAAAGTGGTAACGCAGTCGGCGCCCACGGCCGAGGAAACCGAAGCCCTGGTCTTCGCCGCCAAGGTTTGCAAGCACACCAAGAGCAATACCATCGTGCTGGCCCGGGCCGGGCAGCTGCTGGCCTCCGGCGTGGGCCAAACCTCCCGCGTGGATGCCCTGCGCCAAGCCATTGAGAAAGCCAAGTCCTTCGGCTTCGACCTACAGGGCGCCGTTATGGCCTCCGACGCTTTCTTCCCCTTCCCCGACTGCGTCGAAATTGCCGGGGCCGCCGGTATCCGCGCCGTGGTGCAGCCCGGCGGCTCCATCAAGGACGCCGACAGCATTGCCGCCTGCGACCAGCTCGGCATGGCCATGGTCATGACCGGCGTGCGCCACTTCAAGCACTAGGGTTTTAATGTGCGAATGTGGGGGAATGTGGATAATGTGCTACGGCTTAATGTGAAGAATGTGGAGAGGGGCAAAATCTGTCCTTGCGAGGCGTAAGCCGAAGCAACCCGTCCGCTGAAGTGTGCCGAGCATTCTAAAGTGAAAAGCCCTAACGTCTACTCCGGCGTTAGGGCTTTCTGGTAAAAGGACATTTGTCACCAGCAGAGGACGGATGGCTTCGTCATTCTTCCTCGCAAGGACAGAGGAAAAAGAAGCTCGGCCGCAATGTTTTGGCTATCCGGTCGTTTGGTGCGTTTCAAGCTCCGCGGTGCCAGGGGGCCGGCCAGGGCAACGGCCGGCCATGCCATGATTATACCGGTGGTGCTTCGCTGAAACTTGTGTACTTTTGCGCCCACTTTGCACGGAGCTAAACTGTGCATTCTCTTTTAATTGCCGCTACTCAATGGGTTTCTTCAACTTCCTTACCAGCGACATCGCCATTGACCTGGGGACGGCCAATACGCTCATCATTCACAACGACATTATCGTCGTGGATGAGCCGAGCATCATCGCCAAAGACCGTACAACCAATAAAGTAATTGCCGTGGGCCGGCAAGCGCAGCAAATGCACGAAAAGACCCACGACAACATCAAAACCATCCGGCCCCTGAAAGACGGCGTAATTGCCGACTTCCACGCCGCCGAGGAAATGATTAAGGGCATGATTAAGATGATCGACACCCGTCGGCGTCTGTTTCAGCCCTCGCACCGCATGGTTATCTGCATTCCCTCGGGCATTACTGAAGTAGAGAAACGCGCCGTGCGGGACTCCGCCGAGCACGCCGGGGCCAAGGAGGTGTGGATGATTCAGGAGCCCATGGCCGCCGCCATCGGTATCGGCATCGACGTGGAGCAGCCCATCGGCTCGATGATTATCGACATCGGGGGCGGTACCACCGAAATTGCGGTTATCGCCTTGTCGGGTATCGTCTGCGACCAGTCCATCAAAACGGCCGGGGACGTCTTCAACCAGGACATTCTGGACTACATGCGCCGGCAGCACAACCTGCTGATCGGTGAGCGGAGCGCCGAGCGAATCAAAATCGAAGTGGGCGCGGCCCTGACCGAGCTCGACGTGACGCCGCCCGATTTCGAAGTGCGCGGCCGCGACCTGATGACCGGTATTCCGAAGGTTATCAAGGTTACCTCGTCCGAAATTGCCATTGCCCTGGATAAGTCGGTGGCCAAAATTGAGGAAGCCGTACTCAAGGCCCTGGAGATTTCGCCGCCCGAATTGTCGGCCGATATCTACGAAAACGGCATCCATCTGACCGGCGGCGGCGCCCTGCTGCGCGGCCTCGATAAGCGCCTGGCCGTGAAAACCAAGCTGCCGATTCATATTGCCGAAGACCCGTTGCGCGCCGTGGTGCGCGGCACCGGCAAGGCCATCAAGGATATCCAGGCCTTTAAAGGCGTACTGCTAACGTAAGGTTGAATGCTGATTGTTGATTGTTGATAAAGCGGACTAGGCCTACGCTGTTCGTCGATAAGCCTGCGTCGGGTTATTCAGCAATCAACAATCAACAATCACCATTTCCGCATGAACAATCTGCTCAACTTCCTTTTCCGCTACCGGGGCATCCTGGTGTTCGGACTATTGGAGGTGCTGAGCCTGTATTTGTACGTGCGCAACAGCTCGTACCAGAAAGCGGCGTTTTTCAACTCGGCCAACGCCTATACCGGCGAAGTGCTGGCCGTGCGGACCCGGGTGTATGACTATTTCCGGCTCTTTGAAGTAAACCGCAACCTGGTGGCCGAAAATGCCATGCTCCGCCAGCAGCTTTACCGCCCCGATTTGGCCGGCCGCGAAGCCGAAACCCTGCCCGTAGCCCAGGACAGCCTGAGTCAGGCCCGCCTTAGTAAGCTGGCCCGGCCCGACTCCCTGCTGCTCGGTTTGCGCCAGATTCCGACCCGGGACCCGGATTATCCACTGATTCCGGCCCGAGTTATCAACAATTCGCTCAGAAAAGTGGATAACTACCTTACGTTGAACGTCGGCACCGTGGATGGGGTGAAGCCAGGCATGGGGGTACTGGCCGCCGCCGGCGTGGTGGGCCGGGTAAAAGTGACCAGTGAGCATTACGCCACGGTAACCTCGGTGCTGCACTCCAAAACGTCTATTTCGGCCAAGCTGCAGCGCGACGGAACCTTCGGCACCATCAAGTGGCTCGGCGACGACCCCACCCAGGCGCTGCTCGACTACATTCCGCGCCAAAACAAGCTGGTCCGCGGCGACACGGTCGTGACTTCGGGCTACAACGCCATTTTCCCCGAGGGCGTCATGATTGGGCGGGTCGAGTCGTTTGTGAAAGAGCCCGACAAGAACTTCTGGACGGTGCGGGTGCGCCTGGCCGTCGATTTTACCAAGCTTACCTACGTCTACGTGGTCAGTGCCCGTCCCAAGGCCGAGCGCGACACCGTGGAAGTACGCGCGGGCATTAAGCCGGAAGAGGAGGACAAGCCGTGAGGGGAGTAGGCGACATCATCATGCAGTTGCTGCGCTTCGTGCTCTACGTGGGCCTGTACGTGTTCCTGATCAGCGGCACCGACTTTGTGCTCTTCGACCTGGGCTGGTGCATTCTCTACATCGGGTTTCTGCTGTTTCTGCCCATCAGCACGCCTATTGTAGTGCAGCTCGCGCTGGGCTTCGTCGTGGGCTTCGTCGTGGACTTGTTCTTCGACACCGGCGGCCTGCACGCGGCGGCGGCCGTGCTGCTGGCCTACGTGCGGCCCTGGGTGCTGCGCCTGCTCACCCCGCGCGACGGCTACGACTCGGCCGACTCGGCCAGTATTCACCAGATGGGCTGGCAGTGGTTTGTGGTGTATTTAGGCTTGCTGGTACTCATTCACCACACCGTATTCTTTTTGCTGGAGCTGGGCAGCTTCCATTTCTTCGGCCTCACGCTGGCCAAAATCCTGCTCAGCACGCTCTACACCAGCCTCACGCTGCTCATCAGCCAGCTCGTATTCTTCCCCACCCGCCGCCGGAGCCGATAGGTGAAATGGTGAGATGGTGAAATAGTGAGTTTGTCATTCCGCTGGCGCGCAACTGCGCAGACTGAACATCCGCTCACTATTTCACCATTTCACCATCTCACTGCTGTATCTTTGTAAATCCGGCGGGTGAGTCGGAAGGTGTTTACTCTCAGTTTCTTTCGCTTTGCAATACCTCGAAGGCCGCAAATACGTCGTTCAGGCCTTATTCCTGGTCGTGGCGCTGGTATTTGGGGCCCGACTCTTCTACATCCAGGTGCTCGACGGCAGCTACAAGCTGGCCGCCGACCGCAACACGCTGCAGCGCATCGTGCAGGTGCCTTACCGCGGCCTAATCTATGACCGTAACGGGCAGCTGCTGGTGCAAAACACGCCGGTGTACGACCTGATGGTAGTGCCCCGCGAGGTAAAGCAGCTCGACACGGCCCGCTTTTGCCAACTGTTGCAGATGCCGCTGGAGGAAATTCGGGAGGGGCTGAAAATGGCCCGCAAATATTCCCGGGTGAAGGCCTCGCCGCTGGTTCAGAACCTGAGCACGCCCGAGCAGGCCGCTATTCAAGACAACCTCATCGACTTTCCCGGCTTTAGCATCAAGGCCCGGATGGCGCGCTCCTACAAAACCGAAAACATGGCCCACGCGCTAGGCTACGTGGGCGCCATCACCCCGGCTTTCCTGGAAAAGCCCAAGTACGCCAAATACCTGCCCGGCGACAACCTGGGTATCACCGGCTTGGAGTCGTTCTACGAGTCGGTGCTGATGGGCCGGCGCGGGGTGCAGTACCGCATGGTCAACGTGCGCGGCATTGAGAAAGGCGCCTTCCGCGGCGGCGAATTTGACACGCTTTCCGTGGCCGGCCAGGATTTGCACACCAGCATCGACATTGAGCTGCAGAAGTACGGCGAGCTGCTGATGCAGGGCAAGCGGGGCTCCATCGTGGCCCTCGACCCCAAAACGGGCGAAATTCTGGCCTTGGTGTCGGCCCCGATGTACGAGCCCTCCATTCTGACGGGCAAGGGCATGGGCAACCGCTACATGGACCTGCTCAATAACCCCGAGCGGCCGCTGTTCAACCGGCCCCTGATGGCGACCTATCCGCCCGGCTCGGTATTCAAGATGGTCAACGAGCTGGTGGCCCTGCAAATGGGCGTCGTGACGCCCGAAACGCCCTTCGACTGCAACTGGAAGCTGGTGCGCTGCACCCACCGCCACGAGCCACCCCGCAACCTGACTATTGCCATCAAGAACAGCTGCAACCCGTATTTCTACCAGGTAATGCGGGCCAGCGTGCTGCGCGGCCGCTCCACCAACCGCTTCGAGGACGCCCGCCTGGGGTTGGCCGAGTGGCGGCGGCAGGTGATGTCGTTCGGGCTGGGTGAAAAGCTGGGCGTGGACATGGCCAGTGAGAAAAAGGGCCTGATTCCCTCGCCCGAGTTCTACGACAAAGCCTACGGCTACCACCGCTGGGGCTACAAAACGGTGTACTCGCTCAGCATCGGCCAGGGTGAAATCGGTATTACGGGTTTGCAGATGGCCAACATCATGGCCACCATTGCCAACCGCGGCTACTACTACACGCCTCACTTCGTGCGCGGCATCGGCCAGGGCGGCCCGTTACCCCAGTACACCCAGCGCCACGTCACCAGCGTCGACCCGAAGTATTTTGAGTCGGTGATTCCGGGGATGCAGGCCGTGGTGGATGGGCGCGGGGGCACCGGTAACTTTGCCAGCCTGGCTCAGTTTGGTATTTCGGTGGCGGGCAAAACCGGGACCGTGCAAAACCGCCACGGCGACGACCACGCCACCTTCGCCGCCTTTGCCCCGGCCGAAGACCCTAAGATTGCCATTGCCGTGTTCATTGAAAACGCCGGCTTCGGCGGCACCTCGGCGGCCCCTCTGGCCTCGCTCATGATTGAGAAGTACCTGCGGGGCAAAGTGGTGCGCAAAAACTGGGAAACCTGGCTGCAAGGCAGCGCCGATAAATTCGTAAAACGCCGCTAAGTATGGCCTTACCCGCGCGCTATAGTCGCAGTATCGATTGGGTTACCGTCGGCCTCTACACCCTGATGGTGGGTTTGGGCTGGCTCAACGTGTACGCGGCCAGTTACTCGCCCGAGGCCCCGGCCGGCGGCCTGTTCAGCGGGCTGAGCTTCCAGGAGCTGATGGCCTTCAACTGGTTTAAGCAGATCCTCTGGATTGGCACCGCCGTGGTGCTCATCGTGATTCTGCTCGTCATCAACTACAAGGCCTACGACACGTTTGCCTTCGGGCTCTACGGCATCATGATTGTGCTGCTTATCGTCACGCCCTTCATTGCCCGGCCCATTGCCGGTTCCCGTTCCTGGCTGGAGCTGGGCCCCGTGCGGCTGCAGCCGGCCGAGTTTGCCAAATTTATAACGGCCCTGGCCGTGTCGCGCTACATGGCCGGCATCAATCTGCGCCAGCAGAACTTCCGGGACCAAATGGTGTTGGCCGGCCTCACGCTGCTGCCCCCGCTGCTGATTGTGGCTGCCAACGAAACCGGGCAGGCCCTGGTGTTCGGCGCCTTCTTGCTGGCTTACTTCCGGGAGGGCATGTCACCGCTGATTCTCATTATCCTGGCTGCCGCCGGGGCCATTCTGATTCTGGCTTTGCTGGTGCCCAAACTCTGGCTGGTAGGAGTGTTTACGGCTATTTTGGCCCTGGTTTTTGCCGTAAACACCAAGGTTTTGCGCCATCATCTGCCGCTGGCCTTGTCGGTGTGGGCGGTGGTTATCGGCATGGTCTTCGGCGTGGATTTCTTCTTCAACAACGTGCTCCAGGACCACCAGCGCAAGCGGATTGAGGTGCTGATTAACCCCTCGGCCGACCCGCTGGGCGTGGGCTGGAACGTGACCCAGTCCAAGATTGCCATTGGCTCGGGTGGGCTGGTGGGCAAGGGCTTTCTGCAGGGTACCCAGACCAAGTTCGACTTCGTGCCCGCGCAAAGCACCGACTTTATTTTCTGCACCGTGGGCGAGGAGTGGGGCTGGGCCGGTACGATGGTCGTCATTGTGCTCTTTATGGCTTTGCTGGCCCGGGTGCTCTACGTGGCGGAGCGTCAGAAATCCGTGTTTGGGCGCACCTACGGCTACTGCGTGGCCAGCGTCATCTTTTTCCACTTCGCCATCAACATCGGCATGACCATCGGGCTGGCGCCGGTGGTGGGCATCCCGCTGCCGCTGTTCAGCTACGGCGGCTCCTCGCTGTGGAGCTTCACTACCCTGCTTTTCATCCTGCTGGCCATCGACGCCTACCGCAAGCAGGACTTAGTCAGGTAATTCTGAACGTTGAATGATGAATTCTGAATTTCGTTCGAGTCCGGGGCGGCTGCGCCAATTCAGTATTCAGAATCCAGAATTCATCATTATCGGCCTGCTGACGCTGGTTTATCTGCTGCTGCCGACGCAAAATTCTACCCTGGACGCGTGGTACTACGCGGCCTGCGTGCGGCACGGCCATGAGTTGCTGCTGGCCCACCATCTGCTCTATAATCCGGTCGGCTGGCTGTGGGTCACGGCCTTGCGCGCGGTAGGCGGGGACGTGGATACGCTGGCGGCCCTGAAGGTGCTGAACGCTCTGGCCGCCGGGGGGAGTCTGCTGGTGCTGCGGCAGCTGCTGCGCCGGTTGCGGCCGGCCGGGACAACCGTGTGGCCCTGGCTGCTGCTCGTTGGGGCCAGTTTCGGCGTGCTGCGGTTTGCCACCGAAAACGAGGCCTACATCCTGCCCGTGCTGCTGTCGTTGCTGGGCAGCCTGGCCTGGGCGCGCTACCAGCTGGGCGGGTGGAAATTGAGGCATCTGGCCGCGGCCGGGTTCTGGGCGGCCCTGGCCTGTTTGTTTCACCAGATTCACTTCTGCTGGTGGCTGGGTCTGTTGCTGGGCACGGCGTATTACGCTCCCGGGGCTAAACTGCGCGCTCTGCTCGTGTACGCCCTGCCGGCTTTGCTGGTACCAGTGGCTTACGTGGCGACCTTGCCCTACTGGCAGCAGCCCCTGACCGTGGCCGCCCTGTGGCGCTTCGTGTTCCACGATTACTACGCCGGCACGGCCACCGGCAGCGTATCGGGCCACGGCCTGCTGCTCTCGGTGGTGAATCTGGGGCGCACGTTTGTGCAGGTGCACGGCTCCATGCTGGCCTTGCTGCGGCAGTATCCGGCGCTGGGGCTGGTCGGACTAGCTTTTCTGGGTTTGCTGGCCTACGCGGGTTGGCTGCTGGGGCTTGGGTTTCGACGGCGGAATCAGGTGGTTGAGTCCGGCACCGTAGCCTCTGCAGCAGTGCTGCCCGTGGTACTTAGTCACCTTGTCGTTCTGGGCCTGCAGTTGCTGTTTGCGGTGTACTCCGAGGGCAATGCCGAGTTTATGGTGATGGCGCCCGCGCTGCTGACCGTGGTGGTGGCGGCCGGCTTGCCCTGGCTGCCGCCCCGCGCCGTGGCTGCGCTGGGTTTGGCGCTGCTGGGCTGGAATCTGGCTTTCGGGCTCGTACCCAGCCATTATCTGCGCTTTGCCAATACCGGTATTGCGCCAAACAGCCCATTGCTGGGGCAAATTCTCTCCGAGCCTACCAGCTGGTTTCTGCTCGACAACCACAACCTGACGCTCAACCAGCTGCACTACCATACCGGCCGGGCTGAGGGGCCCGCCAACGTGCTGCCCGCGCCCACGCTGCTGGTGCAGCGCCCGGGCCAGTCGCCGGCCCGGTTCCGGGAGTGGCTGCGCACCCAACTGCGCAATGGCCACCGGGTTTTCACCACCGGCCTCGACGGGCCGCAGCTGCTGGACCGGGCCCAGCTGGTGTACGGCAACCAGAATGCCGAGCTGCTGCGCGGCTTCCGCACGGTAAAAGCCGACTCGTTTCCCACGGCTTTCGGACCGTATTACCTCACCGAAATCCGCTGAGAAGGGCTGACGCGGCCGGGCAGCCCCTCAAACAGCGGTAGTGACTACGGGGCTGCCTGGCTTGTTTGGCATAGCCATAAGATGATAGAGTACTGCCTGAGCCGGCAAGTAGACAACCCCAGCAAAAAGAGTGAGGTCGTCTACCAGCGTTGGTAGACGACCTTGCCAAAAAGAGTGAGGTCGTCTACCAACGCTGGTAGACGACCATAGCAAAAAGAGAGAAGCTGTTTACTTGGCTTTGCCTGGTCGCCCGCCCTCAGGGTTTCGCGGGAGCGGCCCACAGCCATTGGAAAGCGGGGTGCCGGGTTAGCACCAACGAAAATACCACCGCAAACACGGGGCTAGCCAGGTAGCCCATGCGGCCCAGGTCGCCGGAAAGCAGCATGTGTACCAGCACCACGAGTAGCAGGACTGCCCCACTCAAGTCCAGCGGCCGGAGCCACAGCTTACCGCTGAAGCGCAGCCCGGCCAGCAGCACCAGCCAGAAGAAGCCGAAGATGCTGAAGATTTCCCCGGCTCCTTTCACCGACAGCAGCCGGCGCAGGGAGTACGCAAGGTTGTGCACGTGGTCCAGGGCGTTGTGCAGGCTTTCCTGGGGCGGGGCACCCACCTGCGCGTCTATCCAGTGCCGCACGGCGTAGGCCACGGCCCCCGAAGCTGCCAGCCAGGCCAACTGCCGGGGCCACGACAGGGCCGGGCGGGCAAACCACAGCAGCCAGGGCATTAGGAAAATAAAGGACTCCTTGGCGTGTGGGCCCAGCAGGATGCAGGCCACCAGCGCCGCCGCCGAGCCGCTGCGGGCCGCGTAAAACGCCAGGGCAAAAACCAGCAGGTACAGACTATCTACCAGTGGCAAGCCGGCCGTGTACACGGCCCAGCGGCTGGTCAGCACCGCTACCAGGGCCAGCAGGGCGGCGGGCGGCGAAGCTCCGGAGAGTAGGCAGCTGCGGAAAATCAGCAGGCCGGCCCCGGCCAGCACCAGGGTATTGACCAGGTAAAACGCCAGCCGCAAGGGCCAGTCGGTGGTGGCGCGCTGGGGCCAGATCCGGGCGTAGACCTGCTCCACGGGCCAGGCCACGGCGGCGGCCACGGCCGGCACCGGCACCCGGTAGCGCCGCGTGATGCTGACGCCCCGAAACTCGCCCCGGGCCATGCTCAGGTAGCTGCGCGTGTCGAGGGAGTGGGAGAAGTCATAGTGCACGTACATAGTGTAAGCGCTGCCGGCCAGCACACCCACGGCCAGCACGTACACCAGCAGCAGTTGCCGCCAGCGCAGCCCAATCGAAGTCAGCCCAGTGGCCGCCGGGGAAAGCACGCCGCCTCGGGGGTTAGGCAAACTTGCGGTCCAGGAGCTTGAGCAGCTTGTTGACGTGCTCTTCCTTGCGCACCCAGCCGTATTTCTGGGCCAGATCCTCCGTTACGTAGCGCTTGGCCACGTCGGCATTAGGCAGCGTGTCGAGGTGCTGAATGGCGGTGTGGTACTCCATATTCTCCCCGTTGAACAGCTCGTTGATAAAGCTGAAGCGCTGGTTGATGGAAATAGCCTCCCGCAGCGACTCCACCTTGGGCGCCGACTTCTCGGCCAGCGTAGTACTGGGCCGCTCGCCCCGCAGCGTTTCGCTGAGCGGGGCCGAGGCCGGCTGCTCTGCCTTGAGCTTTTCGTACAAGGGCACCCCGGCCGGAGCCGCCGCTTCGGCCAGCGGCCGGCGAATGGGTTCCGGCTCGGCCGGCGGTGCTGCCACGGGGGCCGGTGCCGGAGCCGCAGGAGCCACAAAAGTGGGGAGCGGGGTGGGTTCCGGCGCACTGGCAACCGGGGGAGCCACTGCTTCCGGGGCGGCTGGCGGGGCCGCTACGGCAACAGGCACTGCCGGCGCGGCTTCAGCCGCTTTGGTAGCTTCGGCAGCCGGAGCCTGGTCCTGCAAATCACCTACCGAAAGTGGCAGCAGCTGGCTAAACTCTTCCACGACCTTTTCCAGGGGCGTGTGGGCCTTGTAGTTGGCTTCCTGGTAGAGGCGGAACCGGTTCAGTACAAAGTCCCGCTCCAGCGCAGTGCCCGGCGTGAGGGTATCAATAAAGCCCTGAAACAAGGCTTTATCCAGGTCCAAGTAGCGCAGCGCGTCGCGCAGCTGCTCGGCCGTCGTGGTGGGTTGCGTACCCAGTAGCTTCTGCTCGAAAGCCTGCTGCGGGTTGGTAGCCACGCCCAGCGTGTCGCCGATGGCCCGGGCCAGCAGGGGCTCAAAGGCGGCCCGGCCCAGCTTGATGCGGCGCGACAAGGTGTTCATAAACTGGGTCAGGGCCTGGCGCACGTCGGGCGCCTCGAAGTCGAAGTAGGGACTGCGCAGGCGGGCCATTTCCCCGGTCCATTGGGCCAGCAGCTGCTGCACCACAAACAGGTTTACCTGCCGGATGGGGGTAAACCGCAGCACGGCTGGCCCGTCGAGGGTGGCAGTGGGAGCGGGGCCAAAGTGCTGGTCACAAAGCTGAGCGGCCAGCCGCTGACCGTATTGTTCGCGTTTTGCGGAGCTATATTTGTCGTTCATCGAAAGCCTGGTTCAACGGGCAATTTACGTAAAGATGCCCACTCTGACCGTGCAAAACCTGCCTGGTGCCGTAGTTTCGGTGCCCGCCGGTACTACGCTTCTCGCCGCTCTGCAAGCCGCCGGCCACGACTGGATGCACGCCTGCGGGGCCAAAGGCCGCTGCACTACCTGCCGCCTCGAGGTGATGCAGGGCCTGGAATTACTGAGTCCGCCCACCGATGCCGAATTGCGCTACCGCGCCGCCGGCCGCTTGCTGCCCCACGAGCGCCTGACCTGCCAAACCCGCCTGCCCGAAGGCGAGGTGAGTGGCCGGGTGCCCGAAGCTACCAAGCTACCGCATCTGCGCTACCTTCCCGGTTAAAACCAGGTGCCGCGGCCCAAAACAGTAGGCAGGAATTAAGTGGCTGATCCTCTAGCGGCTGACCGCTGCGGCGCCAACAGGCATTTGAGGCTCCGCCGTGAAACTCGTACTTTAGAGGTTCCAACCGGGCCCCGGCGGCCCGGTTTCGACCACCGCCAACAGATAGCACCGTGTTTATAGAACCCCGCGTCGGCACGAGCCGCGATACGCCCCGCCGGGGCTGGATTGAAGTTGTGTGCGGCTCCATGTTTTCGGGCAAAACCGAGGAGCTTATCCGCCGGCTGAACCGGGCCAAAATTGCCCGGCAGCGTGTCGAAATCTTCAAGCCCGCCCTCGATACCCGCTACCACGAGCACGACGTGGTGTCGCACAACTCGAACAGCATCCGCTCTACGCCCGTGCCCATTGCCCAGGAAATGCTGCTGCTGGCCGGCTCCTGCGACGTGGTGGGCGTGGATGAGGCCCAGTTCTTCGACGAATCCCTGGTGGAAGTGTGCACCCAGCTGGCCAACCGTGGCACCCGCGTCATCGTGGCCGGCCTCGACATGGACTTTATGGGCAAACCCTTCGGCCCCATGCCCACGCTGATGGCCATTGCCGAGTTTGTAACCAAGGTGCACGCCGTGTGCGTGTGCTGCGGCGAGCTGGCCACCTACTCCTTCCGCATTGCCGCCTCCGACGACAAGATTCTGCTCGGCGAAACCGACTCCTACGAGGCCCGCTGCCGGGCCTGTTTTCTGGAGGGCATGAAGGAAAAAACCACCGAGCCCAGCACCGCCGCCGCCAAGCACTAATCTGCCCAACTCAGCGTTAGCTACCTGATTCTATCCTTGTAGGCTTTCTGTTTTTGCCAATGAATTATCTGCTACGCACCCGCCGGTGGTCCGGTACTTTCTTCCTGCTCTTGCTCGCCATCAGCGGGGCCGTAGCGCAAAGCACGGCTGGCTACGGTGACTGGCAGCTGTATTTGCCAAATAACCGGGCCAAGGCCCTGGCCGAGGCCGGCAACCGGGTTTACGTGGCTACCGAAGATGCCCTGTTCTTCTACGACAAAGAGCTAAATACTACTCAACTGCTCTCCAGCCGCGACGGACTGCACGATGTAGGCGTCAGCACGCTGGGCTACGACCCGGTGACCAAACAGGTACTGGTAGTGTACCGCAACGGCAACCTGGACTTTATTACCGCTGACGGCCGCATTCTTAACGTCAGCGACATTCAGCGCAAGACCATTGCCGGGGATAAAACCGTTGGCCACATCAGTTTCAACAAGGGTCGGGCCTACCTCAGCGCCGGTTTTGGCCTGGTGGTAGTTGATATGGCTAAGCGCGAAATCCGGGATACCTACGGCAACATTGGGCCCAGCGGGGCGCCCGTGGCGGTGTACGCCACCACCGTGCTCGACAATACGCTGTTTGCGGCCACCTCCGCCGGCCTGATGCGCGGGCAGCTGACGGATAACCTGCTCGACTATCGACGCTGGATCATCGATTTGCCCTCGGCCAGTGCGGCCACGGCCCGGTATCATTCCCTGGCCACGTTCGGCAAATACGTGTACGCCGGCGTGGATGCCGGCAACCTGCTCTGCTACAACTGCGGCCCCACGCCCTGGCAACCCGATTACAGCATCTACGTGGGCGGCCGCTACCAGCAGCTAACGGCCTCGGCGGCCGGCCTGCTGGCCGTCGGCGACGGCAAGGTGACGCTTATTAAATCGGTTGGCAACACCGAGCGCCTGCTCACAACCGAGCAAAGTCCGGCCCCGCAGGCTGTGTTGCAAAGTCAGACGGGCGACTTTTACGTAGCCGACTACCAGCACGGCCTAGTCAAGCTCTCGGCAAACAAGCAGGTCGAGAAGTTTACGACCAACGCCCCGGCCTCAGCCCGGGCTTTCAGCGTGCTGGCCGACGCCCGCTCCAACACGGTGGATATTTTTAGCGGCGGCTACACCGACCGCTACGTGCAGCAGGAGTGGCAGGGGGGCTTTTTCGAGTATAAGGACGGAAAGTGGACCAACTTCACCAGCGAAGGGTTTAAACCCACCCCGGCTTTTCCCAAGTTCAAGGATATTACCCGCGGTCTGCGCACCAAAGACGGCACCCTCTACCTCGCCACCTACGGCAACGGGCTGCTGAAGTGGACCGGGGCCTGGGAGTACGAGCAGTTTACGGAAGGCACGCCCGGCTCCCCGCTGAAAAGCGCCATTCCCGGCAGCCTCGATTACGTCCGCATCACCGACCTGGCCAAGGATTCCAAGGACAACGTGTGGGTAGTAAACCGCCACCCGGAGCTGCGCAGCCTCTCGGGCCTGCACCAGTACCTGCCCGCCTCGAACACCTGGAAGACCATGCCCTACTTCAACGGCTTCGATAACCTGGACCGTATCGTGGTGGATGATAACGACTACGTCTGGGCTTCCCAGTCGCGCAAGGAAGGTATTGGGCTGGTGGCCTACGACCCGGAGGAGCAAAGCAGCCGCTACTTCAACAGCAACAACAGCGAGCTGCCGGCCAACGAAATCTACGACCTGGCCAAGGACCGCAAAGGCAATATCTGGGTGGCTACAGCCAAGGGAATAGCCGTTTTTAACGACCCCAGCACGGTATTTTTGGCTACCAACGCCGGTAACTTCCAGCAGCCCATCATCCGGCGGGGCACTACTACCGGCTACCGGGCCCTGCGCGACGAAGTCGTCAAAACAGTGGCCGTCGACGGGGCCAACCGCAAGTGGTTTGGTACCGAGCGGGGCCTGTGGCTCTTCAGTGAAGATGCCGACGAAGGTCTGCTGCACTTCACGACCGAAAACAGCCCCCTGCCTTCCAATAACATCGTGGACGTGGAGGTGAACGACAAAACTGGGGAAGTATTCGTCATCACCGACGCCGGCCTGGTCTCGTACCGCGGCTCGGCCACCGTGACGGAAGGCAAGCCCGACTGCGCCAGGGTGTCGCCGAACCCCGTGCGCACCGACTTCACGGGGCAGGTGGGCATCAGCGGCTTGGCCAATAACGGCCTGGTTAAGATTACGGACGTGACCGGTAAGCTCGTGTACCAGACCAAGGCCAACGGTGGTACCGTGGTGTGGGACCTGGCCGACTACAACGGCCGCAAAGTGCAGTCGGGCGTGTACCTGCTGCTTTCCTCCGACGCCGACGGCAAAAACGGCTGCATCAGCAAAATTGCCGTAGTGCAGAAATAAATACCGGCCGCTTCGGCCTTTCGTGGGAGTTATCCGCGGCCCGGTCGTGTTTAGGTACTGCGGCAGTTGGGCCCTGAGGGTCCGGTGCGCTTCACCAGCCATTCTGTTCATGCTGATCAAGACCCGGGGCATCGTCCTGAACTACATCAAATACCGCGAAACGTCCATCATTGCCCGCATCTACACCGAGCGGCTGGGCTTGCAGACGTACATCATCAACGGGGTCCGCAAGGCCAAGCCCCCGGGCCGCATTGCCCTGTTTCAGCCTTTTACGCTGCTGGATCTGGTGGCCTACACCTCGCGGCAGGGCGGCATTACCCGCCTCTCGGAGTACCGCTGCGCCCTGCCCTTCAGCACCCTGCCCTACGACGTGCACAAAAGCAGCGTGGTACTCTTTCTGTCGGAAGTCGTGAGCCGCACCCTGCTCGAGGAAGAGGAAAACGAGCCCCTGTTTCACTTTCTGCACGATTCTATTCTGCGCTTCGACCAGCAGCGGGAAGGCTTCGAAAACTTTGCCCTGATTTTTTTGCTGGAGCTGGCCGGCTACCTCGGGTTCGGGGCCGAGTCGGGGGAGGAAATTACCAGCCAGGTGGCCTTTGCTTCGGCCGCCCCCGCCACATCCTCGGGCTCGAGCCCGGCGGCCCTGCGCTTCCGCGAATTCGACCAGTACTTCAACGAGCTGCTGCACACGCCCGAGCAGTCGACCATTCCCAACGGCCGCGTCCGGCGCGAGCTGCTCGACGTGGTGATTCGCTACTACCAGCTCCACATCGAAAAGCTGGGCGACATCCGCTCCCTGGATATTCTGTCGGAAGTGCTGGCCGAGTAACGGGCCGTGGAGCGGCTGCAATAAAAAAGGCCTACCAGGAAATGGCAGGCCTTTTTTAAGGCTTTGAGCGTTAGTGGACTTTCACCACTTCCAATTCAAAAACCAGGTCAGTATTGGGCGGTACGTTGTACTTCGAGTCGTCGTCGGGGTTCAATACGCCGGTTGGGCCGTAGGCCAGGGCGGCCGGAATCCAGACCCGGGCGCGGCTGCCGGCAGGTAGCAGCAACAGGATTTCGTCCCAACCCGGAATAACCTCGCCCTTGCCCACGCGCAGCCGCAGTGGCCGGCCCTGACTTACCGACGAGTCGAAGATGTGGCCGTCGGGCAGAAAGCCGGTGTAGTGCACCAGCATCCGGTCGCCGACCTGGGCCGTGGGGCCCGTGCCGCGCTGCCGCACGGTGTAGCGCACCCCGCTGGCCGTACGCTGGCTCAGGGCAGTGTCGGGGGCCAGCACGGCGGGCCGGGCTGCCGTAGTCTGCGCCCGCGCCGTGCTGCTTAGGCTTAGCAGCACTCCGATACTCGCAACAATAAGCCAGCTACTGCGCATGGGCCGGTTGGCTTACTGCACCTGCTTGATTTCCATGTAGAACTGCAGCGGCTCATCCCCGGGAATTGTGGTATTGCCGTACTGGCCGTAAGCCAGGTAGGAGGGAATAAACACCTGCTTCTGGTCGCCGGGCTTCATCAGCTTTAGGGCTTCTTCCCAGCCCCGGATAACCTGACCCTGGCCTACCACCACTTCGGTGCACTCGCACAGCGTGCGGTTGCCGTACGACTTGTCGAAAATCTGGTTTTCGTACGCCTCCCGGATATAACTGCCGATGTACTTAACCTGCACCTTATTACCGGCCTTGATCAGGTCGCCGCTGCCATCCTTGAGCGACACCAGGTACAGTCCCGACTCGGTGCGCTGGTACTGGCCGCTGGTGATTTTGTGGCGGGTAAAATAAGCCTGAATCAAATCATCGTCCACTTTGCGGTATTCCTCTTCGTGGGCTTTGGCTTTCTTCACGGCATCAGAATCCGTGTTGCAACCGGCCAGCAGGGGGGCAGCCATCAGCAGCCACACGGCCAGGCGCGTAACGAGTGAGCGGGCGAATAGTTTTTTCATCACTGTTTTCCTTGTTCTCTGGTACTAAAAAACTCTGGTGGGCAGCCGGGTAAACCCGGCGCCGGGGTTACTTTACATCCACCAGCTCCACGTCGAAGCGCAGCACGGTGTTGGGAGGAATGGTGCCGGCGCCGCGGGAGCCGTAAGCCAGTTGGGACGGAATCAGCAGCATGGCTTTGCTGCCTTTGGTCATCAGGGAAATGCCTTCGTCCCAGCCCTTGATTACTTGTCCCGCCCCCAGCGTAAAGCTGATGGGCGTACCGCCGTGCTTGGAAGAGGCGTCGAAAACGGTACCATCCAGCAGCAGACCCGTGTACAACACGGAGACTGTTTGCCCGGCTTTGGGTTGCACGCCGGTCGTGGTATTTGTGGGCGCAAAATACAGGCCCGAGTTTTGGCGCTGGGCGCCGGTGAGCTTGTTGTCGGCCACGTACTGCTTGATGATGCCCTCATCAACCTGGGAGTAGTCTTTGTCGTCTTTTTGGCAGGCCGAGAGCAGGCTCAGCGTGCTCACGAGCACAAACAGGGAGCGGGAAAAGAAACGGGTTAGCATCTGCGCAAGAACAAAAAAGCCGCCGTGCCCGGCCCCAGGGCACAAGCACGGCGGCTCGGGTACGTAGGAACGTTACTTATTTAACATCCACCAGCTCCACGTCGAAACGCAGGGGCGAGTCGGCCGGAATGTCGGCGCCGGCCCCGCGCTGCCCGTAGGCCAACGACGAGGGAATCAGCAGCGTAGCCTTGGAGCCTTTGTTGAGCAGGGCAATGCCCTTGTCCCAGCCCGGAATTACCTGGCCTACACCCAGCGGAAATTCAATTGGCTTGTTGCCCATTTTCTCCGACGAGTCAAACACTTTGCCGTCGAGCAGGGAGCCTTTGTAGAGGACCGAAACCGTCTGGCCAGGGGTAGGCTTGGCGCCGGTGCCGGGCTTGGTTACCACGTAGTACACGCCCGAGGGGTCTTTCTGCGCGGTCAGGTTGTTTTTCTTGATGTAGTCCTGCAGAATCACGTCGTCCTTCTTGAGCTGCTGCTCGGCGTAGGCCATCATTTTCTTCTGCTGCTCTTCCATCTGCTTCTTCTGGTCGGCCATGGCCTCCTCTTCGCTCTGCAGCTTGTCGGCCTTCACGAACATGGTCATCGTGTTGCCGGCCTTCTTCATGAACGGCGGCACGGGCTGCTTAAACGACTTGGCGAAGATGGTGTCCACGTTAAACTTGAACACGGCCGAGTCGCCGGGCTGCAGCAGGGCCAGGGCCTCTTCAATGCCACCCTTGGTGGTTACTTCCTGCAGCTTGATGCGCATGGGAATGCCCTGCTGCTTGCGCGAGTTGAACAATACCGAGTCCTTGGCCGTGCGGTATTCCACGTTCAGCGCCAGAATCTTGCCCAGCCGGTCCTTGTACGTGGCGTCGCCCTCGGCCGCAACCGATTTGTCGCTGTACTTGCCACCTTCGTTTTTGAAGATTTTATACTCGATGCCAGACTTGGTCTTGGTGAAGTCACCGCCGCCCTTGTTGCAGGAGGCCAGGCCCAGAACGCCGGCAGCGAGGGCCAGGCTCAGAAAATTGCGTTGAAAAGACATGAAAAGGGAAGGGTTGGAAAATTTGAATTTGGGGCAAGTTACACCGAAGGGGGCGCAACCGCCAAAGGCGCCGTCACGAGCTGGGTCTGGTAGTCGGGCAGCAGCTCCAGGAAGCGCTGTACGGTGGGCTCCAGGGGCTCGTGGCTGATGCCGCCGGCCGCATTGTGGTGGCCGCCGCCGTTGAAGTTTTTGCGGGCAAACTCGTTGACGGAGAAGTCACCCACCGAGCGGAAGGAAATCTTCACGGCCTGCCCCCGGTCGATGAGCACGGCGGCAAATACGACGCCCTCAATGCTGAGCGCGAAGTTCACGAGGCCCTCGGTGTCGCCGGTTTTGGACTGGTACTGGCGCAGCTCGTCCTGGGTAATGGCAATGTAGGCCGTATTGTACTCGCGCAGCACCGTGAGCTTGTCCTTGAGCACGAAGCCCAGAAAGCGCAGACGCATTTCGGAGTGCGAGTCGTAGATGCGGCGGTGCACCGACGAGAGGTCGATGCCGGCGTTCAGCAGCTCGGCAATAATCAAATGCACGTTGCGCGAGGTGCTGGGGTGGCGAAACGAGCCCGTGTCGGTCATGATGCCGGCATAAAGGCTCTCGCCAATACCCACGTCAATCATGTCCTGGTCGCCCAAATCCCGAATTACTTCGAACACCAGCTCGGCCGTGGCCGCCGCTTTGGGGTTCGAAAAGTCGAGGTCGGCAAACTGCTCGGGCTCCAGGTGGTGGTCGATGAGGACCTTGGTGCCGGGCGCGGTCCGGATGTAGTCGCCCATCTCGTTGATGCGGCCCAGGCAGCTGAAGTCGAGGCAGAAAATGACCTCGGCCGTGCCGATAATCTCGCGGACTTGCGCGTCGTTCTGCCGCGGCTCATACACGATTACCTCGTCGTTGCCGGGCATCCACGACAGGAAGTTGGGGTAATCGGAAGGCGTGACAACGGTGACGTGGTGGCCTTTTTTGCGGAGGTAGCCCGCCAAACCCAGCGACGAGCCGAGAGCGTCGGCGTCGGGCTTGTGGTGCGTGGTGATGAAAATCTGCCGGGGCTGCGCGAGCAGCTCCTTCAGTTCGCTGATAGTGGACATTGCCTACTGATAGGTGGCTGAAATTCGGTGGTTTAGGCCGGAAGCAAGGCGGCAAAAGTCGGAAATAATCCGCAGATAATCGCCGAGGACCTAACAATGCTTGCCGGGCTTTGGGTTCGCACAAAGGTAACCTACGGTCCGCTATTCCGTAGGGTGCCCGGCCCGCGCAGGCTGAGAAAGGCCGAATCGGCGGTCTAAACCGCTAATTATGGGTCGGTGCCAGCCCCAAGAAAAGTCGCGGGCCGGCGTCTCGCCGGCCGTTATTTGCGGAGTATTGTACTGAACTGCCCAGATTCGGCTACTTTTGCGGCCACAATCTGCTTCGGCGGATGAACCCCTGATTTTGAAACTTTCAACTTTATAAAATTCTCCCGAATGGCAACTAACCGCACGTTCACGATGATTAAGCCCGACGCGGTGCAAGACAACCACATTGGTGGCATCCTGCAGATGATCGAAGAGGGTGGCTTCCGCATCGTTTCCCTGAAAAAAGTCCAGCTGACGGCCGAGCGCGCCGGCGAATTCTACGCCGTGCACAAGGAGCGTCCCTTCTACGGCGACCTGGTGAAGTACATGTCGTCGGGTCCTATCGTAGCGGCCATCCTGGAGAAGGACAACGCCGTAGCCGATTTCCGCACCCTGATTGGGGCTACCAACCCAGCCCAGGCCGCGGAAGGCACTATCCGGAAGAAATACGCCAAGAGCATCGAAGCCAACGCCGTGCACGGCTCCGACTCCGACGAAAACGCCCAGATCGAAGGCGACTTCTACTTCTCGGCCGACGAGCAGTTCTAGGCTGCTTACCAGCTGATTTAGCGAAAAAGCCCGCTCTACTGCGTGTAGAGCGGGCTTTTTCGTGTGCTATTGATATGCTTTTTTTATACCAAAGGTGTACTATTTTAAAACCAATACCCCAGTCAGGAATTGAATAATTAGGTGTAGATATCTGATTGACAGAGCGTAAGCAAATTTAGCGCAACGCCGTCTTCTCAGCTGTAAGCAGCGGTTAGCTTGGTTGCTAAAGGCGGGCTCTAAAACGAAAAAGCTCCGGAGCACTGAGCCCAGGAGCTTTTTAGCGTATTGGCGTAAGCAGGCTAGGCCTGTTCGACCGACAGCACCGGTTCGGTGTGGGCGTCGTCCAGAGCTTCCTGGGGGTTGTGTTTGTGCTTGAAGAGCACTACAAACAGCACGGCAATAACCAGGGCGTAGGCCGAAAACGACAGCCAGATGCCGTGCCAGTTCTTGCTTTGGTCGGCGTAGGTGAAGTAACGCTCAATAACCACCCCGCTCACCAAGCTGCCCAGCACGGCGCCAAAGCCGTTGGTCATCATCATAAACAAGCCCTGGGCACTGGCGCGAATAGAGGACGTAGTCTGGGTTTCGACGAACAGGGAGCCCGAGATATTGAAGAAGTCGAAGGCCATGCCGTAAACGATGCACGAGAGGATAATGAGCCAGATGCCGGGGTTGTCGGGGGTGCCGTAGGCCAGCAGGCCAAAGCGCAGCACCCAGGCTATCATGCTAAAGAGCATCACCTGTTTGATACCGAAGCGGCGCAAAAAGAAGGGAATGGCCAGGATGAACAGCGTCTCGGAAACCTGCGAAATGGACATGATAATGGCCGGATACTTCACCGCAAACGTGTCCTGGTAGGCTGGGTTCTTATCGAAGTCGTGCAGAAAAGTGTCGCCGTAGGCATTGGTGAGCTGCAGGGCCGCGCCCAGCAGCAGGGCAAACAGGAAGAAGATGAGCATCTTACTGTCGCGCAGCAGGGCAAACGACTTCAGGCCCATAGCATCCACCAGGGAGCGGCTCGGCGTGTCCTTGGAGGGCGGCGGGCAGGCGGGCAGCGTAAAGGAGTAGATGCCCAGCAGAAGAGCCGCGCCGGCGGCTACGTAGAACTGACTGGCCGATTTCTCGATGCCCAGCAAACTGACCGTCCACATGGCCACGATGAAGCCGATGGTGCCCCACACCCGGATGGGCGGGTAATCTTTCACCACGTCGAGGCCCTGGCGCTTGAGCACCGAGTACGACACGGCAATGGACAAAGCCAGCGTGGGCATGTAGAAAATCATGTTCAGCAGCATCACCCAGAACATGGTGCCGGGGTCCGTGACCAGGGGGACGGTGCAGAGCACCACGCCGCCCAGAATGTGCAGAATGCCGTAGAGCTTCTCGGCATTCACCCATTTATCGGCTATGATGCCCATCAGGGAGGGCATGAAGATGGACGCAATGCCCATGGTGGAAAAAATAGCGCCGAACTGGGCGCCCGACCACTGCTTGGTCTGAAACCAGTACGCGCCAATGGTAATCAGCCACGAGCCCCAGATAAAAAACTGTAGGAAGCTCAGGATAGTGAGACGCAACTTCGTACTCATGCAATACAATGAAAAAGGGAGGGAAGGAATTTTTGCTCCTAAATATACAAGATTTCCGCCCCAGGAAATTCCGGCCGCGGCTTAGGCCAAACCAGCGGAAAGTGCGCCGCTTGCCCATTCCAAAACTCAATTGACCGCGCGGCGGCAGTTGCCGCGTGGGCTCAGGCCCGGCCGGGTGGGGCGGGGCTGCGAGGTGGCGGGCCCCAGGCGGGCGACTAGTTGACAACTGCCGGCAGCTAAAGCGAAAATAAAAGTTTGCGGTGTAATGTAGTTTATATTGTAAACTAGTTTATGTTTGCATCACCCAAGCGGATATTTCCAACCCCGGCCAACACCTGACCCCGGTGCCCGCCGACCTGCTGCTGCCGCGCCCTGCTCTTTACCTTTTCTACCATCAGTTTCCGACACCCCAACCGATGCTACTCGCTGCTTCTTTTGTTGACTGGCGCAAGGAAACCCGTTCGGCCCCCGGCCGCCGCGGGCCCGCCCTGGTTATGGTGGTGCTGGTACTACTTGTACTGGGCCTGGGCGCGCTGAACTGGCCACAACCAGCCGCCCGCACCGCTGCCCTGCTACTGGGCCTGCTGATTTTTCCGCTGGGCCTACTTATTGGCTGGGAACTGGGACGAAGGGAAAGCCGGGCGGCAAAACCTGCGCCGCCGGTGGTAGCGCCAATGGCACCGGCCCACCAAGCTAGCTACCAGCCCCAGGAAATTCGCTGCAACCCGTTTTTCGAGCTTTGCTCGTCGTCTCCCCGGTAACTTTCTCTTCTCGTTTTTCTTTTGCCCCGTATGGAAACCCCTGACAAACCGCTGACCGGCCCGGAAAGCCTGCAGTTGATTCAGCAAATGATTCAGGCCGCCAAAGAGGATTTGAGCGACAATTCGTTTGACTTTCTCTTCTGGGGCTGGCTGGTATTGGCCGCCGCCCTGGGCAACTACGTGCTGCTGCTGGCCGGTTACGACAAGCCCTGGCTGCCCTGGGTGACGATGCCGCTAGGCAGCATCGTGGTCGGAGTTTACCACTACCGCCAGGAAAAGCGCCGCAAGGTGCACACGCCCGTTGGCGACTTCCTGGGCTTTTTCTGGGCCGGGATGGGGGTGTTGCTGCTCATGCTCGTGGGAATGGGAGCCGTGCAGGGCTGGCAGAAAGCTTATCCGCTGCTCATTGCGCTGTATGGCCTGGGCACCTTCGTGACGGGCGGGGCGCTGCGCTTCCGGCCGTTGGTATACGGTGGGGCCGCCTGCTGGCTCCTGGCTACGGCCGCTTTTTCGGTCTCGTTCCAAATGCAGCTGCTGCTGCTGGCCGCGTCCGTCGTGGTTAGCTATATTATTCCCGGGCATCTGCTCAAAGCTCGTTTCCGTCGTGGCCGCGCCGTTTGAAGACCTCGACCCGCTGCTGCACTCCCAGCTTCGGCTGGCTGTCATGTCGCTCTTGCTGAGCGTGCGGGAGGCCGAATTCACTTTTCTGAAGGAGAAGACCGGGGCTACTGCCGGCAACCTGAGCGTGCAGATTGGCAAGCTCAAGGACGCGGGCTACCTAACCATGACCAAGGAATTCAGCGGCAGCTACCCGCTCACGCGCTGCGCCATTACGCCCCAGGGCGTGGCGGCCTTCGAGGCCTATGTGCAGGCCCTGCAGCGCTACCTCAAGCCCCCGGACTCGGCGTAGAATTTCCGGCTAAGGCCAAAAAAGCCCACTCCAGACGCTGGGGTGGGCTTTTTTGTGGGTCGAATAACCGAAATGCTTAGCCGGCCTCGGCGAAGCGGCGGTTTACTTCGTCCCAGTTGATGGCGTTGTAGAAAGCCGCAATGTAGTCGGGGCGGCGGTTCTGGTACTTGAGGTAGTAGGCGTGCTCCCACACGTCGAGGCCCAGGACGGGCGTGCCTTTGCAGCCGGTGTCGGGCATGAGCGGGTTGTCCTGGTTAGGCGTCGAGCAGATCTGCACCGAGCCGTCGGCCTGCTTGCAGAGCCACGCCCAGCCCGAGCCGAAGCGCGTGGTAGCGGCTTTGGTGAATTCTTCCTTGAACTTATCGTAGGAGCCGAAAGCCGAGGTAATGGCTTCGCCGATGGCGCCGGTAGGCTCCCCGCCGCCGTTGGGGCCCAGAATGGTCCAGAACAGGGAGTGGTTCCAGTGGCCACCACCGTTGTTGCGCACTGCGGCCGGGGCCGAGGCAATGCTGTGCATCAGTTCTTCCAGGCTCTTGCCCTCCAGCTCGGTGCCGGCAATGGCGTTGTTGAGGTTGGTAACGTAGGCCTGATGGTGCTTGCTGTGGTGAATTTCCATCGTCTGCGCGTCGATGTGGGGCTCTAGCGCGTCGTAGGCGTAAGGCAGTTGGGGCAGTTCGAAAGCCATAAGCTAGGGTGTTATGTGGAATGGATGGATGGTGGAAGAGGCTAGGAGAATAACTCCATTGCCCCCGATATGGTTGTGACCCGGCTGCCGGGCGCGGCCAAAAGTAGATTATTTACGGCGTTGCGCGAAAAACTCCCGCATCAGTGCCGCCGCCTCCTCCGCCAGGATGCCCGCTACCAACTCGGTGCGGGGGTGCAAAAGGTTGCCGTGCCGCCGGAAGCCGCGTTTTTCCTCCGGCGCCCCGTACACCACGCGCTTCACCTGGGCCCAGAACGAGGCCCCGGCGCACATCACGCAGGGCTCCACCGTGACGTAGAGGGTGCAGTCGGCCAGGTACTTGTTGCCCACGTAGTTGGCCGCCGCCGTCAGGGCCAGCATTTCGGCGTGGGCCGTTACGTCGCGCAGCTTCTCGGTCTGGTTGTAGGCCCGGGCAATAATCTGCTTGTCCATGACAACCACCGCCCCAATCGGAATTTCTTCCTCCTGCAGCGCGTAGCGCGCCTGCTTCAGCGCCTCGCGCATGTAGTGCTCGTCGGAAAACATATTTTTAAGGTGGAGAATGTGGTTGAATGTGCTGATGTGCTAATGCTTACCGTGTTTTGCGAGCAGCGCGAAGCAAGCCGTCCTCTGCGAAGGTAGGCACGTTCTTTTACCAGAAAGCCCTTTCCCGTTAGCAACGAGAAAGGGCTTTTTACTTTAGAATACTCAGCACATTTCAGCGGACGGATTGACGCCGCCTGATGCGCGCAATTACACGGAAAATGCGCCTCTCGCGCCGTTAGTACGTCAACTCACCAGTTCACCATCTCACTATTTCACCGTAATCGTCTGCATCAGGGCCTGGGCGGTGGGGCGCCACTGGGGCTGTTCCTCGGCGGGGCAGTTGAAGGTGAAAACCAGCAGCTGGTCGCCCTGAATGGCGTACTGCACGAACTGGTAGCGGCGGATGGGGGCCAGGTTGCTGCCGCGCTTGTTGTCGGCCACCGACGAGACGAACTCGAAGGCAATAAAGTCGCGCTTATTAACGGTGCGAATGTCCTCGGACAGGAATTCGACCTTGGAGTACATGTTCTGGATGCTGGACTTGTAGATTTTCAGCAGCAGGCCGTAGTCCCGGTCGGTGAAGGTGGTGGGCTTCTGGGCCACGCTCAGGTCGACGCGGCCACTGGGGTTGGAAAAAACGGCCAACGGACGGCGGGCGGCGGGATATTTAGCCGCAATACCGTCGTCGGGCAGGGGCGTGAAGCCAGCCGGTACGCCGATGGTAATGTTCTTGCCCACCGGGGTTTTGGTGAGCTTGGGGCCGGCAAAGGCCGCAAGCAGCCCCACGACCAGTAACAGGGCGGCCAGGCGCCCCAAAAAAGCGGATGTTTTCATAAGAGTGCGGCAAGGTAGCCCACCGGCCGCACATCGGGCCAGGGGCAGGAAACTTGAGACTAAAACGCGCAACCGGCGCCGGCTCGTTCCGGCCGTCGGGCCGAAATAAAACGCCTCCGAAACCAGAACGATTTCGAAGGCGAAAAATGGGTGGCGGGGCGGCTTAACGGCGCTTTTTGCTCGATACCGGCGCCGATGGGTACTTGATTTTTACTTTCTTCCAGTACACGTAGTTGCCGGTTTTGGCTTCTATCAGGTAGGTGCCGGCCGGGATGCGGCCCAGGTCTACCGGCGCCCCGGTGTTATTGGTCGGGTCCAGCTCGGTGGTGTAGATGGGCTTGTTCTTGTAGTCGGTCATGACCAGCGTACCGGGCTTGGTAAACTGCTGGGTGAAGCTGAGCATGATGGTTTGGCCGCCCGAGGCGGGGAAGACGTCGATGCCCGAAAGGGTTTCTACCCGCTTGATGGGCCCGTTCAGGGTTACGGGCTCGGTGTCGGCTTCAGTCTTGGTTTTCACCGAGGCGCCGGTTTCCGATTTCGACTTGGTTTTAACTTTCGTCTGAGCCTGAGCGGAGGCGAAAGTCAGCAGGGCGGCCGCCGCGAGAAGAACGGTACGTTTCATATGGAGAAGGAGGGAAGAAAGCGGGTTAGCGGTGTTGGGAAGGCGCATTGCAGAATCCGGGCCAAAATTACCAGCGCCGGTCGGCGCCCGAATTTTGCTACGAAGGTAGCACACTTGGCGGTTGCCCCCGGCGTGGCACCGGTCCGGGCCCCGACAGATTCGAGGCGGCGTGTGGCGCAGGCGGCCCCGAGTCCTATCTTTGCGCCGAGCGGCCCGCTTCTTTCATTTAGAATACCCTTCGACTATGCTCCGTACGCACACTTGCGGCGAACTTCGCCCCGACCATATTGGCCAAACCGTAACCCTGACCGGCTGGGTGCAGCGCACCCGCGACAAGGGCGGCATCCTCTGGATTGACCTGCGCGACCGGTACGGCCTGACGCAGCTGGCCCTGGAAGAAGGCGTCGAAACCGAAGAGGTGCGGGCCCAGGCCCGGGAGCTGGGCCGCGAATACGTGCTCAGTGTGACGGGCAAAGTAGCCGAGCGCCACTCCAAAAATGACAAGATGCCCACCGGCGGCATCGAAATCCGGGTCGAGAAGCTCGACGTGCTCAACCCGGCCAAGCTGCCGCCCTTCCTGATTGAGGACGAAACCGACGGCGGCGACGACCTGCGGATGAAGTACCGCTACCTCGACCTGCGCCGCAACACGGTGCGCAACAACCTGATGCTGCGCCACCGCGTGGCCCAGGCCACCCGCCGCTTCCTCGACGGCCAGCAGTTTATCGAAGTCGAGACGCCAGTGCTGATCAAGAGCACGCCCGAAGGTGCCCGCGACTTTGTGGTGCCCTCGCGCATGAACCCCGGCGAATTCTACGCCCTGCCCCAGTCGCCCCAGACCTTCAAGCAGCTGCTGATGGTGTCGGGCTTCGACCGGTACTTCCAGATTGTGAAGTGCTTCCGCGACGAGGACCTGCGGGCCGACCGGCAGCCGGAGTTCACTCAGATTGACTGCGAAATGTCGTTTGTGACTCAGGAAGACATCCTGAATACCTTCGAAGGCCTGGTGCAGTATCTGTTCAAGGAAGTGAAGGGCCTGGAAATCGGGGAGCTGCCCCGCATGACCTACGCCGACGCCATGCGCTACTACGGCAACGACAAGCCCGACACGCGCTTCGAAATGAAGTTCGTGGAGCTCAACGACGTGGTCAAAGGCCAGGGCTTTCCTGTATTCGACGCGGCCGGCCTCGTCGTAGGTATCAACGCCCACAACTCGGCCATGTACACCCGCAAGCAGCTCGATGAGCTGACCGAGTTTGTGAAGAAGCCCCAGGTGGGCGCCACCGGCCTGGTGTACGCCCGCGTGGAAGCCGACGGCAACGTGAAGTCGTCGGTGGATAAGTTCTATTCCCAGGACGAGCTGCAGAAGTGGAAAGCCGCTTTCAACGCCCAGCCCGGCGACCTGCTGCTGATCTTGGCCGGGGAGCCGAATAAAACCCGCAAGGCCCTGAGCGAGCTACGGCTGGAAATGGGGCAGCGCATGGGTTTGCGCGACAAGGACGTGTTTTCGCCGCTGTGGGTCGTGGATTTCCCGCTGCTCGAGTACATCGAGGAGGAAGGCCGCTACTTCGCCATGCACCATCCCTTCACTTCGCCCAAGCCCGAGGACGTGGCCCTGCTCGACAACCCCGACACCATCGGCGAGGTGCGGGCCAATGCCTACGATATGGTTATCAACGGCGTGGAAGTGGGCGGCGGCTCCATCCGCATCCATGACCGGGCCGTGCAGGCGCGCATGTTCAGCCTGCTCGGCTTCAGTGACGAAGAGGCCAAGGCCCAGTTCGGCTTCCTGCTCGACGCCTTCGAGTACGGCGCCCCGCCCCACGGCGGCATTGCCTTCGGCTTCGACCGGCTCTGCAGCCTCTTCGGCGGCGCCGACTCGATTCGGGACTTCATTGCCTTCCCCAAGAACAATTCCGGCCGCGACGTCATGATTGACTCGCCCTCGCCCATTTCCGGCGCCCAGCTCAAGGAATTGAGCATTGCCACGGCGGTGGAGAAGAAGTAAGTAGATGGAGCCTCAGCAGTACCCGCACGTCTTTCATACGTCAGTCCAAGGTGGGTACTTCGGCTTATTTATCGGCTTTAGCTTACTAGTCGTGGCAGGCTGGGAATCGATAAATCAACCACCGAATTTTACGGCCGTAATCTTCTTCCTATGCCTGGGCAGCACTTTTCTCTTCTTCAGTGTTAAGTCGCTGGCGTATCCCCGCGTTGAGTTAAAGCTCGCACCAGCTGGTCTCTGGACTCCGACAACCAGCTTCCTGCCGTGGAAATCTGTTCAAGTAATGATTAAGTCAGCATCGGGGGGAAAGGCAGGGACAATGTATTTTTTGGTTGTAATCCATCGCCAAACCCGGCAGCAGCTTGACACAATTGCTATTGCAGGACTCAACGGTTCGACTGCTGAAATAGAAAGGTTGCTGAACAGATACAAACACAACTGAACCAAAAGCGGCCCCTGATTCTTCAGGGGCCGCTTTTGCATTGAATAAGATACTCTAATCTACTCCACCAGCACTGCCTTACTCACCGTGCCCTGGCTGGTAGCTAGCCGCAGGTGGTAAGCTCCGGGGGCCAGGCCCAGCAGGTTCAGGGAGTGGGGCTGGGCGGCAGCGGGCAGGTTCCAGGTGCGCACCGTCTGACCCAGGGTGTTGTACAGCGCCACCTGCAGCGGCTTACTCTGCAGCGCGGCCGGCAGCTCCAGCCAGGCAAGGTTGCGGGCCGGCACGGGGTACACGGCCACCTGCTTGCTCAGAGCCGCGGGAGCCACTGCCAGCTTCGTGTCGCGGGTCAGGAGCACGGAAAACCGGGTGCTGGTGGGCGTGGTGCCCAGCGTAAACGAGTAAGTGGGCTGCTGGGCCAAATTAACGTTGGTCCCGGTCTGGGCGTCGCGCAAGTAGGCGAAAGTGCCGGGGGGCAGGTTAAGCAGGCGGGAGGCCGTAAGGGAGTACGTACCCGCGGCCGGGCTGCCCACAGTGAGCGGCAGCGTCAGGTCGTCATCGGTCAGCAGGGGGCGGCCACTGATGGCCAGGGGCTGGGCGTCGGCCCAGGCCAGGTAAGGTAGACCGCTGGTCGGTAGGCGGGTGGCGTCGAAGCGGGCATCAAACCCGGCCGTGGCCCCGGGCTGGAAGTAAACCGTAGCTTCATCGGCGGGGCCGGTGGCGCCGGCCAGGCTGAGTTGGAGCAGGGGCCGGATTTCGGTAGTCGTGGGCGGCGCGGCGGCGTTGAAAAAGTCGGGGTAGCGGGCAGCTTGGGTAAAGGTAACGCTGGCTGGCGTGCTGGCGGCACTCACGCGTACCCAGAAAGCCTGCCCCGGCAACACGTAGCGCCCCGCCCCGATACCGTTGACGTAGGGCCGGTAGGTGCCGTTGGGCTGGGAGGTGTAAATGGCCGCGTCCAGGCCGGTCGTGGTGCTGGCGCCGGCCACCGCGTCCCAGTCGAGTACGCCGGGGTAGGGGTTGCCCAGCAAGTGGTAGCCCGACTGCGGCAACGTGCCTCGGGTGAGGCCGCTACGGGTAATATTGCTGGAGTTGAGCGGCCCCGTGACGGCCAGCAGGGCGCCCGTACTAGTGTCGAGGCGGTAGCCCAGACCGGGAGTAATAACTTCAGTCAGGGCCGTTGGGGAAAAGAAGCCGGTTTCAAAATCGGCCCGCGGCTCGACGGCGGTGCTGATGCGGCTCTGGTCGAAGCCAAACACGGTGGGGTAGGGCACCACGGCGGCGGGGTTGGCACTGGTATTATACGCGGCATTTACCACCGGCGCGTAGCCCGGCGCGGCCAAGCCGGCCAGGGTAGCGGTGCGCACCGGGGCCGCGTAGAAGTGACGGCCGGCGGCCGGCAGCAGCTTTTCGGCCGTGACGCTGCCCGCCACGAAGCTGTCGGCGTCGCGCACCACCTGGGCCCCGTCGAGCAGGCGCAGCGACCCGTCGGTTTGCACCTGCACGATGGAGTTCTGCACCGTTTTGAGCAGATGCTGCACGCTGATGGCGTTGGTCAGGTTCAGCTCGTCCTGGGGCGTGGCGTCGCCCACCACTAGGTTCTGGAAGGTGGTCGGCTCCCCGCCGCCCACGTCGTGGGGCGTGCTGCCCCAGAAGCTCACGGTGCTGGTGGGGTCCAGGGTGAGGGTAGCGCCGTTGTTGTTCCAGTAGCCACCAATGGCCAGGGTGCTGCCCGCTGCCTGGACTAGACTGCTGCCGGGCGGCAGCGACACGTAGCCGCTGGCACTAAGCTGGCTGTTGGCCGTGAGCGTGAGCGTGGCGTCGGGCCGCAGCCGCACCACCCCGCTCACCTGCCGGCCCGTCACGATGGGCTGATTGGCGGTGGCGTTGATGAGCACGTTGGTCGTGGCCGCGGGTACTAGGTTGGCGCTCCAGTTGCCAGGCTCGTCCCAGGCCCGGCTCACGGCCCCGGTCCAGGAAGAGTTGGTGTTGGGCGGGGCCAGGGTCGTGACATACACGGCAGGCTGAGTACCCGGCGACGAGGCCCCGTTGCTGCACGTGCTGAACACCATTATTTGATACGTGGTGGCGGGCAGCAGGCCGGTCAGCTCCACCGGCGAGGTAGTGCCCGTCACGGTGCCGCTCTGGTTGCCGGAGGTGGCAAAATACTGCACCTTGTAACTCACCGGGCTGTTGGCGCCCGGCACGAAGCTTACCGTGGCCGTGGTCTGGGAAGTAGCCGTGGCCGTGACACTGGTGGGGTTAGGGCAGGCCGTGGGCGGGGTGAAGGTGTAGACCTGCCCCGTGGCCGGGCGCTGATTGATGGTGTTGGTCGAGACGGTGCTGCTCACCGTGGGCGCCGCCGAGGCATCACTCAGGGAAAGAAAGCTAAGGTAGTTGCCCCGGATGCCGATGGTGGCCGACAGCTCACTGGTCTGCGGAATACCCGCTTCCTGCCGGTAGCAGTACTGAATCACCCCGGTGGTTTCGTAGAGCTTGACCTGAAAGGAGATGGTCGAGTAGGGGTATTGCGCATCGCCGGCCGAGCGGGGCCAGCTCCAGTTGCGCCATTCGGCCGTGAGCACCCGGTTGGGCGCGGTGCCTTCCGTTAGAAAAAAGGCTTGGCCTACCCGGCCGTGCAAGTCGTCCCAGAGCGGAGCAAACAGCGGGGCGTAGGCCCGGGTGCCCTGCAAATCGAACCCATTGTTGCTCGACGTGGCCGAGCCCACCGTCAGGCTGAGCCAGCCGTTGGAATCCATGACGAACCGCGTATAGGTTGCCCCCTCAAACACGAATGGGAAGCCGATGTCGAAGGGTCGCGACTCATTGTCGTCCTGGGTAATGTCCTTTACCTGGACGGTTTCATACACGAAAGGCACCGGCGTGTAGGTGCCCTGGGAAGCGGCAAAGGAATACGCCCGGAGCGGAAATGTTTGCACCTGGGCCCAGCTGGCCGCAGTGGTGAGCAGGCTCAGCACAAACGGCAGCACGTGGCGCCACCTGGGCCGCCACGCGGTAAGTAAAGTAAGCTGCATAAGCGAAAGAGTAATAAGTTGAGAAACTGATACTTGGTAAGCGCTTAAAGGTATATGCTAAACCGGTAATATATACTATTGCCACTCTACGAATCCGGCCCCGGCGAAGACCGGCGCAGTAGCTGGCGGGTGGCCTTACCCGCGGGCCGCCCAGGCCGGCTGTGCGGGTTGAGCACCCAAGCCCCGGTGCAAGTCGACACCAGCCGGCTTAGCGCCACTGCATCGTTTCCCGAAACTCCACCGGGTACATGTTCAGGTACTGCACAATGCGGGGGTAGGTGCCGCGGTTAGGGCTGCTGCCGTGGGGTAGAAAGTGGTGCCAGATGACAAAGTCGCCGGCCTGGGCGGCAATGGGCACGGCCTGCGCCTCCAGATTCACCTGCCGCGGGTCGGAGCCGGCCGGCAAGTGGGCCAGCCAGGTTTCGAGCTGGCGGTGGAAGCCGGGCACGCAGCAGAAAGCGCCCTGCTCGGCGGGGGTGTCGCAGAGGTAAAGCAGGCCCTGGGTGCCGAAGTGGAAGGGCGGCTGCAAACTCACGTCCCAGTGCAGGCGCGGCCCCTGGAAAGGCAGATTAACCGTTTCGGGCGGGTTGAAGCTGGTTCGGTCGGTGGTGGTCCACAGGTCGGGCGTTTGCCAGAGCTGGGCAAAGGCTTTCTGAATTCGCAGTGTCCGCCGGTTGGCCGCCAGGGTGGGGTGGTGGTAAAACTCCATCATAATACCCTTGCCGATGGTCTTTTCGTACCACGACGCCGGCTCGGCGGGCCGCATGCCCAGGGCCTGCCACACCGCGGCCTCCGTGGCCTGGGCCTGCTCCCGCGGCACGGCGCCGTGCACCACCACGTAGCCATTTTCGTCCCAGAAGCGCAGATCCTCGGCGCTGAGCACGTCGGGATACGCTTCGATTTCGTGCAGATGCGCCAGCAGGGCCGGGCCGTAGGGCTGGCCGGAAAAGACGCTGTTCAGGCGCTCCACCTGCTCGGGAGCCAGCCGGCCCTCGTTTCGGGCCAATATCCACTGCTCAAACTCCTCAAATTCCGGGGCATGTTGCAGCAGGTACTGGGTGGTTTCTTCCAGAGCCAACCCCAGCCCGTGGAGCAACAGGTTGTCGAAGCGCCAGTCGTGCTCGGTTACTTCCACCGGCTGGCCCTGGCGCCGGACCCGCGCCAGAGCCCAGAACCGCTTGAGGTGGCGCACGCCGAGGCGGCCGGTTTCGGCGGAGCTAATCTGGAGGAGGGATTCGCGCATATCGACTGGTCAGACTTCGTGAAGGGACTTGGCAAGATAACAATAGCTGATCCGGTCAAGGTACCGAAACGCGGGGATTGAAGAATCGGGTTTGGGAGCGGGTCAACGACTTTTTAACCGCCCACCCGGAATTGGGCGGACGCCGGGAAATCCCTAGGTTGCAGTTGGAAACAGCCGCGCGGACCCGCCTGGCCCGGCTGGTTCCGACTATTCATTGTCTTTCCTATGACCAACCTGTTGGCCGCGTGGCGGCGACTGGGGCTGCTGGGGCTGCTGGTGAGTCTGGCCGTCGTGGCCCGCGCCCAAACCTCTTCCGCCCTGACCTTTCATACGCTGACGGCGGCCCAGGGCCTGTCGGAAAACAGCGTCTACAGCATTGTGCAGGACCGGCGGGGCTTTCTGTGGTTTGGCACCCAGGATGGGTTGAGCCGCTACGACGGAGTAGAGTTTCGGGTGTTTCGCAACGACCCCCAACGCTCGGGCAGCCTGAGCAGCAACTTCATCTTGTCGTTGACCGAAGACCAGCAGGGCCAGCTCTGGGTGGGCACCGGCGGGGGGGGGCTGTGCCGCTACAACCACGTAACGGGCCGTTTCCGCTCCTTTGAGTACGAGCCCACCGATGAGAACGGGCTGGCCGACAACTTTGTGCGCGTCGTGTACTGCGACCGGCAGGGGCGGGTGTGGGCCGGCACCGAAGGCGGCTTGCACCGCTTTGAGCCCCGCAAAAACCATTTTCAGCGCTTCGTGCACGCGGCCAGCCTGCCCGAAAACCTGCGCCGCAACTCCGTCCGGGCCATTACGCAGTCGGCCACGGGTACGCTCTGGGTGGGCACCGGCGAAGGTCGAATCAGCCGCCTGAACCCGGCCACCGGCTACCTCGAAGCCGATCCGCGCTGGGCCCCTACCAGCGCCATTACGGCCCTGCAGCCCGATAAGCAGGGTGGGCTGTGGGTGGGCACCGAAACCGACGGGCTCTGGTATGTGCCGGCCACCGGTCCGCGCCAGGGTATTGGGCAGCGGGTGGCGGCCGGACCGGGGGAGGCTATCCGGGCCCTGTTTCTCGACCAGCAGCAGCACGTCTGGATTGGTACCAACAAGGGGCTGGTGCGCTACCAGCCCGTGGCCCACACGTTCACCACGTACCAGCACCAGAGCGGGGTCGTGCATTCCCTGCCCGACAACGTGGTGCTGTCCGTGTTTCAGGACCGCTCGGGCCTGCTCTGGACCGGCACTGAGGGCGGCATCAGCAGCTTCGAAGCCCAGCCCAGTGCCTTTGCCGCCTATCCGGGCCTGGCCGGCCGGCCCAACGGTCCGGTGTGGGCCGTGGCCGAAGACGCGGCCGGGACGGTGTGGGTGGGTACCGAAAGCCTGGGCCTGGTGAGCTACAATCCCGCCACGGGCCAGCGCCGGGAGTTTCGGCACCACCCCCAGGACCCCGGTAGCCTGAGTGAGGACTTCGTGCGGGCCCTGTGCTTCGACCGGCAAGGCCGCTTGTGGGTAGGCACCCAGAGCCAGGGCCTCGACTGCTTGGAGCCCGGCGCCACCCGGTTCCGGCACTACCGCCACGACCCGGCCGTAAAAAATACTATCAGTGAAGACTTTATCCGGACCATTTACGAAGGACCCGACGGGCGGCTGTGGGTGGGTACCGAAGGCGGGCTGAACCGCTTCGAGCCGGACAAAGACGGCTTTACTAGCTTCCGCAACGACCCGGCCAACCCGCGCAGCCTGAGCAACAACTTCGTGCGCGTGGTGCACCAGGACCGCACCGGCCGGGTGTGGGTGGGCACCGGCGGGGGCGGGCTGTGCTGCTACAACCCCGTCACGGGCCAGTTTTCGGCCTTCCGCACCGACGACCGAAACCCGCGCAGCCTGAGCAGCAACTTCGTGCGCTCTATCCTGGAAGACCACGCCGGCCAGCTCTGGGTGGGCACCGAGGGCGGGGGCCTCTGCCGCCTCGACGACGCGCGCCGGGGCATTTTCACTACTTTCCGGGAGCCCCAGGGCCTGCCCAACGACGTGGTATACGGCGTGCTGGAAGACGCCCAGCAGCACCTCTGGCTTTCCACCAACAAGGGCCTGGCCCGCTTCACGCCGGCCAACAACCAGTTCTATACCTTCGACACCCGCGACGGACTGCCCTTCGACGAGTTCAACGCCGGCGGCTACTACGCCAGCCCCAGCGGGCGGCTCTACTTTGGCGGGGTGCAGGGCTTGGTCAGCTTCCAGCCCGGCGCCGTGCGTACCAACGCCGTGCCGCCGCCCGTGGTGCTCACCGGCTTCCGCAAGTTCAACCAGCCTGTGGAGCTCGATACCAGCATTACCGTGCGCCGCCGCATCGTGCTGGGCCCCCAGGATTATTTCTTTTCCGTGGAGTTTGCGGCCCTGAACTTCCGCCTGCCGGAGAAAAACCGCTACGCCTACATGCTCGAAAACTTCGACCCCGACTGGGTGCAGGCCGGCACCAAGCGCGAAGCCACTTATACCAACCTCGACCCGGGCACCTATACTTTTCGGGTACGGGCCACCAACAACGACGGAATCTGGAACCCCCGGGGCACGGCCCTCACCATCGTGGTGCAGCCCCACTGGTACGGCACCTGGTGGTTCCGGATTCTGATTAGCTGGGTGCTGTTTGGGCTGCTGTTCCTGGCCTACCGCCTGCGGGTGCGCCAGCTGCTGGCCCTGGAGCGGGTGCGCCACAACATTGCCCGCGACCTGCACGACGACATGGGTTCCACGCTCAGCAGCATTTCCATCCTGAGCCAGATTGCCCGCACTCACCAGCACAACCAGCGTACCGACCAGGCCACGGCCCTGCTCGACCAGATTGGCGACTCCTCGCGCCGCATGCTCGACGCCATGGACGACATCGTCTGGACCATCAACCCGGCCCACGACTCCATGGACGATGTGGTGGCCCGCATGCGCAGCTTCGCCTCCGACGTGCTCGAAGCCCGCGGCATCGACTTCACCTTCCGCGCCGACCCGTCCATTGCCGGGCTGCGGCTGAATATGCGGGCCCGGCGGGAGTTTTTTCTCTTGTTTAAGGAAGCCGTAAATAACCTGGCCAAGTACGCCCAGTGCACCGAGGCGGCCATTACCCTGGCCTACGAGCACCAGCGGCTGGTACTCACCGTGCAGGACGACGGCGTGGGTTTCGACCCCCAGGCCCCGGCCCAGGGCGGCGGCAATGGCCTGACCAATATGAACAGCCGGGCCGCCGCCATGAAGGGCGTGCTCGACATTCAGACGGCCCCCGGTCAGGGCACGGTGCTGCGCCTGAACGTGCCGCTAAAAAGCTGATTTATAGGATTAAAATTGCCGAAAACCGGCCGCTGAAAAGTTGCTCACATTATCATGTAGGCTCAACCAGGGCCCCGGGCACCGTATCTTTACCTTCGCAAACTCCGCTAGCCGAACCCTATGGAAACTCCCACCCGCGTCCTGATTTACGAAGATAACTCCGACCTGCGGGCCAGCCTGAGCCAGCTGCTCGCCGGCTCGCCGGGCCTGGAGCTGGTGGGCGCGCTGGGCAACTGCACCCAAGCCACGGCCGACGTAGCCCGCCTTACCCCCGACGTTATCCTGATGGATATCGACATGCCCGGCATCAACGGCATCGAGGGCCTCAAGCGCATTAAGAAGTCGGCGCCCCAGGTCAACGTGGTGATGCTGACCGTGTTTGAGGACAACGACCGGGTATTTGAAGCCATCTGCGCCGGCGCCGACGGCTACCTGCTCAAGAAAACGCCGCCCGTGAAGCTGCTCGACGCCATTGGGGAGGTGCGCCTGGGTGGGGCCCCCATGACGCCCGCCATTGCCCGGCAGGTGCTGCGCCTGTTTCCGCGCTCCAAGCCGCCGATGGCCACCGCCACCGACGAGTCGCCGGCCAACCTCAGCGCCCGGGAGCAGGAAATTCTGGGTTTGCTCGTGGAGGGCTACAGCTACAAGATGATTGCCGCCGACCGGGGCATCAGCATCGACACGGTCCGGTCCCACATCAAGAAAATCTACGAAAAACTGCACGTGCGCTCCATGACCGAGGCCGTGTCTAAAGCCCTGCGTCAGGGCCTGACCTAGGCCGCGGCCCCGGGCTACTCACATAATCATGTGATTGATTGGGGACGCGGAATGCTGCAACTTGAGCATGACCAATGGCCCCGCCGAATCCGCCATGCAGAGGGTAAGCGGAGCCGTTGGATTTTTACTTCCTAAATTGTCGGACGCCATGCCAAAACCACGCCGCCAAGTGCTGATTGTGTTAGTAGGGTTATGGCTCCGGGGCCGCCCCGCCCTGGCCTGAACGGCGGTAATTGCCCCGCGCGCTTTGGCTTCCGACATCCGCCGCCCGACTTCCGGTTTCACACCGCCGGAGGCCGGGCGGCGTAGTTTTGGGCTCCTGCCAAGGCCGTAAACCAGCCGGCTGGCCGAAAACGGCCCGCACATTTTTAAGACGATTCTTGCGCCGGGCGGTTATCTTCGATATTCAAATACCGGTTGGCGCGCTTCGCTATGCAGATTTTACGCAATATTTCCCTGGAACAGGTCTTCGTGCTCGACATCGAAACCGTGCCCTGCGTAGGCTGCCACGATGAGCTGAACGACATGTTGCGCCTGCTCTGGGAGCATAAGTGCCACGCCCTGCGCCGCGAAAAAGGCTGGAGCTCCTCCCGCGCCGACGTGGAGGAAATGCCTTCCCACCTCGAAGCCGCCTCCCTCTTTGAGCAGGCCGGCATCTACGCCGAGTTTGGCCGGGTAGTATGCATCTCGGTGGGTTGCTTCACCTTCGACAAGCAGGAAGAGCTGTGGCGCTTCCGGGTCAAGAGCTTCGCCGACCACGACGAGGTAACCATGCTGCGCGAGTTTTCGGCCTTGCTGGCCCGTAAGCCCAATTACCTGCTCTGCGCCCACAACGGCAAGGAATTCGACTTTCCCTACCTGGGCCGCCGCCTGCTCATCAACGGGCTGCCGCTGCCGCCCCAGCTCGATATTGCCGGCAAGAAGCCCTGGGAAATTGCCCACCTCGACACGATGGAGCTCTGGAAGTTCGGCGACCGGAAATCCTACACCTCCCTGTCGCTGCTGGCGGGCTTGTTCAACATTCCCACGCCCAAAGACGACATCACCGGCGCCGACGTAGCCCGGGTGTACTACACCGACAACGACTTGCCGCGCATCGTGCACTACTGCCAGAAGGACATCATTACCACGGCCCGGCTGTTGCAGAAATTCCGTGGCGAGCAGCCCTTCGCCGACGAGGCCGTCATCTACGCCGACGGCATCAGCGCCGTGATGAAACGCGTGTAAAATTCCGGTTTCCACAGTTGCCAGTCAGGCCCCGTTTCAACTTGAAACCGGGGCCTAACTGGTTTTAAGGGGTTTTGGTCGGAGATAGTGGGAGTGGGAAAAGAAATGCAGAAAAGAATATATTTGGTAATATTTAAATAAAAATTAGTATTATTATCTATCAGACACGTTAACCTCGACAAGTATGCATCAGAACCTACTGGAAGAAGTTGAAACGTACTTTACGGGTAATACCGTAAGCCAGACCAGCGTAGTGGTGGGCGAGAGTGAGGAGGGAGTTCGGAAGGCTTTAGGCAAGATTACCCCGCTTATTCTCAGTAGTTTCATGGGCCGCGCCGAGCGGCCCGGTGGCCCGGAAGTCCTCTGGACCCTAACCCACGAAGCCGCCGAATCGGGCGCGCTGCCCAACCTGCTCACGGCCGACACCCTGCAGCGCCGCTCCGACCTGATGCGGGCCTTGCTGGGCGAGGCCTACGGCGCCACCGTAGCCCGCATTGCCACGGCCACGGCCATTCAGCCGCCGTCGGTAGAAACCCTGCTGGCCATTGTGGCCCAGGCCGTGCTGCACCGCCTGGCCAGCTACGCCACCCTGCACCACCTGAACCCCGAGGAGCTGCTCAGCTTCCTGAAAAGCCAGCGGACCCAGGTGCTCGAAGCCTTGCTGCCCGGCAGCTCGGTGGGCCCATTCAGCGCCGAGCCGGCATCCGGGCGCCTGGTCCGGCCCGAAGTCCCGGCCAGCACCGTGCCCGAGCCAGGCGTCGGCACCTGGGCGCCGGTGGGTGGCGGGCACACCTACAGTTCACCCGCCGCCCCGGCAACGGACAATCCGCCCGCAACTTCCGCCTCCCGCTGGGCCTGGGTGCTGGCACTGGTAGTGCTGGGCGCCGGGGCCGAGTACTTCGTAATGCGTGACAAGGCCGGCAATGGGGCCGTAGCCACCAATCCGGCCGTCCTGGCCCTAACCAGCGCCGCGTCAGCGCCCGGCACCACCCCCGCTGGCTTCGGTAGCGGCGAAGCTCCGGCAGCTCCCGGCGGCCACTACGACGCGGCCCTCGATACCTACGTCTACGACCCCGGCCGCCCCGTAACGCTAACCATGGTCGACGGTAGCAGCCAGACCGTGGGCGTCAACTCCACCGAAAACCGGCTCTACACCTTCCTGGCCAACCCCGCCGTGCAGGTCGACCCCGTGAACCGCACCAAGGGCTGGATCAACTTCGACCGGGTCAACTTCGACGCTAAGAAAGCTTCGCTCACCGACGAGTCGCGGCAGCAGCTGCGCAACGTGGCCAGCATTCTGAAGAGCTTCCCCAACGCCCGGGCCAAGATTGGCGGCTACACCGACAGCACCGGCAGCGTACTGGCCAACCTCAAGCTTAGCCAGGACCGAGCCAACGTGGCCCTGTCGGAGCTGGTGGCCATGGGCATTCCGCTGAGCCGGCTGGAGGCCAAGGGCTATGGGGGCAAGCACGGCGTGGCCAGCAACGCTACGCCCGTCGGCCGGGCCCTGAATCGCCGCATCAGCATTCGGGTAACCCAGAAATAATCTTGACTCAAACCGGCAGAAAACAGAAAGAGCGGCCCTCAGGGCCGCTCTTTCTGTTGGGTAAGCCAGGGAGCCAGCTTACTTGAATACTTCGCTGAACAAGCCCGGCAATACGCCCAGCACCACCGTTAGCAGGGCCAGCAGCACCAGCACCGCCGATTGAAAGCCGCTTACTGCCACGGGCTCGGCGGTTTCGTCTTCGGCAGGCTGCATGTACATGGCAATGATGGGGCGCAGGTAGTAGTAAATGCTGACCATCGACATGACGACGGCGAAGACCACCAGGCCCACATAGCCCCGGTCGATGGCCGCGCCGAAGGTGAAGAACTTGCCGAAGAAGCCGCCGGTGAGCGGAATACCGGCCAAGGACAGCATGGCCACGGTCATCACAAAGGCCAGCAGCGGATTGGTTTTGGCCAGGCCGTTGAAACCGGCGTAGTCTTCGCGCTGCCGCTGATCCGATACCAGCTTGAGCACGGCGAAGGCCGCTATTGTGGCAATGGAGTAAGCCAGGGAGTAAAAGAAAATGGCGTTGGCCGAGAGCTTGCCGTTCACCGCAATCAGGGCAATGAACAGGTAGCCGGCGTGCGAAATACTGGAGTAAGCCAGCATCCGCTTCACGCTGGACTGGGCCACGGCGCCCACGTTGCCGATGAGCAGCGTCAGGACGGTAATGGCCATCAGCGTCGGCACCCAGAAGCCTTTGGCGGCGAAGAAGGCGGCCATCAGCAGCTTGAAGAAACCAGCAAAACCAGCCGTTTTCACCACCGTGCTCATGAAGGCCGTGAAGAAGGTCGGGGTGCCTTCGTACACGTCGGGCGTCCAGTAGTGGAAGGGCGCGGCCGATACTTTAAAGCTGATACCGATGAACATGAGCAGCATGCCGATGTAGAGCATGGGCTGCAGCGAGGCATTGGCGGGGTTGACGATGCCCGCGTTGATGTCGGTAAGCTGGAAGGTGCCGGTAGCGCCATACACCAACGCAATGCCGAAGAGCAGGATGCCGGTGGCAAAGGAGCCCATCAGGAAGTACTTCAGGGCCGCTTCGTTGGAGCGCACGTTGCGCTTGTCGGAACCGGCCACCACGTACATTGACACGCTCAGGATTTCGATGCCTACGAAGAGCATCAGCAGGTTATCGTAGCTAACCATCATAATGGCGCCCACGAGCGAGAAGAGCAGCAGGGAGTAGTACTCCGCCAGGTTTTCCTGGCCGTCGCGCACGTATTTCTCCGAGAAGGGAATCAGCAGCAGCGTCGAGAGTACTACGATGCCGGTAAAGGCCACCGAGTACCGGTCGATGGTGAGCATGTTGTTGAAATACGTCTGGGACGCATTCCAGTCGAGCAGGTTGGCACCGAAGACCAGGGCCAGAATGACCATGGCCGCCGGCAGCAGGATTTTGTTGGACTTCAGGAACCCGAGAAACAGGTTAACGATGCCGAGAACGGAGAGCAGAATGATGGAGGTCATGTCGTCGGAATCAGGGCTTAGCGTTTACCCACAAGGGTTAAGATCTGCAGTACAGCGGGCTCCGAGATGCGCAGGAAGGTATTGGGGAACAAGCCAATCCAGAACACGAGCACAATCAGGGGCACCAGCACGGCCAGCTCGCTGCCGGTCAAATCCTGGATAGTCGAAGTAAAGGAGGTTTCGGGGCCCAGCATCACGCGCTGGAACATGCGCAGCAGGTACACGGCCGCCAGAATAATGGTAACACCCGCCACGGCGCCCAGCCACATGTTGTACTGGTACACGCCGGCCAGCAAGAGGAATTCACCCACGAAACCGTTGGTGAGCGGCAACGCCACGGTACCGAGCAGCAGCACCAGGAAGCATACCGACAAGAGCGGCGTGTGCTTGGTCAGGCCGCCTAGCTCCGCAATCTGCCGGGTGCCGGTGCGGCGCTGGATAATGTCGCCGATAAAGAACATGCCGACTACGTTCACACCGTGGGCCAGCATCTGAATCACGGCACCCTGCAGGCCCATGAAGGTCAGCGAGAATACGCCGGCGGCCATCAAGCCCACGTGGGAGAGCGACGAATAAGCAATAAGCCGCTTCATGTCGCGCTGGCGAATGGCGATAATAGCGCCGTAGATAATGCCGATAACCGCGAGAATCATCACCAGCTTACCCCACTGGCTGGTACCGAGCGGGACGATGGGCAGCAGCCAGCGCAGCGTGCCGTAGATACCCATTTTGAGCATGATGCCCGAGAGCAGCATGGTGGCGGGCACGGGGCTTTCGGTGTAGGTGTCGGGCTGCCAGGTGTGGAAGGGGAAAATCGGCATCTTCACGGCGAAGGCAATGAAGATCAGCCAGAACACCCAAGCCTGCTGCGAAGCCGTCAGCGTCAGGTTGTAGAAAGCGGCAATGTCGGAGGAGCGGACCGCACCATTGGCGCCGGTCTGGAAGTAGAGGTACACGAAGGCGGCCAGCATGAAGAGCGAGCCGATAATGGTGTACAGGAAAAACTTGAAGGTGACGGCAATGCGGCGTTCCGAGCCCCAGACGCCGGCCAGGAAGTAAATCGGAATCAGGGCCACTTCCCAGAAGAAGTAGAACAGGAAGGCATCCAGCGACACGAACACACCGATCAGGCCGGTCTGCATGAACAGAATCAGGGCGTAGAAGGCCGAGGCGTTGGGATAGTCGTGGCGGAAGGATGCCAGGATGATGAGCGGCACCAGAAAGGTGGTCAGCAGCACCAGCAGCAAACTCAGCCCGTCCATGCCAATGTGGAAGTTGATACCAGCCGAGGCTATCCAGGGAATGTTGACGACAAACGTGGAATAGGCGGCCTCGCTGTTGCCGGGCGTCATATTCGAAGCGGCCGTAACGGCGGCAAACACGGCCACGGCAAATTCCACCAGGGCTGCCCCCAGGGCCATTACCCGCGCCGCATTGCCCTTGGCAAAGTGCAGCAGCAGCGCCGCCGCGACGGGAAAGAAGAGTAAAAAGGCAGTCAGCATTAGCTAAGTAGGTTGTTCGGGCTACGTTTAGAACGAAAAGCAACAACGGCTTCTCTGTCGGCAGGAGTTGGTTCCAGCGCTAGGTTAAGAGCGTATAACCAGCCAATAAATGTCCAGCCCAACATTGTATTGACTAAGAGGACAGTCCAATAATTCGGTTGCTTACGACCGTAAAAAGCGGGTAGAAAGTAGCAGCCTAAAAGAACGAGTAGCCCAAACGGGGAAAACTCAGGAGCAACATCGGCTAGTAGGAGCATCTTCATCACTACTTCGAGTGGCTACAGCCGCACCAGGTTCAGGGCTAGAATCAGCACGATGCCGACAACCATCAGAATCAGGTAGAGGCCCACGTAACCGGTTTGCACGTAGCGCAAGAGCTGCCCGCCACCCAGCGTCACGCGGCCGAAGCCATTCACGATGGGGTCAATAACGCCCTGCTCCACGTAGCGGTACAAGCCTTTCGACAGGCCCATGATGGGCCGCACGAAGATGCCGTTGTAGAGCTCGTCGATGTAGTATTTGTGGTACACCAGGCTTTCGGGAGCCGAGCGTTGGGCGTCGTCCTCAGCGGGGCGCACCCGGCGGCTCACGTACTGCACGTAGGCGAAGAGGATGCCCAGCACGCCGGCCGCTACCGACAAACCAATGAGCATCAGCTCAGTGCCGTGGTCCAGCTCCGAGGCAAAAGCTTCCGGGTTGAGAGCTTTCGAGTAGGTAAAGAGCGGAGCCAGATAATCGGCCAGGTAGTGCTTGCCCAGGAACATCGGGGCGCCCATGAAGCCTCCCACGGCAGCCAGAATTGCCAGCACAACCAGCGGCAGGGTCATGCTAGCCGGCGACTCGTGCAGGTGGTGCTTCTGCTCCTCGGTGCCCCGGAACTCGCCGAAGAAGGTCAGGAACAGCAGGCGGAACATGTAAAAAGCCGTCAGGAAGGCCGTCAGCAAGCCCATGCCCCACAGAATCTTGTTGTGCTGGAAGGCGTGCTCCAGGATTTCGTCTTTGGAAAAGAAGCCCGAGAAAGGTGGAATGCCCGAAATAGCCAGGCAGCCAATAAAGAACGTGAGGAAGGTAACCGGCAGCGCTTTGCGCAGGCCGCCCATGCGGCGAATGTCCTGCTCGTTGCTCATGGCGTGAATCACGGAGCCGGCACCCAGGAACATCAGAGCTTTGAAGAAGGCGTGGGTCAACACGTGAAACAGCGAGGTGCTGTAACCCATGACGCCCAGGGCCAGGAACATGTAGCCGAGCTGGGAAACCGTGGAGTAGGCCAGCACTTTCTTAATGTCGTTCTGGGCCAGGCCGATGGTAGCGGCAAACAAAGCGGTGATGCCGCCAATCCAGGCCACAACGTGGAGCGTGTCGGGGGCCAGGGTGAAGAGTACGTTGGCGCGCAGCACCATGTAGATACCGGCCGTTACCATGGTAGCGGCGTGAATCAGGGCCGAAACCGGGGTGGGGCCGGCCATGGCGTCGGGCAGCCAGGTGTAGAGCGGCAGCTGGGCCGACTTACCCATGGCGCCCACGAAGAGCAGCAGGGTAATGGCCGTGACGACGCCCGTGCCGATTTGCAGGGTCGAGGCCTTGTGGAAAACCTCCCCGTACTGCACCGAGTCGAAGGTGAGGTAGATCAGGAAGATACCCAGCAAAAAGCCCAGGTCCCCGACGCGGTTGATGATAAAGGCCTTCTTGGCGGCGTTGTTGTTGGCCGTTTCCTTGTTCCAGAAGCCGATGAGCAGGTAGGAGCAGAGCCCCACGCCTTCCCAGCCAATGAACAGAATCACGAAGTTGGCGCCCATTACCAGCACCAGCATGCTGAATACGAACAGGTTCAGAAAGGCGAAAAACTTGCCCACGTTCTCGTCGTGGTGCATGTAGCCGATGCTGTAGACGTGAATCAGGAAGCCCACGCCCGTCACCAGCAGCAGCATCACTAGGCTGAGCTGGTCAATCTGGTAGGTGAAGGGAATCTGCATCGTGCCGACCGAAATCCAGTCGAAGAGTTTCACCGTGTAAGCCTGGTGGGCCGTAGCGCCGGGGGCCACCCACTGGGCCGTGGGGTGCAGAAATTCCCAGAACAGCGTTACCGCAATCAGGAAGGAGCCCAGCACCATCAGGCTGCTGATGGCCCCGGCCACCGTGCCCGAGAGTTTTTTATTGAGCAGGCCATTGATGAGAAAACCCAAAAACGGCAGCAGTGGAATCAGCACGTACAGCAGCGTGGAAAAGGGGGCGCCGGCTGCGGGTATTACAGTTTCTTGCATAAGGAGTATGCTATAAGAAAACCGTCTGTCATCCTGAGCTTGCGAAGGACCTTACACTGTTGAACGACTCGTTCTGGCGCGGTAAGGTCCTTCGCGTGGCTTAGGATGACAGGCGAGTTATCATTACCACTTAAGACGGTTAAGCAGATTGACGTCGGTATTCTGGAAATTGCGGTAAATCATCACAATGATGCCCAGGCCAACCGATACTTCGGCGGCGGCCACGGCCATGATGAAAAACACGAAGATTTGCCCGTTGGGGTCGGAGCGGTAGGCGGAAAAGGCCGTCAGCAGCACGTTTACGGCATTGAGCATCAGCTCCACGCACATGAAGATGATAATGGCATTGCGCCGGGTTAGCACGCCCGTTACGCCGATGGCAAATAGCGCCGTGGCGAAGTATATGTAATACTCAAGCGGGACGGTGCGAATGACTTCCGGGATGGTCTGTTCCATGCAGTGGGGTCAGCGGACAAGGCAAAGAGGCCCAGCCAAAGCTCAGCTGGGGTGAATTAGCTGGCAAAGGTATCCTGAAAATCGGTAAATCCACAGGGAAAAGTACAGTTCTGGCCGTTGCGGCCGGCAGGAAAGGGCCATCAGCAAGGAATTAGAAACATTTAATTCGTCCGGCCTGTCGGCCAACGGGAAACAGGACGTTCTTTTCATTTGCTGCTCCGCTATATATCCCGCAAAATATTCTGGTGCCGATAAAGTATTTTGCTGCCTTCCGCGTCTGCTTAGTCAGAATGGACGCACTAGCACTAAACGCCTTGCCCGTAGGCACGATGAGAGGACAGGACCGGCAGATTCAGGAGGCTGTGCAGCAGCAGCGCGGCCGGCTGCTGGCTTTCATCCGCCGCCGCGTACCCGACCCGGACGACGCCGAAGATATTCTGCAGGATGTCTTCGGGGAGCTGGTTGAAAGCTACCGGATGCTCAAGCCCGTCGAGAAAGTAGCCTCCTGGCTGTTTCGCGTGGCCCGCAACCGCATCACCGACCTCTACCGTAAAAAGAAAACGGCTTCGCTGGAAGAGGAAATGCTCCGCTACGCCGACGACAATGAGGAAGGCTCCCTGTTGCTGGCCGACGTGTTGCCCGCCGACGATGACGCCCCCGAAAACCGCCTGCTCCGCGAAACCCTGATGGAGGCTCTGGCTGAAGCCCTGGAGGAATTGCCCAAAAACCAGCGCGACGTATTCGTCTGGCACGAGCTGGAGGGCCGCAGCTTCAAGGAACTGGTCGAGGAAACCGGCGTCCCGCTCAAAACCCTGATTTCGCGCAAGCACTACGCCGTGCAGCATTTGCGCCAGCGCCTGCAGGCGCTTTACACCAACTTGTTCACCGATTAATGGGCGAATGATTAATGGGCTCATGTGCTGTAACAACTTAACCGTTGACTGCACAGAAATGCTACTTCAAGGAGTAGAACACAAGCACATTACCGCATTAGACGTTAATAAGCACATTTAACATCATGAACCGTAAATTCTGGGCGCTGCGCGTCCTCAAATTCATTGTCCTGGGTACTTTGTTCGTGGCCGTTATGGGCTACGCTACGATGAGCCTCTGGAACTGGCTGGTACCCGAGCTTTTCCACGGCCCGGTCATTAGCTTCTGGCAAACCCTGGGTTTGCTGCTGCTCACCCGCCTGCTCACCGGCTTTAAAGGCGGTGGTGGTCGGCCCGGCTTCAGCCGCAAGTGGCAGCAACACCGCAACGACTGGAAGCAGAAAATGGAAAGCCGCATGGCCGGCATGACGCCCGAAGAGCAGGAGAAATTCCGCCAGAAAATGCGCGCCAGCTGCGGCCCGCCCTGGATGCGCCGCTCGGCTTTCGAAACTCCCCAAACGGCGGCGGCCGAGTAAAGCTTCTTGCTGCCAGCGTCATGAAGGCCGCTACCGAACGCAAAGTTATCCGCTGGCTGCACCTGCTGCTCAGTATTCCCATCCTGGGGTTCATTTATGGTCCCGTTGCCGATATTCCCCGGGCCGCCTTTGCCGTGCGCTACGTCTTTATGCCCGTTGTGATTTTATCGGGCTTGTGGCTGTGGAAAGGCCACGCAGTGCGCCGCTGGCTAGTGGCAAAGTCCTGATAGGCTCAGTAAAAAATGAGAAGCGGCTCCTGATTCTTCAGGAGCCGCTTTTTTTATAACCTAACTGCTGGGAGCAGGCCCTGCCACCCTAGCGGCTGAAAGGCTACCAGACTTGTAAAAAAAGATGGCAGCTACGGCGCAGCTGCCATTTTCGGGCCGCCCGTATACAAGGGCAATATCATCTGGAGCCCCATGGTTGTCCCTGATTCTTCTCCTAACTCTGAGCAAGCTGCCCGCGGCGGAATGGCCCAGGTAGTGGAGCGCAATATCCAGGCGCTGCTGCAGCGGCAGCAGGCCGAGGAAAAGCAAAAGACCTGGCAGGACCGCACCGCCGACGCCGTAACCAAATTCACCGGCAGCATGACCTTCGTGCTGATTCACCTGGTCTTGTTCACCGGCTGGATTCTGTGGAACGTGGGCTGGCTGGGCCTCAAGCCCTTCGACCCGTCGTTGGTGATTCTGGCCATGGAAGCTTCCGTGGAGGCTATTTTCCTGTCCACCTTCGTGCTCATCAGCCAAAACCGCATGGCCGCCCTGGCCGACAAGCGCGCCGACCTCAACCTGCAGGTCAGCCTGCTCAGTGAGCACGAAATAACCCGGCTGGTGATTCTGGTCCGGGAAATAGCCCGGAAAATGGATGTCCAGGAAGCCCAGGATCCGGAAATCCCCGAGCTGGCCCAGGACGTGCACCCCGAGCGGGTGCTCGACACGATTGAAAAGTTTCAGCAGAAAGCCGAGCAAGGCCAGCAGGGCCAGTAGCCAGGTTAGCATCAGCTACTGGCCGCTAACTGGCTGGGTGCTTGCAGGACCTACAGCGGCACGTATACCGCCGGGGCCTCTGCCTCCTGCTCGGCAAACATAACCTGTGCCCGTTTGAAGCCCTTTTTGGCCAGCTTATACATGCTAACCTGATATTTAGGCTCGCCGTAGCTAACTCCCTGCAACGCTGTGGCCGGCTTGGAAGTCGACGACAGCACCAACCGGACGGTATTATCGGCGGCCTCCGCTTCCAGTTCATCTTCGAACGTAGCCCCCGCCGCCCCGATGGGTGGGTGGATAAGCAGCACGACAAACTCGTGTTTAAAATCGATGGGAGCAGCCGAGCCGGCAGGTTGCGCTGATACTACGTCCTGGGCTTCAAGCACGTGTTGGAATGCGGCGCTGTCGGCTACAACCAGGTAGTCGGTATTGGCAGGGCGGGGTAGCTCTACTGTGCCATCCTCGTTTACTTGTCCCAAGCCCGTGTACTGATCTTCACCAGCGGCAGCCGCTTCCTGGGCCTGTGCTGCGTTGACCTGTCCCAGAATCATTGCCATAGCTTCCTGGGCCGAAGTCCCCTTGGGGTTTCTGATGAAGCTATACCCTTCCATTTCCTGAGAAGGTACTTCATTACGGGAGCAGCCCACGCTGGTCAGTAGGAGGGCTGCCAAACCCAGAGAGATGATACACTTCATTGATAAGGTAAAAAAGGTGGTCCTGGGTGTGAAGATGGGCGTTTAATGCTTGCTGTCGTGCCCAAGCGGTTAGCCTCTCTGAACGCAGGGGGTAAATCATAACTTAAAGGCGGCTTCTGAATACTTAGGAACCGCTTTCAAGTTGAGCTTCTATCAGGCCTATAATAGCTGGGTCGGGGAAACTATCAGTGCCCGGCCATCCGACGCGCTGTCGGGAACGTACAGCTCCAGGTTCCAGCCAAAGTTATCCAAAGCCCGGTAACGAGCGGTAGGTGCTAAATCAGTAGCCTTAAATTTTAGGGTTTCCGACGTATGAAAAACGGCGTAGCATCCCTGACTGTCCCATAGGTCAATCAGGTCGAGGAAATCCGCCCTTGTGGTGGTAAAGTCTAGTCGAAATGATTTCAGTGCAAGAGGTTTGACCAGTGACCCATGTTGTACTACCGCCCGGATTGAATCAGGATTACGGTAGTGCGTGAAGTTTTCAACCGTTACGTTCTCAAATCCCAGGCTAGCTGCTAACTGGATGGTTTTCCGTGCGCACTCGAATATCTCTAAGGTGAAGTAGCGGCCGGCAACAGATTTTCGAAGCATTTTTACTGGTGATTGGTGAAGCCCTGATGTAATATTTAAGCAAAAAAGCGGCGCCTGAAGTATCAGACGCCGCTTTTCGATTCTTAGAGAAGTTGTTGCTTAGAAATTCCGCTCCCCGGCTTCGCGCTTGCCCAGCATCACGGCACCGACCATGGCGGCCAGAAACAGTACCGAGGCCAGCTCAAACGGCAGCAGGTACTTCGTGTAGAGAATCATGCCCAGCTGACTTACCATCCCAATCTGCGAGTTGAAAGTGGCAGCGGTAAAGGTGGTACCAGTCTGCACGTCGCGCAGAGCGGCCACCATTACGACCAGCAGCAAGCCCCCCGCCACGGCTGCGGCTACCTTCGACAAGGTCGATTTGTGGGGTTCCGTATCGGCGTTCAGGTTCAGGAACATAATCACGAACAGGAACAGCACCATGATGGCCCCGGCGTACACGATGATGTTGACGGCGGCCAAGAACTGCGCGTTCAGAATCAGGTAGTGGCCCGAGAGCGAGAAGAACGTCAGGATCAGGAACAGCACGCTGTGCACCGGGTTCTTGGCCAGTACCACGCCCAGGGCCGCAAACAAGGCCACAAACGATAAGAAGAAAAACAGGGAAGGAGAGGAGGCCATTGGCGGAAATCTACGGCTAAAGCTAGAAAACTAGTTCCCCTCCTCAGCTGAGGAGGGGCTAGGGGTGGTTGATAATCGTTGAACGACTTTATAGCTCTAGTTTTTAACTCTAGCTAACCACCCCGCCCTGCGGGCACCCCTCTTTAAAGAAAGGAGGGGAATTGTGAGTCGATTACGCCGGTTGCTGGCTGATTTTCTGGCTCAAAGCCTGAGCTTGCTCGGGCGTGAGCTGAATACCACGGATGCTGCGGGCGTTTGGGTCAACGGGTTCCACGAGGCGGTCTTTGCCGTAGATGAACTCGTCGCGCTCGAAGCGGGGCGGGGCCATCTTGTCGGGCTGCAGGTACACGGCGGCTTTCGGGCAGGCTTCCTCGCAGAGGCCGCAGAAGATGCAGCGCAGCATATTCACCTCGTAGCTGACGGCGTATTTCTCCTCGCGGTACAGGCCTTCTTCGCCTTTTTTCCGCTCGCCGGCCACCATCGTAATGGCTTCGGCGGGGCAGGCTACGGCGCACAGGCCGCAGGCGGTGCACCGCTCCCGGCCCACCTCGTCGCGCTTGAGCACGTGCAGGCCGCGGAAGATGGGGGAGAAGGGCCGCTTTTCCTCGGGGTAGCGCACCGTCACCTGCTTCTTGGTAGCGGCCCGGAAAAAGTGCCGCATCGTGATGCTCAGGCCCTGAAAAATAGCCGGCAGGTAAGCCCGCTCGGCCAGCGTCATTGGCTTGGCCTCTAGCTTTTTGGCTCTATTGCTTAAGGACTGCATAGTTCGATTACTTAATGATACCGCCCAGAATCAGGCCGCCGGTGAGCAGGATGTTGAAAATGGCCAGCGGAATCAGGATGGTCCAGCCCAGGCGCATCAGCTGGTCGTAGCGGAAGCGGGGCAGAGTCCAGCGGACCCACATGAAGAAGAAGATGAAGGCGAAAATCTTCCCGAACAGGCCCAGCAGGCCTACAATGGAAATCAGGTTCTGCGCCGAGGTCAGCTCCCAGCCTTGGCTGTTCACGAACCAGTCGCGCAGCTCATACTGGAAGGGGAAGTTGAAACCACCGAAGTAGAGCACGCTCATCACGGCCGAAGCCACAAAGACGTTGACGTACTCGGCAAACAGGTACAGGCCCATTTTCATGGAGCTATACTCGGTGTGGTAGCCGCCCACGAGTTCAGTTTCGCATTCGGGCAAATCGAAGGGCGTGCGGTTGGTTTCGGCAAAGGCGCAGACCAGGAAGATGATAAAGCCCAGGGGCTGTTTCACAATGTTCCAGAAGTGCCACTCCCCGGCTACCGACTGCTGCAGCGTGATTTCACGCAGCGACAAAGTACCCGAAATCATCAGCACGGCAATCAGGGCCATGCCCATAGCCAGCTCGTAGCTGATGTTTTGGGAGCCGGCGCGGATGGCGCCCAGCAGGGAGAACTTGTTGTTGGAAGCCCAGCCGCCAATCATCACCCCATACACGCCCAACGACACGATGCCGAACACCCACAGCATGCCGATGTTGACTTCAATACCCTGCAGGTTGAACACGTTGGTGCCAAACTGAATGACGTTGCCAAACGGAATTACCGCCGACGACATCAGGGCCGTAATCATGGCCAGACAGGGCCCGAGCACGAACAAAGCGCGGTTAGCACCAGCGGGGAAAAACTCCTCTTTGGTGAAGAGCTTCACGGCGTCAGCCAGGGGCTGCAGCAAGCCAAACGGGCCGGCGCGGTCCGGACCTACCCGGTCCTGCAGGAAGGCCGCAATAACCCGCTCGGCGTAGGTGCAATACGTGGCAATCAGCAGTGAAACGCCGAAAACGACGAGAATTACAATGGATTGCCAGCCTAAGGTTGGTAGTTCTATCATTGGAGTTGTTAGTTGTTCGTTGTCAGTTGTTAGTTGCTGGTTGAACAGGCCCTAGAACGACCTAACAACTGACAACCAACAACTAAAAACTAATTACCTAAGCGCATGGGAGGATTCTGTTCCAGGTCGCGCAGCGAGCTTTCGGGCAAGTCGGCAATAACCTGGGCGTTGAGCACGGGCAGCTCGTAGTGGTTGGCCGAAATTACCGACGAACGGTCGATATGAGCCGGACCTTCCAGCGTCCAGTCGGAAGTTTCCTTCTTATCGAAGCGGCAAGTGTTGCAAATCCACTCCTTTACCTCGCCGTACTGGTCCTTGCGGGCCGTGACGCGCAGCACGTCCTTGCCCTTGTACCAAAGCACTACTTTGCCGCAGCACTTGGGGTTTTCGCACTGGCGGTGGGCGTTTACGGGCTTCGTAAACCACACCCGCTGCTTGAAGCGGAAGGTTTTATCGGTCAAGGCACCCACCGGGCACACGTCGATGACGTTGCCGCTGAACTCGTTGTCGATGATGTTTTCGATATAGGTGCCGATTTCGGCGGCGTCGCCGCGGCCCAGTACGCCGTGCACGCGCTTTTCGGTGAGCTGGTCGGCGGTGTACACGCAGCGGTAGCACAGGATGCAGCGGGTCATGTGCAGCTGAATCAGCGGCCCGATGTCGATTTTCTCGAAAGTGCGGCGCTCCTCTTCGTAGCGGGTGGTGCTCACGCCGTGCTCGAAGGCAAAGTTCTGCAGGTCACACTCCCCGGCCTGGTCGCACACGGGGCAGTCCAGCGGGTGGTTGATGAGCAGCATCTCCACGATGCCCTTGCGCACGTTCAGGACCTGCTCGGAAGTCGTATTCTCGACCACCATGCCGTCCTGCACCGGCGTCACGCACGAAGCCACGAGCTTAGGCATAGGCCGCGGGTCTTTGGCCGAGCCGGCCGCCACGCGCACGAGGCAGGCCCGGCACTTGCCGCCCGAGCCTTTCAGCGGCGTGTAGTAGCACATGGCCGGGGGCACGATGCCCCCGCCGATGGTGCGGGCCGCGTTGAGGATGGTGGTTCCGTCCGGAACGTCAACCTCGATGCCGTCAAATGTTATTTTAGCCATTAGAATGTTCGCACATTAAGTACGTCTGTCATGCAGAGGCGAAAGCCGAAGCATCTCGCGTGCAATGGTAATCAAATAGCATGGCACGCGAGATGCTTCGCTGCGCTCTGCATGACGTTCAGGTTATACAAGGACTGCTTTGCCGGGGTACACCGCGCCGGGGCGGGTGGCTTCCTGGGGGTTGCGGATGTGCCACTCAAACTCGTCGCGGAAGTGGCGGATGGCGGCTGAAACCGGCCAGGCGGCGGCTTCACCCAGCGGGCAGATGGTGTTGCCTTCGATCTGCTTGGCCACGCTGGCCAGCACGTCGATGTCGCGCTCCGTGCCGTGGCCGTGCTCGATGCGGTGCAGGATTTTCTCCAGCCAGCCCGTACCCTCGCGGCAGGGCGAGCATTGCCCGCACGACTCGTGGTGGTAGAAGCGGGAGAAGTTCCAGGTGTTGCGCACGATGCAGGTGGTTTCGTCCATGGCAATGAAGCCACCGGAACCCAGCATGGTGCCCGTCACGAACCCGCCATCCGACAACGACTCGTAGGTCATCAGGCGGGGCTCACCGGCGGCGGTTTTCAGAATCAGCTCCTTGGGCAGAATCGGCACCGACGAACCGCCGGCCACCACGGCCTTCAGGTCGCGGCCTTTCCAGATGCCACCGCAGTACTCATCGGAGTAGATGAATTCCTCGACCGGCACGCCCAGCTCGATTTCGTAGATACCGGGCTTGTTGAGGTGGCCGCAGGCCGAAATCAGCTTGGTGCCGGTGCTCCGGCCCACGCCAATCTTGGCGTACTCGTCGCCACCGTCATTCACAATCACCGGCACAGCCGCAATGGACTCCACGTTGTTCACCACCGTGGGGCGGGCGTAGAGGCCCTGCACGGCGGGGAATGGGGGCTTGTTACGTGGGTTGCCGCGCTTGCCTTCCAAGGATTCCAGCAGCGCCGTTTCCTCGCCGCAGATGTAGGCGCCGCCACCGGGGTGCACGTACAAATCCAGGTCGTAGCCCGAGCCCAGGATGTTCTTGCCCAGGAAACCAGCCGCGTAGGCTTCGGCAATGGCCTTTTCCAGGATGCGCAGCACGTACAGCAGCTCCCCGCGGATGTAGATGTACGAGGTGTTGGCGCCCAGCGCGTAGGAGCTCGTAATCATGCCCTCGATGAGCAGGTGGGGCAGTTTCGACATCAACTGCCGGTCCTTGAAGGTGCCCGGCTCCGATTCGTCGGCGTTGCAGACCAGGTAGCGCGGCACGCCTTCGGGCTTGGCCAGAAAGCTCCACTTCATACCCGTGGGGAAACCGGCGCCGCCGCGGCCGCGCAGGCCCGACTTCTTCACCTCTTCCACCACCTCGTCGGGGGTCATGGTTTTGAGGGCCTTCTCCACCGAGCGGTAGCCGCCGTGCTTGCGGTACACCTCGAAGGTGTCGATGCCTTCAACGTTGATATGTTCGGTCAGCAGTTTGCGTCCCATAGTGTCTGAGCGGTTAGCTGAAAGCGGTTAATTATTGGCTACGGCGTTGGGCAGGCCCTTTTCTTCCCAGGGAAGCGCCGGGCGGTGCACCATGTTGCGCAGCTCGCTGAGCATAGCATTCACCGATTCCTCGGTATCGAGCTGCTCGTAGTATTTCTCGCGCACCTGTACCACGGGGGCGAAGCCGCAGGCGGCCAGGCACTCCACCTCTTTCAAGGTAAACAGCCCGTCGGCCGAAGGCTCGCCGCCGACTTTAGCGCCGGTGATACGCTCCAGCTCCAGGGTCAGCTCGTCGGAGCCGCGCAGCTGGCAGGGACCCGTGCGGCAGATTTCCAGCACGTGCTTGCCCACCGGCTTGAGGTTGAACATGGTGTAGAAGGTCGAAACCTCGTACACCTCGATAGGCTTCACGCCCAATACCTCGGCCACCAGATCCTGCACCTCGGGGGCTACCCAGCCCCCAAACTCGGCCTGGGCAATGTGCAGCACCGGCAGCATCGCCGACTTGCGGCGCTCTTCCGGGTATTGCTTGCAGATACGGTCTATTTCAGCCTTGGCAGCTTCCGAAAACTGGGGTTTCACGGGCGCGGTTGTCGATTCCATAAAGTCAAATTCAGCAAAAAACTACGCGTCCAGCTCGCCGGCAATAACGTTCATCGACGACAGGGTCACGATGGCGTCGGAGAGGCTGCTGCCCACCACCATTTCGGGGTAGGCCTGGTAGTAAATGAAGCAGGGGCGGCGGAAATGCAGGCGGTAGGGCGTGCGGCCGCCGTCGGAAATCAGGTAGAAGCCTAGCTCGCCGTTGCCGCCTTCCACGGAGTGGTACACCTCGCCCACCGGCGCTTCAATCTCACCCATGATGATTTTGAAGTGGTAGATGAGAGCCTCCATGTTCTTATACACGGCCTGCTTGGGAGGCAGGTAGTAGTGCGGCGCATCGGCGTGGAAGGGGCCTTCGGGCAGGTTTTCCAGGGCCTGGTTGATGATGCGCAGGCTCTGCCAGATTTCCTCGTTGCGCACCATGAACCGGTCGTAGGTGTCGCCCTTGGTGCCCACGGGAATTTCGAAGTCGAAGTCCTCGTAGCTGGAGTAAGGGTTCATCACCCGCACGTCGTAGTCGACGCCGGCGGCGCGCAGGTTGGGGCCGGTGAAGCCGTAGTTCAAAGCCCGCTCGGCCGTAATCGGGCCCACGTTTACCACGCGGTCCATGAAGATGCGGTTGCGGTTGAACATGGACTCAAACTCCTTCATCACCGCCGGGAAGGTTTTGAGCCAGTCGCGCAGCTTCTGGATGGCGACATCCGAGAAGTCGCGCTCCATGCCGCCCACGCGGCCCATGTTGGTGGTCAGGCGGGCACCGCAGATTTCCTCGTAAATCTCGTAGACCTTCTCGCGCTCCTGGAACACGTAGAGGAAGCCGGTAAAGGCCCCGGTGTCCACGCCCAGAATCGAGTTGCAGATCAAATGGTCGGTGATGCGGGCCAGCTCCATGGCAATAACGCGCATGTACTGGGCACGCTTGGGCACCGTCACGCCGAGCAGCTTCTCTACCGTCATGTGCCAGCCCATGTTGTTGATGGGCGACGAACAGTAGTTCATCCGGTCGGTGAGGGGCGTAATCTGGTAGAAGGGCCGGCGCTCGGCAATCTTCTCAAAAGCCCGGTGGATATAGCCAATGGTCGGGACGCCCGAAATAATCCGCTCCCCATCCATTTGCAGGATGTTCTGGAAAATGCCGTGCGTGGCCGGGTGCGTCGGACCCAGGTTCAGGGTCGTCAGCTCCTGGCTGAAGTCGTTGAGCGTGGGAACCAAGCCGCTGTGCTGCTGCTGTTCCTTGGCTTCCTGGATGATCTTGTGGGTACCTTCCAGCGTGTCGTTTACTGCCATAGCAAAATTGTCATCCTGAGCTTGCGAAGGACCTTATCACGTCCGCGCTGCTATTGATTAGAAAACCTGACAAAAGCAGCGGTGATAAGGTGCTTCCTTCGTCAGCATGACAAACGATTTATCGTCCGAAGAAAAGGTCAGTTTTGTCTTCGCGGGTGCCATCTTCCAGCGCATATTCCTTGCGCATGGGGTGGTAGTCCATGTCTTCCACATTCAGGATGCGGATCAGGTTGGGGTGGCCCGTGAAAATGATGCCGTAGAAGTCGTAGGCCTCGCGCTCCATCCAGTTGGCCGTGGCGTAGAGGTCGGTCAGCGTGGGCACGACGGGGTCGGCAATGGGGAAGAAAATCTTGAGGCGCAGGCGCAGGTTGTTGACCAGGCTGTGCACGTGGTAAATCATGCCCAGCTCCTTGCCCTCGTTTTCGGGGTAGTGAATGCCGCACATCGTGGTCAGGAAGTTGAGCTGCAACTCCTGGTCCTGCTGCAAACCGGCCATGATGTCGTGAATCCGCTCCCGCGTCGTTGTCACCGTCAGCAGGCCGTAGGGCTCCTCGACGTCGGTAAACGCGTCGGCGCCGAACAAGCGGTGCAGCAAGGCGAGCAGCTGGGCGTTCTTGGCCGCTTGCGGGTCTTGCGGGGCCGCCGCTTCCTGGGGTGCTGCCGCAGATTCTGGAGTATTTTCAGCCATTCCTGTAAGAGAAGCTAAGAGGCAGAAACTGGCCCTTTCGGGAGAGTACCGAAAGGGCCAGCGTCCAAACTACTTGATGTTGTAAGAAGCCAGCAGCGCCTGGTACTCGGGCGCGTTGCGGCGGCGAATTGATTCGGTACGGGCCAAATCCTGGACGCGCATCAGGCCGTCGAGCACCTGCTCGGGGCGGGGCGGACAGCCGGGCACATACACGTCGACGGGAATGATCCGGTCGATGCCCTGCAGCACGGAGTAGGAGTCGAAGATGCCGCCCGAGCAGGCGCAGGCGCCCATGGCCAGCACCCAGCGGGGCTCGGCCATTTGCTCGTACACCTGCTTCACGATGGGGGCCATTTTCTTAGCAATGGTGCCCATCACCATCAGCAGGTCGGCCTGCCGGGGCGAAAACGACGGGCGCTCCGAGCCGAAGCGGGAGATGTCGTAGTGGGAGCCCATGGTGGCCATAAACTCGATGCCGCAGCAGGAAGTAGCGAAGGGCAAAGGCCAGAGGGAGTTGGCGCGGGCCATGCCCACCACCGACTCCAGGGAGGTGGCGAAGAAGCCAGCGCCTTCCACGCCCTCGGGGGCCTCGACCATCTTTATTTCAGGAACACGAATATCGCTCATGAGATTTGTCAGTTTGGAGGGGCGTTTTGCCCTTTATCCGAACACCAGCGAGCCGGCAAAAGTTTGGTTGAATTGGACTTAGGCGTGAGTGCCGGTCCACTTCAGAATGCCCTTTTTGATGACGTAGGCAAAGCCGGCCATCAGCAGGGCCAGGAATACAATCATCTGCACGAAGCCATCCCAGCCCAGGGAGCGGAAGTTCACGGCCCAGGGATACATGAAAATTACTTCCACGTCGAAGAGCACGAAGAGGATGGCGGTGAGGAAGTATTTAATGGAAATCGGAGTGCGGGCATTGCCCACCGACTCGATACCGCACTCAAAGGCTTCGTTTTTGACTTTGCTTTTGCGGTTGGGTCCCACCAAGTGGGACACAATCATGGCGAAGGCCACGAAGGCAATGGCCAGGCCGAATTGCACCACAATGGGCAGAAAATCAACCGGCTGGTAATTAGTGGTTACAGCGAGAAGCATACGATTCAGCAGTTAAAGGCCCATATAAACAGGCATTGAGGGGCAAAGGTAGCGCTTGGTGGGTTGGGAACAAAGGTTCTGCGGGCCCGGGTTCGGAATGGCGTATATTTGGACAAATTAGGTTTTAGCCATATGTCGCAAACGCAAGCCTCCACCCGGCGCTATACCGTAGAAGAGTACCAAGCGCTGGAAGAAGTTTCGGAGCAGCGCCACGCGTATTGCGAGGGTGAGGTTTTCGCCATGTCGGGAGCTACGCCCCGGCATACTCTCATTGCGCAAAACTGTGCTTTCGCCTTGCGCCAAGCGGTGAGAAGCAAAGGCTGGCAAGTATTTCTCGAAGGCGTGCAGCTAGCCGTGCAGGAAAACCGCTACTATACCTACCCGGATGTGATGATATGACGAAATCAGCATTACGCCGATGCAGCCCCAGCCGCTTGGGGAATAATTACCACCAGGACCGATGAGTGACCATAGTATTGCAATTGTTCCAGCGCTAGCAGCTTATCCCAACAAGGAAAATAAGGCAAGAGAAATAGTAGAGTGGCTGATTGCAGAGAATATCGTGAGGCCCACACTTTCGGCCTGTCTTTTAGGAAATGGCGGGGGCTATGCTATAGCAAATGGCGCAAGGCAGATACTTTGCTCAAGCAACGAGCTCGTCTTTGAGTTGGCGGTTAATGGACTTGAGGTTATTACCGAAAGGCAAGTCTTCGATACGGGTGGCAATGGAGTAGAGGAAATATTATGCCCGGGCTGTCAGCAAAATCTGTCAGACGAGGACTTGGACTTTATTGGCAACTGGTGCGAAGGCGAGACGGATGATATAATCTGTCCGGTTTGTGGGGCTGCAAGTGATGTTCACCAGCTTCATTTTACACCCGAGTGGGGCTTCAGTGATTTAGGCTTTAAATTCTGGAACTGGCCCGACTTGACGGAGGAGTTTATCACTAGGTTTCAGCAGAAGCTGGGCTGTCCTGTTTCCGTCGTTTACCAGCACATCTAAATATCATTAAGCAAAAAGCCGCTTCGGGATTCCGAAGCGGCTTTTTGCTGACTCATTAAGGGAGTTTAACAACTGCTCTGGCCTTTATCGTTCTAGAGTACTACAACGGCCGACTAAAACGTCAGAATCGAGCCGTCTTCCAGGGCCCGGCTGTAGTTCTCCAGGTCAAACTCGTAGAGGAAAGGGGAGCGGTGGGGGCCGATTTTCTTTTGCTCGTCGAGCTGCCGGATGAGGCCCAGGGTAAGGAGCTTCTTGCGGAAGTTGCGCCGGTCAATCTGCTTGCAGAGGATGGTTTCGTAGAGGGAGTGAATTTCGGGCAGAGTAAACTTGTCGGGCAGCAGGTTGTAGCCAATGGGCTGCTGAAAAATATGAGCCCGCAAGGTTAACAGAGCCTTCTGAATGATTTCGTTGTGGTCGTACACCAACTCCTTGGGGATGTCAGCCACGTTCAACCAGCAGTACTCATCGACCAGAAACTCGGGCGTCACGACCACCTGCAGGTAGTCGACCAGGGCGTAATAGCCAATGGACAAGGTGCGCTCCGAGAGCCAATGGCCGGGGCTCAAGCTCACGCCCACTTTGGAGTAGGTCGTGTTGTGGGTCTGCTCAGTCTTGATGTTGTTCATCCGGGTGGCGCTGTCGCCGAAGGTGTAGAACTGCTGCAGGAACAAGCCCGTGAGCTGGGTCTTCTCGGCCAGGATGCGGTGGGCCGCCTCGGTCAAGGTTTCGTGCCGCCCGATGTAGCCACCTGGCAAGCTCCAGTTCTGCTGCCCGTGGTGACGAATCAGCAGAGTTTTGAGCTCGTGGTCGTGGTAGCCGAAAATGGCGCAATCGATTGAAAGATGGGGCAAAAACCGCTCTGCGCCGTGGTGCACAAAATCCAGGACTTCCTGACGCGTATTCATAAGCGAAAGTTTATTGCGTAGAATTTACGCATTGTAAGCAAATGTTTCTATATTCGGCCCGTAGACACTGCAGAAGAACTGCGTTGGCTTGCCTGAGCTTGGTACGCAAGTTCCCGTTTTTCCTGCTTATGCTCTACTTCCGACCTGCTGAAATTTCCACTGCTAACCCCCATCGTATGCAGAACTCTTCGCTGGTTTTTCCAGCGCCGCCTCACCGCTCCGAACTCTAACCGGGTTTGGTGAGAGTCCAGTCCCGACTAGTACTTTTTCCGCTCCGAGGCTGCCTTGTTGACTGGCAATGCCGCCATCTTTCAGCTGCTCAGCCCGCCTCTCGCTAAGGGAGCAGTAGTTGAGTAATTTCCTTTGAAGGCTTGAAAAAGCCTTTTCCGCACCTATTTGCCCGAATGCAAAGGCTGAAATTTTCCGGCCTGGCTCCGTGTGCCCGTGCTTATCGAAAGATTGAACTTTCCGGCGATACTATTATCCATTTCTGCTCCGCTCTGTCCAAATTCAAAAGCTCCGCCGCTTTTGACCGACACCTTATTGCCTGCTTTTGTCCACTAACTCCCATTTAAAATCCCACCTCTATGCTTTCACAATCACACAGGAAAATCCTTTTACAAGGGGCGGTGCTGCTGACGGCCAGTAGCCTGCAAACGTTTGTGGCCTCGGCAGCCCCGCTTCGGCCCGTGCCCGGCACGAGCCAGCAGCCGGCTCCAACTCGGGGCCAAGCCGACGTGCGAGTGGCCGGCCGCGTCACCCAGGCCAACGGCGACGGGCTACCCGGCGTTACAGTCGTGGTGAAGGGCAGCTCAATAGGCACCAGCACCGATGCCACCGGCAATTTCAGCCTGGAAGTGCCCGAAGGCAGCGTGCTGGTCTTCAGCTTCGTGGGCTATTCGCGCCGGGAAATGCCGGTAACTGAAGCCACCACGAGCTTTAACGTGACGCTGAGCGAAGACGCCCAGGCACTGAAAGAAGTAGTAGTGGTGGGCTACGGCACCCAGGAACGGCAGAGCGTGACGGGCGCCGTGGCTTCGGTGTCGGGGCGCGACGTGGCGGCCCAGCCCGTGGCCGATGCGGCCCAGGCCATTCAGGGCCGGGCGGCGGGCGTACAGGTGGTATCCAACTCCGGGGCGCCCGGTGGGGGCGGCACCTCGGTGCGGGTGCGGGGCATTACCTCGGCCGGCAACAACTCCCCGCTTTACGTGGTGGATGGCTTTCCGCTGCCCTCGGCCGTGGATGGCAACGGCAATGCCACGGGCAACGAGCTGAACAGCATCAACCCCAACGACATTGAAAGCATCGACGTGCTGAAGGATGCCTCGGCCACGGCCATTTACGGGGTACGGGCGGCCAACGGCGTCGTTATTATTACCACCAAGCGCGGCAAAGCCGGGGTGTCGAGCATCAACCTGGACGCCTACGTGGGCACCCAGCAGGTGTGGCGGCAGATTCCGCTGCTCAACGCCCAGGAATTTGCCCAGCTCAACAACGAAGCCCGCCGCAACGGGGGCCTCGACGTCATTCCAAAGTACGCCAACCCTGGCTCCCTGGGCGCGGGCACCAACTGGCTGGACGAGGTTTTCCGGCCGGCCAAGATTCAAAACTACGCCCTATCGGCCACCGGGGGCAGTGAAAAGGCTCGGTACGCGGCCAGCGCGGGGTATTTCCAGCAGGACGGCACCATTATCAATTCCAGCTTCCAGCGCTTTACGCTACGGGCTAATGGGGAAGTGCAGCTCAGCAAGGTGCTCAAAATCGGCAATACGCTGGGGCTGACGCACCAGGAAGAGCAGCCGCTGAACAACGAAAACAACGAGTTTTCGGGCGTTATTCAGCTGGCTCTGCAGGCCCCGCCCACGGCCCCGGCCTTCAACCCGGACGGCAGCTACTACGAGTTTACCAGCGCCGACAACTACGGCGAGGAAAACCCGGTGACGGCGGCCCGCCGGCCCCAAATCAAGAATAACCGCAACCGGGTCACGTCCACGTTCTACGCCGAGCTGGAGCCGCTGACCGGCCTGCGCCTGCGCACCAACGTGGGCACCGACCTGCAGTTTTTGCAGGGGGACCAGTTCTTCCCCTCTATCAAAGGCTCATCAAAGTACCCCACTTCCCAGGCGCAGGCCAACAGCAGCACCAACTACAGCCCGAGCTACCTGATTGAAAACACGCTGACCTACGACAAGCTCATCGGTACCAACCACCAGTTCAGCATACTAGTGGGGCAGTCGGCCCAGCAGTTCGACAACTTCTACCTGGGTGGTACCCGCATTGGCTACAGCACCAACAACCTGACGATTCTGGACCGGGGGCCGGTAAATTCCCAACTCAGCAACAACGGCGGCAACAGCCGGACCCGCTTGGCCAGCTACTTCGGCCGGGTCAACTACGAGTTTGCTGGTAAATACCTGTTCCAGGCTATTCTGCGCTACGATGGTTCCTCGGCCTTTGCGCCCGGCAACCAGTTTGGCGTCTTCCCGGGGGCCTCGGTGGGCTGGCGGATTTCGGAGGAGGATTTCCTGAAAGACAACTCCTATATCAGCAACCTGAAGCTGCGCGTGGGCTACGGCCGGGTGGGCAATCCGCTTAACGCGGGCACGTTTGCCTACCTGACCACCGTCAACTCCACGCCGCAGTCGAACAACGGGGTGCCCGGCACGGGCTACGTGTTTGGTTCTGGCAGCCAGTCGCAGGTCATTGGCGGCGCCCCCACCCGGTTGCAGAACTCGGACCTGCGCTGGGAAAACAACGAGCAGATCAACGTGGGCATCGACGCGGGGCTGTGGAAAAACCGCCTTTCGGGCTCCATTGACCTCTACCGCCGCACCTCGCCCAACCTGATTGCCGCCGTGCCCGTGACCTACGTATCGGGGACCAGTGAGAGCATCAATACCAACGCCGCGGCGGCCACCAACCGGGGTATCGACCTGGCCCTTACCTCCAACAACTTCGTGGGGGAAGCCGGTGGCCTGAGCTGGACGACGACGCTCAACTTCAGTGCCTACCGCAACGAAATTACCTCGCTCGGTGCCGGCAAGCCCTTCGACGGGCAAAACACCCGGGGCGGGGGCAACCTGGTGCGCTATGAGGCGGGCGTGCCCTTCGGCTCCTTCTACGGCTACGTGGCCGACGGCCTGTTTCAGAACAACGAAGACGTGAAAACCCACGCCGTGCAGGTGGCCGGCACCGACCCGGCCAAGAGCACGGCCCCCGGCGACATCCGCTTTAAGGACCTCAACAACGACGGCGTCATCAACGACCAGGACCGCACCTTCATCGGCGACCCCAACCCGGACTTTACTTACGGCCTGAACAACACGCTGGGCTTTAAGGGCTTTGATTTGAACGTGTTTTTGCAAGGCTCCCAGGGCAACGACGTGTACAACCTGAACCGTTACTACACCGAGGGCGGCCTGTATGGCGCTTCCAACGCCAGCACCATTACCCTGGACCGCTGGACCGGTGCGGGCACGAGCAACGACATTCCAAGAGCTGTGGCCGGGGACCCCAACCAGAACCTGCGCATTTCTTCGCACTACCTCGAGGATGGCTCTTACCTGCGGGTGAAGCTGCTCACGCTGGGCTACACCCTGCCCCTGGAGCTGGGCAAAAAGCTCTACACCCAGCGGGTGCGCGTCTACGTGAGCAGCCAGAACCTGCTGACCTTCACCAAGTACAAGGGCTTCGACCCCGAGCTGGGCAATCAGGGCGGTAGCTTCGGCGTCGACCGGGGCGTGTACCCGCAGGCCCGCACCTTTTTGGCCGGCATCAACATCGGCTTTTAAGCTCTTGGCCGGCCGAGTTGCCTTTTTCCTCCCTCAAACCTGATGACCATGTTACGAAAACCCACTACTCTGCTTCCCAAAAATACCCTGGTGCTGGGCCTCACCGCGCTGGCCCTGCTCAGCGGTTGCGGCAAAGACTTTCTGGACCTGCAGCCCCGCAATGCCGTTACGACCGAAATCTTCTACAAAACCTCCAACGACGCCATTCAGGCCACCAACGCGGCCTACTCCCAGCTCAGCCAGAACGGGATGTTCAACTACTCGCTCTGGGGTATCGGCGACGTTATGTCGGACAACTCCTACCTCGGTGGGGGGGGAGCCGCCGACGGCATCGAGTTTCAGCAGCTCGACAACTTCACCATTCCGGCCACCAACCCGCTCGTGACCAGCCACTGGCAGCGCGCCTACCTGGGCGTGGGCCAGGCCAACCAGGTGCTGGCCCGCGTGCCGGCCATTGAAATGGACGCCGCCCTGAAGAACCGCTGCCTGGGGGAAGCCGCCTTTCTGCGCGCCCTGTACTACTTCTACCTCGTGCGTGGCTTCGGCGACGTGCCCCTGGTGCTGACCCCGCCCCAAACGGCGGCCGAAGCGGCCGGCCTAAGCCGCACACCCGCGGCCCAGGTCTACGCCCAGATTGAGAAAGACCTGCTCGACGCCATTACCAAACTGCCCGCCTCTTACACCGGCGACGACATCGGGCGGGCCACCAAATGGTCGGCCACGGGCCTGCTGGCCAAGGTGTACCTGACCGAGAAAAAGATGCCCGAAGCTGCCACTCAGGCCCGGGCCGTTATTGCCGGCTCCGGCAAAAGCCTGTGGACCAACTTCGGCGACAACTTCAAGGTGGAAAATGAGAACGGGCAGGAATCCTTGTTCGAAGTGCAGTTCAAAAACGGCCTGAGTAGCTACTCCACCGACGGGCCCGGCTCAGTTATGAACGAGTTCTGGGGGGCCCGCTTCTTCGGTAGTCCCTACGTGGTATCGTCGGGCGGCTATGGCTTCAACATCCCGGAAAAGGAATTTGTGGACGGCTTCGAGCCCGGCGACCTGCGCAAGGGGCCCACGGTATTCGTGCCCGGCGACAAATACCCCGACGGGCAGGTGCAGCCCGCCACGCTGGTCGGCGACCCGCTGGGCTTCAACATCCGCAAGTTCTTCGTGGGCACCGTGAACGTGAACAACTGGGACTCGCCGCTGAATGTGCCGGTGCTGCGCCTCAGTGAAATGTACCTGATTCTGGCCGAAGCCGTGGGCCCGACGGCCGAAGGGCTGGAGGCCATCAACAAGGTGCGCCGCCGGGCCTTTGGCCTGCCCATCAGCTCGTCTTCAGCCAAAGACCTGACGGCTGCCACCACCGATTTCGACGCGGCCGTGCTGCGGGAGCGGCGCTACGAACTGGCCTTCGAAATGGACCGGTGGTACGATTTGAAGCGCACCGGTAAGCTCGTCTCGACGATGCGGGCCCGGGGCAAAACCATTCAGGAGTTCAACAACCTGCTGCCCATTCCGCAGTCGGAGCGCAACGTAAATCCGAACCTGAGCCAGAACCCCGGCTATTAATTCCCGGCCGGAGGTCCCGTTTGGTGGGAAAAGTGGCGTCTGGCAACGGGCGCTGCTTTTCCCCGCCGACCGGGCAAAATTTACTCCGCGTACCCTTTTACCTCTTACTTCTATGCTCTACAAATCCCCCCGTTTTGCGGCCCTGCTGGGCACCGCCGTCTGTTCTGCCATGATGAGCATCTACGTTGCCCAAAGCAAGTCGGGCCCGACGACTGAGAAGCCTGCGCCCAAGGAAAACCAGCAGGCCCGCCTCACGGCCAACGACGACAAGATCAACGCCCTGCTCAGCAAGCTCACCCTGGAAGAGAAAATCAAGATGCTCCACGGCGTGTCGTCGTTCAACTCGGGCGGCGTGGAACGCCTGGGCATTCCCGAACTGGAAACCTCCGACGGGCCCCACGGGGTGCGCTTCGAGCATGGCCGGGGCTGGACGGCCCAGAAAGGCGTGGACGACGCGGGCACCTACCTGCCCACCAATAACACCCTGGCCTCGACCTGGAACCCGGCCCTGGGCTACGCCTATGGCGCAGTGCTGGGCTCGGAGGCCAACTACCGCGGCAAAGACGTGATTCTGGGCCCCGGCATCAACATCATCCGGGCCCCGCTGAACGGCCGCAATTTCGAGTACCTGAGCGAGGACCCGTTTCTGGTTTCCCGCATGGTGGTGGGCTACATCAAGGGCGTGCAGGACCAGGGCGTGTCGGCCTGCGTGAAGCACTACGCGGCCAACAACCAGGAAATTCACCGCAACGACATCGATGTGGACATGAGCGAAAGGGCCCTGCGCGAAATCTACCTGCCGGGCTTCAAGGCCGCCGTGCAGGAAGGCGGGGTAAACACGCTCATGGGTTCCTACAACAAGTTTCGGGGCACCTTTGCCACCGAAAACGCCTACCTGATGAACGACATTCTGAAAAAGGAGTGGGGCTTCAACGGGGTGGTGATGAGTGACTGGGGCTCGGTGCACAACACGATGAACGCCCTGCGCAACGGCACCGACCTGGAAATGGGCACCGACCTGGTACTGGCCTACCAGGGCACGTCCCAGACCTCGGGCAGCATCAACAAGGACAAGCTCAGCGAAACCGTGTACGACCGGTTTTACCTGGCCAACCCGGCCCTGGAAGCCGTAAAGAAAGACCCCAGCCTGCTGCCGCTGGTCGACGATAAAGTGCGGCGTATTCTGCGGGTGATGTACGCCACCAACATGCTCGACGGGGCCAAGCGCAAAGCCGGCGCCTACAACAGCAAGGAGCACCAGGCCACGGCCCTGAAAGTAGCCGAGGAAGGCATTGTGCTGCTCAAAAACGACGGCAACATCCTGCCCCTGAAGAAAACGGTGAAAACGGTGGCCGTCATTGGGGCCAACGCTACCCGCGAAAACGCCATGGGCGGCGGCAGTGCCCAGGTGAAAGCCAAGTATGAAATTACACCCCTGCAAGGCCTGAAAAATGCCCTGGGCACCAAAGCCAAAATCACCTACGCCCCCGGCTACAAGGTGGCCCGCGGCCAGCAGGCCGACGCCAAGCTCATTGCCGAGGCCGTAGCCGCCGCCAAAGCCGCGGAAGTGGCCATCGTGGTGGGCGGCTGGATTCACGGCTTCGACTACAGCGTCTGGGATGAAAACGCCTACGACGCCGAAAGCGTGGACAAGCCCGACATGCACATGCCCTTCGGCCAGGACGAGCTGGTAAAAGCCGTGCTCAAGGCCAACCCCAACACGGTAGTTGTGCTCATGGGTGGCGGCCCGATTGACGTGTCGGCCTGGGCCGGACAGGCCAAGGGCATCGTGGAAGCCTGGTACCCGGGTATGGAAGGCGGCAACGCGTTGGCCCACATTCTGTTCGGCGACGTGAACCCCTCGGGCAAGCTCCCGCTGACGTTTCCCGTGAAGCTGGAAGACTCCCCGGCCCACAAGCTGGGTGAATACCCCAGCACCCCCGGCGACCCGCTCAAGCAGTTCTACAAGGATGACATCTTCGTGGGCTACCGTTACTTCGACACCTACAAAGTAGCCCCGCAGTTTGCCTTCGGCCACGGCCTGAGCTACACCACCTTCAAGTACGACAAGCTGACCGTGACGCCCGGCAACCAAAGCGCCACGGTAAAACTCACGGTGACCAACACCGGCAAAACCGCCGGGGCCGAAGTGGTGCAGGTGTACGTGCACGACGACCAGGCCGCCGTGAAGCGCCCCGAGAAGGAGCTCAAGGGCTTCGACAAGGTCTTCCTCAAGCCTGGCGAGTCGAAAACCGTGACCGTGAACCTCGACACCAACGCCTTCCAGTACTACGACGAGAGTAAAAAGCAGTGGGTGCTGGAGCCCGGCAAGTTCGACGTGCTAGTGGGCAGCTCTTCCCGCGACATCCGCCTGACCGGCAACGTGACCCTGTAATCCGACTGTTGACGCCGGTTTTCTTCCGCCGCTTGGCAGCACTGCGCCGGCTGGGCGGCGGAAGAAAACGGCTGGCTGTCGGGAATTCCTCCTACTCACTTTCTATGGGCGAATCCTATTTCCGTGCTTTTATCCTGACTGGTGCTATCCTGCTGCCTGCCGTTGTCCTGGCCCAAAAAGCCACGGTGCAACGGCAGGCAGATGGCATTGTGGTGCACCTGGTTCCGCGTACCGACCACGACCCGCGCACGGTGCGCCTGCAGGTGGTGTCGGACCAAATTATCCGCGTGCAGGCCAGTCCGCTGGAAAGCATTGCCACCGTGCCCAGCCTGATGGTGGTGGCGCAGCCCGCTCCGGCGGTGAAGTGGCAGTACCAGGAAAAGAAGGGCCTGGGTACCATCAGTACCGGCGCGCTGCGGGCTACGGTTTCGCTGAGCACCGGCGAGGTTAGCTTCACCGATTTGCAGGGCCACGTCATTTTGCAGGAGCGGCCCGGCGGGGGCAAAACCTTCCGGTCCGTAGTGGCCGACGGGCAGCCGCTCTACCAGCTCGAGCAGGTTTTCGACTCGCCGGCCGACGAAGGGCTCTACGGCCTGGGTCAGCACCAGAACGGCACGATGAACTACCGGGGCCAGCAGGTAGAATTGGCCCAGAACAACACCGACGTGGCCGTGCCCTTCCTCGTGTCGAGCCGCAACTACGGCCTGCTCTGGGACAACTACTCCATCACCAAAGTCGGGGACACGCGCGACTACCAGCCGCTTTCCACGCTCAAGCTCTATTCCAAGGAAGGCACGCAGGGCTGGCTCACGGCTACTTACGCGCGCAAGGACAAGCCAGCGGAAGTGCTGGTGCAGCGGCCCGAGTCGGTGCTGAACTACGAGTATTTGGAAGACCAGAAGAACTTCCCGGCCGGCCTGAAGCTCGGTCAGACGCTGGTTACCTGGGAAGGCTCGATTGAGTCGGGCACGGCCGGGTTGCATCATTTTCTGCTCAAGAATGCCGGCTACGTGAAGTTCTACCTCGACGGCAAACTGCAGGTGGATAAGTGGCGGCAGGCCTGGAACCCCGGCACGTCGGTGGTGGCCCTGAATCTGGAACCCGGGCGGAAATACCCGGTTAAAATCGAGTGGAACCCGGATGGCGACGAGTCTTATATCGGGCTGAAGTGGCTAAGCCCTTTGCCCAGCCAAAATCAGCACGAGTACGGGCTGGCTTCCGAAGCCGGCATCAGCTTGGATTACTACTTCGTGCACGGCCAGAACCTGGATGAAGTCGTCAGCGGCTACCGGCAGCTTACGGGAAAGGCGCCGATGGTGCCGCGCTGGGCGCTGGGGCTGTGGCAAAGCCGGGAACGGTACAAAACCCAGCAGGAAATGCTGGACGTGGCCGCCGAGTTTCGCCGCCGCCGGATTCCCATCGACAATATCGTGCTCGACTGGTCGTACTGGAAACCGGCCGAGTGGGGCAGCCAGGAGTTTGACCCCAGCCGCTTCCCGAATCCGGATGGTCTGATTAAAACCCTGCACCAGGAACACAACCTGCACTTCATGATTTCGGTGTGGGCCAAGTTCTACGAGGGCATTCCGGCCTACCGCGACTTTCAAAGCAAGGGCTACCTTTTCCCGCGCAACGTGGCTAACCGCACCAAGGACTGGATTGCGCCCGGCTACACCTCCACGTTCTACGACGCCTTCAACCCTCAGGCCCGGCAGGCGTTCTGGGACCTGATGAACGCCAAGCTTTTTACCAAGGGCATCGACGCCTGGTGGATGGACGCCTCCGAGCCCGATATCTACTCCAACACCTCGGTAGCCACCCGCAAGGAGCTCATGACACCGACGTTTCTGGGCTCGGCTACCCAGTATTTCAATGGCTTTCCGCTCCAGAACGCCAAGGGAATCTACGAGGGGCAGCGGCAGACGGCGCCCAACCAGCGCGTGTTCCTGCTCACCCGCTCGGGCTACGCCGGTTCCCAGCGCTACGCGGCGGCCATCTGGAGCGGCGACATTGGCTCCCGCTGGGAAGACTTCCGCAACCAGATTCCGGCCGGTTTGAATTTGTCGTTGTCAGGCATTCCGTACTGGACCACCGACATCGGGGGCTTTGCCGTGGAGCGCCGCTACGAAAAGCCCAACGCCGCTGACCTGGAAGAATGGCGGGAGCTACAGGCCCGCTGGTTTCAGTTTGGGGCCTTCTGTCCGCTGTTTCGGGTGCACGGGCAGTATCCGTTTCGCGAAATGTTCAACATCGCGCCGGAAACCCATCCGGCCTACCAAAGCATGCTTTACTACGACCAGCTGCGCTACCGCCTGATGCCTTATTTCTACTCCCTGGCCGGCAAAGTTCACCACGAAAACTACACCCTGATGCGGGGCCTGCAGATGGACTTCGCCGCCGACCCCAACGTGCGCAGCATTGGCAGCCAGTTTATGTGCGGCCCCAGCTTACTGGTGAGCCCCATTACCGAGTACCAGGCCCGGGAAAAGCCGCTGTATCTGCCCGCCGGCACGGGTTGGTACAACTTCTACACCGGCCAGCATCAGGCCGGCGGCCGGCAGATTGTGGAGGCTGCCCCGCTGGAACGAATGCCGCTCTTTGTGCCCGAAGGCGCGATTCTGCCCTTCGGCCCCGAAATTCAGTACGCCGCCGAAAAGCCCGCCGACCCGCTCACGCTCTACGTCTACACCGGCCGCGACGGGCAGTTTACGCTCTACGAAGATGAGGACGTGAACTATAACTACGAGCAGGGCGCCTTTGCCACCATCCCGCTGCGCTACGATGAAAAGGCCAAAACCCTGACCATCGGGGCCCGCCAAGGCGCTTTTCCCGGCATGACGACCCTGCGCACGTTCCGAATAGTAGCCGTCAGCAAAGCCCGTCCCGTGCCCGCCGACCTTACCAAAGCCACGGGCCAAACCGTCAGCTACTCCGGGCAGGCCGTGACCGTGCCGGTAGAATAACTGGTTATAGTGGGCATGAAATTGAGGGTTGATGATACAGGGTGGGGTTGCTGGCCGAGCCGACTGCCCGGCAGTGAGTAGTTGGGGCGTGAAGGAGTGGCGGACGGGGTTGCCTCTGCAAGGGCCGCTCCGTCTGCCGCTCCCGCTCCCGGCCAATGCCAGCCGGTACGTACCTTGGAAACGGCTTCCACGGTGGAAGCCAGATCTGCTTCCTTTCTGTTCAAACCCCAATACCAACATACCATCAAGCATGTCAGCCAGCCGGGTCTTTATCATTATGGGCGTATCGGGCAGTGGCAAAACCACGGTGGGCCGCCTGCTGGCGCAAACGCTGGGGCTACCTTTCTTCGATGCCGACGACTTTCACTCGCCCGAAAACGTAGCCAAAATGCAGGGCGGCACCCCACTCACCGACGACGACCGGCAAAGCTGGCTCACCCGCCTAGCGGCCAGCATTCAGCAGTGGAGCCGGGGCCCGGGCGCCGTGCTGGCCTGCTCCGCCCTGAAAGAAAAGTACCGCCAGCAGCTCAGCGCCGCCACGACCGAGTCCATCAGCTGGACGCTTCTGGATGGCCCCCCCGAGCTGGTGCGCCAGCGGCTGGAGCAGCGCCAGAACCACTACATGAGCCCGGCGCTGCTGAACTCGCAGTTTGCAACCCTGGAGCGGCCGGCCTACGCACTGTGCCTGCCCATCGATGCCGCCCCGGACTACCTGGTAAGCCAGATAGTTGCTCATTTTAAGTAGCCGGTTTAACGGCCCAGCATGCTCCTAGCGCGACCCTCGCACCAGGCTTCACCCATTCAGCCCAGCAAGCTTCCTATATGCCCTTTCTGATTCTGCTACTGGCCGTCCTGGCGTTGATTGGGCTCATCAGCTGGGCGAAAGTGCACCCGTTTCTGGCGTTTCTGCTGGTGTCGCTCGGGGTAGGGCTGGCCCTGGGTTTGCCGGCGTCTAAGCTGCTGGGGGCCGTGTCGCAGGGCCTGGGCGACACGCTGGGCTCGGTGCTGATTGTCATTGTGCTGGGCGCCATGCTGGGCAAAATCGTGGCCGAAAGCGGGGCCGCCCAGCAGATTGCCGCCGCCCTGATTGCCGCCTTCGGTACCCGCTACATTCAGTGGACGCTCATGGTGGTGGGCTTTATCATCGGCATTCCGCTGTTCTACAACGTGGGCTTCGTGCTGATGATACCGCTCATCTTCTCGGTAGTCTACAAGTACAAGCTGCCGGCCGTATTTGTGGGGCTGCCCATGCTGGCCGCGCTGTCGGTGATGCACGGGTTTCTGCCGCCCCACCCGGCGCCCACGGCCCTGGTGGCCCAGTTCCACGCCAGTCTGGGCCTGACGTTCTGCTACGGCCTGCTCATTGCCGTGCCGGCCATTATCCTGGCCGGGCCCGTGTATGCTCACACGCTACGCCATATCGAGGCCGTACCGCTGGCCGGGTTTGTGGCCGATACCCGCCCGGAAAGCGCCTTGCCCGGCCGCCTGAACAGCTTTCTGTCGTCGTTGCTGCCCGTGCTGCTGCTGGCGCCCGTGCTGGCTTTGCAGGCGGTGCTACCCGCCGATACTGCCGCGGCCCCGGTGCTGACGTTTCTGAGTGAGCCGGTGGTAGCCATGCTGCTCTCGGTTGGGGTTGCCACCGTTAGCCTGGGCACCCGGCAAGGCAAGAGTTTGGCGGCAGTAATGGAGACGTACTCCGCCTCGGTAAAAGACGTGGCCCTGATTCTGCTCATCATCGGTGGGGCCGGAGCCTTCAAGCAGGTGCTGGTGGCCAGCGGCATCAGCGCGGCCATTGCCGGGGGCCTGCTCGATACCGGGGTGCCGCCGCTGCTGCTGGGCTGGCTGATTGCCGCCGCCATCCGGGTGAGCCTGGGCTCGGCCACCATTGCCGGCCTGACGGCCGCCGGCGTGATGCTGCCCACCATGGCCCAGTCCCACGCCAACCCCAACCTGATGGTGCTTTCCATTGGGGCCGGCAGCCTGCTCTTGTCCCACTTCAACGACGCGGGCTTCTGGCTCTTCAAAGAGTACTTCAACCTTTCCGTGCGCGACACCCTGCGCTCCTGGACGATGATGGAAACCATCGTATCCGTAGTCGGGCTGGCGGGCGTGCTGCTGCTCGACTGGCTGCTGCCGCTGGTGCAATAGTAGCCGCCGAATCAAAAGGCTGCTTGGAGTAGCCCCCATTACTGGCCTTGCCGCGAATCAATAAAAAGGCCGCTCCGGATTTCCGGAGCGGCCTTTTTGTGACGTAAGACTTCAGCTTAGAAGCCGCCCTGACCCGTTACGTTCAGGTTTTCGCCGTTGTCGACGCCCAGGAAGGGGTAGCGGTAGTCGACGGGCGTCACGAAGGTTTCCTTGATGGCGCGCGGCGACACCCAGCGCAGCAGGTTCAGCATGGAGCCGGCCTTGTCGTTGGTGCCGGAGGCCCGGGCGCCGCCGAAGGGCTGCTGCCCCACCACGGCGCCGGTGGGCTTGTCGTTGATGTAGAAGTTGCCGGCCGCGTGCACCAGCTTCTTCGAGGCCAGATCAATGGCGTAGCGGTCCTGGGCGAAGATGGCGCCGGTCAGGGCGTAGGGCGAGGTGCCGTCCACTAGCTCCAGGGTCTTTTCGAAGTCCTGCGAATCGTAGACGTGCAGGGTCAGCACGGGGCCGAACAGCTCCTCGCACATGGTCACGTACTGCGGGTTGCGGGTCACAATCACCGTGGGCTCGATGAAGTAGCCCTTGGACTTGTCGTGGCCACCGCCGGCAATAATTTCCACCGAGTCGTCGGCTTTGGCGGCGTCGATGTAGCGGGCCAGCTTGTCGAAGGAAGCCTCGCTAATCACGGCGTTGACGAAGTTGGAGAAGTCTTCCACGTCGCCCATCTTGATGGACTTCAGGTCTTCCTGCACGTAGCCTTTCACCTCGTCCCAGATGTTGCTGGGAATGTAAGCGCGCGAGGCGGCCGAGCATTTCTGGCCCTGGAACTCGAAGGCGCCGCGGGTAATGGCCGTGGCTACCTGCCGCGGGTGCGCCGAGTGGTGGGCCAGGATAAAGTCCTTGCCGCCGGTTTCGCCCACGATGCGGGGGTAGCTCTTGTACTTGTGAATGTTCTGGCCGATGGTTTTCCAGATGTTCTGGAACACGCCCGTGGAGCCGGTAAAGTGAATGCCGGCAAAGTCGGGGTGGTGGAAGATAACGTCGCCGGCGGTGGGGCCGTCCACGAACACCAGGTTGATGACGCCGTCGGGCACGCCGGCTTCCTTAAAGAGCTCCATCAGCACCTGGGCCGAGTAAATCTGGGTGTTGGCGGGCTTCCACACCACCACGTTGCCCATCATGGCTACCGAAGTGGGCAGGTTGCCGGCAATGGAGGTGAAGTTAAACGGCGTGAGGGCAAATACGAAGCCTTCCAAGGGGCGCTGCTCCAAGCGGTTCCACATGCCGGGCTGGCTTTCGGGCTGCTGCTTGTAGATTTCCTGCATGAAGAACACGTTGAAGCGGAAAAAGTCGATCAGCTCGCAGGCTGCGTCGATTTCCGCCTGGAAGGCATTCTTGCTCTGGCCCAGCATGGTGGCCGCGTTGAGACGGGCCCGGTAGGGGCCGGCCAGCAGCTCAGCCGCCTTCAAAAAGATAGAAGCGCGGTGCTCCCAGGGCAGCTCGGCCCACTGGGTGCGGGCGGCCAAAGCCGCCTCAATGGCCTGCTGCACGTGGCTCGCGTCGCCCTCGTGGAACTGGCCCAGTACGTGCTGGTGGTCGTGGGGCGGGGTAATGTTTTGCGTCTTACCGGTCCGGATTTCCTGGCCCCCGATGTGCATCGGAATATCGACTTGCTGCTTTTTGAGGTCTTTGAGGGCCTGCTGCAGCTCGGCGCGCTCCTTGGAGCCGGGCGCGTAGCCTTTGACGGGTTCGTTTACTGGAGTCGGGACGTTGAAAAAGCCGTTGGCCATAGCGGAGAAGGGGGTGTAGTTAGGTTTCGAAGGGGTGGTAGGGCAAAGGTACCGTTCCTATTTGGTAATGCTATTCTGCGCCGCCCGCGCGCCCGCGCCGCTACCGTTGGCAAAGCCCCCTGACGGACGAAACCCTGCCCTGCGTACGAGTGCATGGCTTGCTTACGGGCGAAAGATGGCTCTGCACACTAGTGCATGGCTTGCTTACGGGTGAAAGATGGTCTTGCACACGAGTGCATGGCTTGCTTACGGGCGAAAGATGGCCTTGCACACGAGTGCACTGGCTGCTTACGCGTATCGCCTTGCCCTGCACTCGTTAGCAAGGCCTACGCTGGGGGTAGTCGTTGGCTTGCCGCCTGGCTTATAGCAGGGGGAGCACCAGCTGCTCCACCTGCCGGCGCAGCTGTTCGCGGCTGCCCACGTTGTGCAGCACGGCCGTAAACTGCCCGTAGGTGTCCATTACCGTTTCGCTGGGGTGGTTGTCGTCGCGGGTGCCGTCGCCTTGTTGCTTCAGCGGGTCACCCTCCACGCGCAGCATAATGCCCCCGCGGTCCAGAATGGGCTGGGCTTCGTTGGGGAAGCGCACGTCGGGCACGAGCACGCACTGGCCGGGCGGCAGGCGGGCAAAGAAGGCCTTTACCCAGATTTCGTAGTCCCAGGCCCGCAGCGCGCCGCCTACCTGCTGGAGCATTTCGCCGCGGGTGCGGCCAAAGTCGGGCAGCAGTTCGGCCTTGCCCCGCTGCTGGTAATAGGGCGCCGTTTCCTCGCCGGCCAGCGTGGCGCACACGGCCTTGATGGCGTCGCCGAAAGAGAGAATCTGCCAGCGGCGCTCGGGCTGTAGCTGCTGCAGCAGGCGGGCCACCGTGTCTTTGCCGCTGCCGCGCTTGCCGGAAAGGCCAATGAGCTGAACCATGGAAGAGGAGGGAGGTGAAAAAGCCGCAAGGTCCGATGGGTTTTGCTGGCTTCCAATGCCCTGGGGGCTTTTGGCCGGAAACAGGCTGGTCGACTGATGAAAATAATAAAATATAGTCGGGGCCCTACGTTTTGTCGGGGAGAATGTTTTGTGCAATTTGATGCTGTGGAAATCCAAGGCAACGGCCGTTAAGCAGCCAGTCCGTTTTTCCACCTACTTCGCCACCTCACTTATTGCGCTACCTGCCGATGAAACACCTTTACCATTTTCATCCCAACCTGGTTTTACGCACGCCCGCCGCACCCTTCGACAGCAGCTTTGACGAGGCTGCGCTGCAAAGCCGGCTCCAGGATGCGGGGTTTATGGAAGCTCTGTACCTGGCCTCCCCCGATTTGTGCCAGGAGTGCCGTAAGTGGCTGAGCGGGGAGCTGACCGACCCCAAAAAGATTGAGAAGCTGCAAAGTACCGTGGCGCGCTACTACGCCCGCATGAGCAGCCGTAGTACGCCCTTTGGCTTGTTTGCCGGGTGTTCGGTGCTGCGCTGGGGTTCCGCAAGCCGCATCACGCTGGCCCCGGAGCACAACTCCCGCCATACCCGCCTCGACATGCACTACCTCTGCGCCCTGGCCTACCAGCTTTCGGAACTGGCCGCGGTGAAAGAGCGAATCCGGTATTTCCCCAACACCAGTATCTATCAAATTGGGCAGGAGGTGCGCTACATCGAGCACCGCTACGTGGAGGAAGAACGAGTCCACCAAATCAGCTCGGCCACGGCCTCCGCCACCCTGCTGCAGGTTATCGACGCCAGCCGGGCAGGCTGCACGCGGCGGGAACTGTCCCAGCAGCTGGCCGATGATGAGCAGGAATTGGCCTCGGCCCAGACGTATGTCGACCAGCTGATTCAGGCCCAGGTGCTGGTCAGTGAGTTGGAGCCGACCGTTACCGGCCCCGAGTTTTACACCCATCTGCAAACGGTGCTGGCCCGCCTGCAGGCCGGCGCCCCGGATGCCTTGCTCGACACCCTGCAAACTACCCTGCTCGAGGTGGCGCAGTTGCTCCACACGCTGGATCAAAACCCGGTGAACTCAGCGGCCGCTTACGAGCAAATCGTGGACGAGCTGCTGCCCCTGGGCATTCCAATTCAGAAGAACAAGCTCTTCCAGACCGATTCCATCCGCGGCCTGCAGCCCGAGGCCACGCTCAGCACGGCCGTGCAGGAGCAGCTGCTCGAGGCCCTCGACGTGCTGACCTTCCTGGCGACGCCCCACCGCAACGAGCGGCTGGAGGATTTCAAGGAACGGTTTCAGGCGCGCTACGAAGGCCAGGCCGTGCCCCTGCTCGAAGCCCTGGACAACGAAAGCGGCCTGCGCTACTCCGATTTTGGCAAAAGCACGTACTCGCCCCTGGTGCACGATTTGGCCCTGGCGGGCCCCGGCAGCAAGGCCCGCTCGCTGCGCCAGAACGAGGTGCAGCACTTCATGTACCACAAGCTGCGCGAGGCCGACCGTAACCACCAGTACAGCGTGGAAATTACCCGGGCCGAGGTGCAGGGCTTCACGGCCGTGGCCAACCCGCTGCCGCCCTCCCTGCCGGTGATGTTTCGCCTGCTCGACGAGGGCCAAATTCTGCTCGAAAACGCGGGGGGGTCCAGCGCCGTCAACCTACTGGGCCGCTTTGCCCACGCCGACAGCCGGATTGAGCAGATTATCCACGAAGTAACCTGCTACGAACAGGACCAGAACCCGGGCGTCGCCTTCGCCGAAATTGCGCATTTGCCGGTGAGCCGGGTGGGCAATATTCTGCTGCGCCCCGCCTTCCGGGACTTCGAAATTCCGTACCTGGCCCAGGCTGGGCGCCCGGCCGAAGGCCAGATTCGGCTCCAGGACCTGACCCTGGCCATGCAGGGCCAGCAGCTGATAATTCGCTCCCGCCTGACCAACCAGATTATTGTGCCCCGCCTGAGCACGGCCCATAACTTTACCCATCAGGCCCTGCCCGTGTACGAGTTTCTGTGCGACCTGCAAACCCAGGGCCTGCAGCACCAGCTGGGCTTTTCGTGGAGTGCAGTGTCGCTCTACGCCAAGTTTCTGCCCCGCCTCACTTTCCGGCAGGTGGTGTTGCAGCCCGCCTCCTGGCAGCTCGACCGCACCGATCTGCAGAGCCTGCTGGCGGCTTCGGCCGCCGAACTGCAGGACCGCCTGCGCGAGTTTCGCCGCCGCTGGCAGCTGCCGCGCTTTTTCACCTTGGCCGACGGCGACAATGAGTTGCTCGTGGATGCCGACAACCCCACCAGCGTGGGCGTGTGGCTGGCCGCTATTCGGAGCCGCCCGCTGGTTAAGCTCAAGGAATTTCTGTTTGCCGGCGCCGCCAGCCCCGTCCAAGACGCTCAGGGCCGGGCCTACGTGCATCAGTTCGTGGGCCTGCTCTTGCGTAAAGTGCCCTGTTACACGGCTCTGGGCCGCACCAAGACCAGCCGGCAGGCTGAGGTAGTTCGGGAGTTTTCGATGGGCTCGGAGTGGCTCTACTACAAGTTTTACTGCGGGCAAAAAGTGGCCGACCGGGTGCTGATTGACATCGTCCGGCCCCTGACCGAGGAGCTACTGCGGCAGGGGCTGATTGATAAATGGTTTTTCATTCGCTACGCCGACCCCGACAACCACATCCGTCTGCGCCTGCACTTGTCCGATGTGCAGCGCATCGGCAGCATCGTGCACCTCGTCAACGCCTGCGTGCAGCCCTACGTGAGTAACGGCTACATCTGGAAAACCCAGATTGATACGTACCGCCGCGAGCTGGAGCGCTACGGCTCCAGCAGCATGGAACTGTCCGAATCCTTGTTTTTTGAGAACAGCCGCGCCGTGCTGAGCATGCTGGCCGAAACCGCCGGCGACGACAGCGCCAACCTGTGGGTGTGGGGCCTGCACCAGATTGACGAGCTCCTCGACGCCTTCGACTGCCCGCTAGCCGAAAAGCTGGCCCTGCTGCATTCTCTCAAGGAAAGCTTCGGCCGGGAGTTCGGCATGGACAAAAACCTGAAGCTGCAGCTCGACGCCAAGTACCGCAGCTTCCGGCCCACCATTCAGCAGGCCCTGTGGCAGCAAACCCTATCCGATGGCACTACGCACAAGCAGCGGGTGCGGAGCATTGCCCAGCAAATCAACGCCCTGGGCCGGCAGGGTGAGCTGGAAGTGGAGCGGCCCAACCTGCTCAGTAGTTACATTCACATGCTGCTCAACCGCCTGATTCCGGTGGATGCCCGCCTGCACGAAATGGTACTCTACGACTTCCTGCACCGGCAGTACCAGTCGCAGCAGGCCCAGCAGAAAAGCAGCCAGGTACCGGCCTAGCCCGCTTTACTTCTTGCCGCCCATGACCTTTTCCTGCAACGCCTCAAAAAAGGCGGTGCGGTAGGTTTCGCCCAGCGGCACGTAGGCCTTCATGTCCTTAAACAGAATCTGGTTGCCATCCAGGGCCTTGATTTTGTTTAAGGACACAATGTAGGACTTGTGCACCCGCATAAAATTTTTGGGCGGCAGCCGGTCTTCCAGGTCCTTGATATTCAGCAGCGTAACGATACGGTCGTCGGCCGTGTTAATGGAGATATAATTCTTCATGCCTTCGACAAATACAATTTCGTCGAAGTTGACTTTGGTCATTTTACCCTTGCTTTCCGTCTTCACGAAGATGTAGTCGTCCTCTTTTTCGGCGGGCTGCCAGCGGGCCGTGCTGTCCATGGAGGTGTTCAGGGCTTTCTGGGCCGCCTTCAGAAACCGCTCGAAGGCAATGGGTTTGAGCAGGTAGTCGAGGGCTTCGAGCTCGAAGCCTTCCACGGCAAACTCGCTGTAGGCTGTTGTCAGAATAACCTTGCTCTTGCCCTTGAGCAGGCGCATAAAGTCCAGCCCCGAAATCTGGGGCATGTGGATATCCAGAAAAATCAGGTCAATGGCCTGGTCCTGCACGATGCTCAGGGCCTCAATTGGATTCGTTGTACTGCCCGCCAGCGTCAGGAAAGGAGTTTTCTCGATAAAGGTCTTCAGAATGTCAATTGCACCCTGTTCGTCATCCACTATCAGGCAGGAAATCATGGGCTTAGAGGTCAATGGTGAGTTGGCAGGTGTAGAACTCCGGCTCGTTGGTCACGACCAGCGCATAGCGGTCCGGATAAACAAGGTCTAATCTTTTCTGAGTATTTACAAGCCCGATGCCCGTGGTTTTCTCCTTGGGACCATGCCTTTTCTTGTTAGAAGTCAAAAAGTGCAGCCGGTTGTTTTCAGTTTTAATCTGAATCAGCAGCGGCGCTTCCGGGTCGCCGAGTTCCCCGTGCTTAAAGCAGTTCTCGACGAAGGTGATTAGAATCAGGGGCAGAATCATCAGAAACTGCAAGCTGCCGAGCACCTCAAAGCGAATCTGCAGGCGGTTGTTGAAGCGGAGCTGGTTGATGGCAATGTAGTTTTGCAGGTGCTGCACTTCCTTTTCCAGCATCACCTTGCCGTTGTTGTCGTCGTCCTTGAGGGCGTAACGCATGATGTCCGACAGCAGCAAAATACCCTTGGCCGTATCCTCGGAGTGCGGGTACGCCTGGGCATACAGGAAATTCAGGGCGTTAAACAGGAAGTGCGGATTGATCTGGCTTTTGAGAAACGCCAGATTGGCCTCCATCAGGCTGCGTTCGGCCGAGCGCAGCTGCTCCTCGTTGAGGCGCTTCTGCTTCTCGAGCCGGAGGGCATTGCGCGAAAACCAGTAGCCGAAGCTCAGCAGCAGGAAATAAACGCCCCGATAGAGGGCAATGCCCCAGAAGAGCTTGGTAGAAGAATAGGGGTAGAGTACGTGCTGGGTGAGCTGGGGCAGAATAAACACGGCCACCACGTAGCGCAGCCCGCAAAAGACCATAATCAGCCCAATCAGGTTCAGGCCGTAGAGCAGGTAGTGCCGGTGGGCAAACAGGCGGGGCAGCAGCACCAGGCTGTTGGCGTAGAACAGGATGGCAAACAGCGCGAAGTTGAGTCCCGTTTCCCAGTAGTTGAACTGCATGCCGTTCACCACCGTGAGAAAGGCGCCTTCATAGGCTATGTAGCAGATCCAGATCAGGAAGTGGACCAGGATTTTCTTGAGCAGCGGAGACTGAACGGGCATAGAATAGCGGAAAGAACAGAGAAGCCGGGTGGTGAAGATAGAAGCTAAAGCCGGCTACTAGTCAGTTGGGCCGCAGAAGTGCAGAATTTGGCCGGGTTGGTGTAGCGCAACGCCCGGTTGGTGTAATATTTTATCGGGGATGAAACCCATCGGCTACGTTTGTTTCAGATCAGACGCACAACGGAACTCACTACATTACACTAGCTAACCCTTCAACCAACCAGCACTATGAAAAACATCGACGCAACCCAGAAATTCGATTTCAAGAAAACGACCATCACCGTTTTCAGCAAGCAGTCGGCCGCTCAGGGCAAGTATAGCTTTAGCGACGACAGCCCCATGTCGACGATGATTTGCAACACTTCCCTGACCTCGGTGTGGACGTCGACGTCGTTGATTGATACCCAGTAGAATGACGCTTACGCCGGCTCAGGGGCCGGGCGGTGGGGCTAAGTCAACCCGGCATTCCGGGCTGGCTTAGCCCCCACTAGCCGGGTAAAAGGCCGGCTGCAATACCATTGATTGTTTGCGCTGCTTAGCCTATTCTATATCAATACGGTACGGTGTCAGAAGTCAAATTTTAGAGAATTAAGTAGCAGGGTAGGGCTTGACGTTTACTCTCCCGTCATGAATAGTAAAATGGTGAAGCCTTATTTATCGTCGGCGCACAAGGACAAAGACGGCCTGGTAACGGGCTGGCGCGACATTCACACAATTCTCGCCAACAAGAGCGGGGTCGGTAGGGACGCGGTGCCCGAAATGCTGGGCTACGCCGTGTACTACTACGCCGTGTACCGGGCTTTCGGGCAGGAGCAGGATGCCGTCCGGGCCAAAGAGCTGCTTAGTCAGTTGCTGCTGCTGCTGGCCCGGAATCCACCGGTTGGCGGCTGGTCGGCGGCGGGGCTGGACGATATGGTCGTGCTGGCGTGGCTGCAGGCCGAACTGGTGCAGTACGCGGTGCTGGACCCCGGAAAACCAGACCCGCTGGCCGAGTGGGACCTGCGCCTGCTCACGGGAGCAACTCACCTGATTGCCAGCGCCAGCGCCAACCGGGCCGCCCTGCTGCGAATTGTGCGCTACTTCTGCCTGCGCCTGCCCCAGCAGCTGGCTCCCGGTCAGTGGGAGCAGGTTACGGACCTGATTGAGCGGCTCCTGAGCGAAAAAGTGCTGGGCTTCGTGCATCCCGCCCCGGCTGGGGCACCGGCTACCCGCCTGGGGCTGGCCGACGGGCTAGCCGGGGAGCTGCTGCTGCTAGTGCAGCTGGCCGAGCGCGGCATCTTCCGCGCGGGCATCATGGAGCAGGTACGGCAGGGTATTCTGTCCATTCTGGCGGCGAAGCGCGAGGTTGATTTTTCGGAAAAGAAATACGCCATCTTTCCCGATGAAATTGGTAGTGGTCCGGAGGCGGAAACCCGGTTCAGCAACGAGCTGAGCTGGCGCACGAGCGACCTGGGCCAGGCCCTGCTGTTTTACAAGAGCTACGAGTTGCTGCAGGATCAGGAGCTGGTGCGGCTAGCGGAACTGGTCGGCCTCAACACCCTGCTCCGCGCCGATGTCCGCACCACGGCTATTACCACGGCCGAGTTTGGCTCCGGAGCCGCCGGCGTGGCCCACCTCTACCGCAAGCTCTACCAGCTCAGCGGCCACGAGGCTTACCGCAAAGGCTACGCCTACTGGCTTACCCAAACGCGCAGCTGGCTCACCCACGAGCTTCATACCGACTTCTACCAACACCGTGAGCACGACCTGCGGCGGGGGCTAGTGGGCGTGGGCCTAGTGCTGCTCTCGGCCATCAGTGAGCAGGAAATAGGCTGGGACCGGGCGCTGCTGTAGTAAATCGGAAATTCACGCCGAGAAACCCATGCCCCGCCCCGGAATTCTGGTTCCGGGGCGGGGCCGTTTACTACAAAATGTCGCGTAGCTCGCTCAAACAGCTGATTTCGTAGGTGGTGCTGGCAAAGTGGCGCCGCTTCTCGGGGTTGAAGTACACCTGGTCGATGCCGGCGTTGTAGGCGCCCAGCACATCGCACTCCAGATTGTCGCCTATCATCAGGCTTTCGGCGGCCGTGGCGCCGGTGCGCGCCAGCGCGTGCCGAAACATGCGGGCGTCGGGCTTGAGGTAGCCGCTGCACTCGGAGGTAATGACTTCCTGGAAGTAATCGGTCAGGTTCGAGGACGTCAGCTTGAGGTGCTGGATGTCCTTGAAGCCGTTGGTAATCAGGTGCATCGTGTACTTGCCTTGCAGGTAATCCAGCACCTCGTGGGTGAAGGGAAACACGGCCGACTTCTGGGGCAGCAAATCGGTGAACTGCTGGCTGATGTTGAAGGGCACGTCGGCCTCGTCTACGCCGAGCTTGGTGAGTGTGCGCACAAACCGGATGCTGCGCAGCTGCTGCTGGGTGATTTTGTTGTTCTGGTAGAGCCGCCACAGCGCGTGGTTCACGTCGCGGTACCGGTCGATGAACTGGTCGACGGTGAACGTGCCGAAGCGGCCCAGGTTGTGGCGCTCGAACAGGGTACGCAGGGTTTCGTCGGCGTTCTTCTCGAAGTCCCAGAGCGTGTGGTCCAGGTCGAAAAACAGGTGGCGGTACTGCTTGGCGGGGGCGAAGATGGGCACGGGAAAGAGGGGTTAATCCAGCAATAGTCTTTTTACAACCCGGCCGTCGAGCAAATGATTCTGCACGATGTCGGCCGCGTCCTTGGGCCGCACGTCGCCGTAGAGCGTGCCTTCGGGGTAAATGATGACGGCCGCGCCCGGACCCTTTTTGCAGTGCTTACACACGTCGAGGCAGTTGCAGGTCTGGACCCGGGTTTTGTGCTTCACGCCGCCCAGCAGCAGGCTTTTGAGGCCCTGCTTCTTGATTTCAATCTTGAGGGCGCGGGCCACGTCCTTGCCGATTTCGTCTTTTTGGTTGTTGCACACAAACAGGTGATAAGCCAGCGTCATGGAGAAAGTTGCGAAGGGAAACAAATCCGACGACCGACCAGGCTAGGGCATGCCGGTCCAGCGGCGGTTTTGGAGCTTGTACGCGGCCAGCTCGCGGTTCGACCACAGCGTCTGGTAAATCTGCTGGTCGTGCAGAAGCTGGGCGTCCTTTTCCATCAGGGCCAACAGCTGCACCACCAAATCGGTTACTTCGTCCTTGATAAAGTAGAAGGCCCAGTTGTCGAGTCGCCGAAAATTCACCAAACCTGCATTTTTCAGATACAATAATTGCCGGGACGTCTTGGTTTGGGTGAAGTCCAAGACCTGTTCCAGGTCGGAAATGCACATTTCCTGGTTGCGCCACAGCAAATGCAGGATGCGCACCCGCGAGTCGTCACCAAAAGCTTTGAATAGTTGTTGACCAAATGCAACGCTGAAGTGTTTTAGGCGCATCTTTTGTCTGAAAGGCGAAGCCGGCCCGGGGGCCCGGGTGGGAACAAATTTACACCAACCCGGGCTTCTGCCTCTGAAAGAGCCGTATTATTGTAGTCTGTAATGCCTTGTATGTCTGGTAGTGTTCGAATTTCTTCTTCTTGGCTAGTCGCGGTGCTGGTCATCGTGGTCCTGCTGCTGGGGCTGAGCCCCACGCGGGCCCGGGCCCAGGGGCAGCGCCGCGTGGTGCAGTTTACCGGCATTATTGCCACCGGTGATAGTTTGCTGGGCGTGCCCGGTGCCACCGTATTTGTGCCCAAAGCCGGCCGCGGCACGGCCACCAATGCCTACGGCTACTTTTCGCTGCCGGTGCTCACCGGCGACAGTATCGTGATTCGCTCCCTGGGCTACCGCAACCAAACGGTGGTGATTCCGCCCGACTACCAGCGCCAGAGCTACTCGGTAATCGTGCAGCTCAAGGAAGACGCCACCATTCTGCCCGAGGTGCGCATCTTTCCCTACGCCACCGAAAAGGAGTTTAAGCGGGCTTTCCTGGCTCTGAAGCTGCCCAAGGAGCGGGGCTCGGCCATGGCCGACAACCTCAACGAGCAGGTGCTGCGCCGCATTTTCAACAACGCGCCGGTAACCAGCATGGGCAACTACCGCCAGACCATGCAAAACCAGCAGTACGACCAGGCCCGGCGCATGGGTACCGCGCCCACGCCCCAAACCAACAACCCGCTGCTGAACCCCTTCAGCTGGCTGCAGCTCATCAACCAGATCAAGCAGGGCGAATTCAAAAAGAAAGAAGGCGTCGATTATTAATCTGCCGCGCCCCAACAAAACCAGAAAGCCCGCCGAAACGCGGGCTTTCTGGTTTTTAAGCGGTTAGCCTGCCCCGATACAGGAGCTGGACGGTAACCAGAACGGTGCTTTTGGGGTAAAGGCCAAGGATGCCATTGCCGCTATATAAAAGCGGTTACCTTGGCTCGTTCCTTTCAGCAAAATCCTATGGATACGAATCTTCCGGTTTCATCTCAGCCCCGCGTCGTGATTGTGGGGTGTGGTTTCGGGGGCCTGCGCCTGGCCAAATCCCTGCGCGACGCGCCGGTGCAGGTGGTGGTGGTCGACCGCAACAACTACCACAACTTCCAGCCGCTGCTCTACCAAGTGGCCACCGGCGCGCTGGAAGCCGACAGCATTGCCTACCCGATTCGCAAGATTTTCGCCGGCCAGAAGAATTTCTTCTACCGCATGGCCGACGTGCAGCGCGTGGATACGGCTGCCAACGTGGTCCACACCAGCGTGGGCGACATCCACTACGACTACCTGGTGCTGGCCACGGGCTCGTTGACCAACTTCTTCGGCATTGAAAGCCTGGAGAAAAACGCCATGCAGATCAAGAGCATCCCGAATGCCTTGAACCTGCGCAGCTTTATCTTCCAGAACTTTGAAAAGGCCCTGCTCACCGAAAACCCCGAGGAGAAGCAGGCCCTGATGAACATCGTGGTGGTGGGCGGCGGCCCGACGGGCGTCGAAATCAGCGGCTCCTTGGCCGAGATGCGCAAGCACGTGCTGCCCAAAGACTACCCCGAGCTGGACTTGAGCAAGATGCAGATCATCCTGGTGGAAGCCGGGGCCGAGCTGCTCGGGCCGATGTCGGTGAAGTCGCAGCAGGATGCCATGCGCTACATGGAGGAATTGGGCGTGAAAGTGGTGCTCAATACCCACATCAAGGGCTACGAAAACTGCCGGGCCTACTACTCCGATACCGAGTTTATTCCGACCGAAAACCTGATTTGGGCGGCCGGTGTCAACGGGGCGGCCGTGCCCGGCATTCCGGAGGAAATCGTGGCCCGCAACAAGCGCATCAACGTGAACCAGTGGAACCAGGTGCAGGGCATGACCAACGTGTTTGCCATCGGCGACGTGGCCAACATGGTAACGGAAGATATGCCCAAGGGCCTGCCCATGCTGGCCCCCGTGGCCCAGCAGCAGGCCGATTTGCTGGGCGACAACCTGCAACGCATCATCAAAGGCCAGGCCCCGGTGCCGTTCGTCTACAAGAACAAGGGCGTAATGGCCATCGTGAGCCGCAACAAGGCCGTGGTGGACTTGCCCAAGGACGTGCATTTCAGCGGTATCCTAGGCTGGTTTACCTGGCTTTTCGTGCACTTGATGACCCTCGTGGGCTTCCGCAACAAAGTCGTGGCCTTCGTCGACTGGGCCTTTAGCTACTTCAGCTCCGACCAGGCCCTGCGCCTCATTATCCGCCCTTTCAGCCGCCGCGACGTGAAAGACGACCAGGGCAAGAAAAAAGCCGAACACGCCACCGGCACCCCGCAATACAATCCCACCCCGCCCGCTATTCAGACGCCGGCGGCGTAGCGGTGAACTTGTGAGATGGTGAACTGGTGAGTTGATGCTCAACGTTCCGCCTTCTGGCGAGCAAAGCGAAGCAGTCCGTTTTCGGAAATGTGCCGAGTTTTCTAACGTGAAAAACCCTTTCCTACGCATGTAGGAAAGGGTTTTTGGTAAAAGGTTAGTAGTCGCTAGCAGTGGACGGATGGCTTCGGCTTGCGCCTCGCAAGGACACAGACTGCGCTGTCAGAACAAAAAACTCACCATTTCACCATCTCACAAGGCGTACTCGGCCAGGGCGCGGCTGATGTCGTGGATGCTTTGGTCGTCGCGGAAGTTTTTGGTGAGGGGCTCGGCCTGGCCGCGGATCCAGATTTTGAGCTCGGCGTCGAGGTCGAAGTGGCCGGTGGTTTCCATCGAGAACCGCTCGATGCTGCGGTAAGGTACGCTCAGGATTTCACGCTTTTTGCCCGTCACGCCTTGTTTGTCCACCAGAATCAGGCGCTTGTTGGTGAAAATAATCTGGTCGCGGATGATGGCGTAGGCTTTTTCCACCCGCTCGCCGGTGGCCAGCAGGCGGGTGAGCTCCTGCTGGAGCTCCTGCGCGTCGTTTTCGGATGCATTGCCCAGCAGGCCGTCGAGAATTCCCATAGCGTTTTTGGTTGTGGTCAGAAGTAGGCAGAAAAGTTACCGGCCGGAAGTAAGCGGTTTTTTCGGAATCGGTGAGCTGGGCCTAGCTGCTCAGAAAGCTGCCATCCACGATAATAAGCTTGGCCCCGTGCTCGGTAGAAGAGCGGTGGGAGCTGAGCTCATCCGATACTTCGTACGACATACCCGCACTCATGCGGAACGTTTGGCCGTCGGCCAGCTCGGTGAGCAGCTCGCCCTCGGTGACGAACAGCAGATGGCCTTTCTGGCACCAATGGTCGGCCATGTAGCCCGCCGAGTACTCCACCATACGCACCCGTAGGCTGCCCAGCTGCAAGGTGCGCCAATAGGCCACGCCGGTTTCGCCGGGGTGCTCAGTGGCGGGAATCCGGGCCCAGTCGGTAACCTGGAAGGGGATGGGAGAGGTAGTCATGTGGGAAAAGTAGCAAAAAAAGCGTCTGACTCGCGGCAGACGCTTTTTTACTGAATCTATAAAGACGTGCTGTGGTCGTTCAGTGGTCTACTGACCCTTGGTAGCTACGCCGCACCCGGCAGTACCCACGTTGCTCAGCACCAGGTGCGGAATGGGCAGGGGCACCGTGTTCTGGGGGCAAAAGGCTTCGCGAGCCCCGGGGCTGGTCGTGTAGGTGAAGTAGATGGTTTGCCCGGGCTGCACTACCTGGCCATCGATTTTAAGCTCGGGAGTAGCCTGTTCCAGCAGGTTTACGGCGGCTACCACGTTGGTGAATTGCCCATAGTTCTTGCCAATGGCATACTGGCCGTCGACTTCAATGAGCAGGCCATCCATGCAGGCGGCCCCCACTACCTTGCCGGAGTAGCAGGCCGGCGCGGGTTCGGGGTCAGCGCACTTACGGAGGTCACAGCCCGACAGGGTGAGCAGCGGTAGCGCGAAGGTAGCAGCAAGTAGAGAGTGTCGCATAGTGGAGAAGTTGGGGAAGGGTTCCGGAGTAAGAGCCGGCGGGGGCAGAATAGGTTGCAAGCACAAAAAAAGGCCGGGCAAAATTGCCCGGCCTTTCTGCGGTAATGGTTTGCTCTTAGTTGGTGCCGCCGGTGCTGCTACCAGTCCCGGCGGGCCGGTTTTGCTGGGAGGTGCTTTGCTGCTGCATCGGGTTGGGCGCGGCTTGCTGCTGCTGCTGATACAGCTCGAAGCGCGAGGGCGCCAGCTTGCGCGGGAAGCTGTTGTTGCTCAAGTCGGTGTCGGCCGTTTCCTGGAAGGGGTCCAGGGCGAAGCTCACCACAGGCTTGGGCGTGATGAAGACTTTGGTGATGTGCTCGTTGTTTTTGCGCCAGATTTCGGCCGGAATGTTTACCACTTCGGTTTTACCGTCCTCGTAGGTCATCTGCACAATGACGGGCATCGTCAGACCACCGATGTTGCGCAGGTCCAGCTCGTAGAAGTGCAGGCCGGCGTTGAGGCGGCTGCGCTGTTCTTCGCTGAGCGACTGAACGTACTGCTGGTAGCGGGCCTTATCGGCGTCGGTGGTGGCGGTGGGGTCGAAGTTGTTGTAGAAGTCCTTGAGCTCGGGCTTTTCGTCGACCAGGGTTTTCTGAATGTCCTGCAGGTTGCGCTGCTGGCTCAGGGTCTGGGGGGCGCTGTTGAGCATTTCGCGGCGCTTGGCATTCTCGATTTCAGGGTTCTTCGAGTCCACGGTGTACCACTTCACGCCCTCGATGCTGAGGTCGGTGTGGTCGGTGGTGTAGAACCAGCCGCGCCAGAACCAGTCGAGGTCGGTGCCCGAAGCGTCTTCCATGGTGCGGAAGAAGTCGGCCGGCTCGGGGTGCTTGTAGGCCCAGCGCTGGGCGTAGGTTTTGAAGGCGTGGTCGAACAGCTCCCGGCCCATCACCGTTTCGCGCAGGATGTTCAGGCCTGTGGCAGGCTTGGCGTAGGCGTTGGGCCCAAACTGCAGCACCGACTCCGAGTTGGTCATAATCGGGGTTTGCAGGCTCTTGTCGGTGCGCATGTACTCCACAATGTTCTTGGGCTCCCCGCGGCGCGAGGGGTAGTTTCGTTCCCACTCCTGCTCGGTCAGGTACTGCACGAAGGTGTTCAGGCCCTCGTCCATCCACGTCCACTGCCGCTCGTCGGAGTTGATAATCATGGGAAAGAAATTGTGGCCTACTTCGTGGATAATCACCGAAATCATCCCGTATTTCCGGTCGGCCGAGTAGGTGCCGTCCTTCTCGGGCCGGCCGCCGTTAAAGCAGATCATCGGGTATTCCATGCCGCCCACCGGGCCGTGCACCGAAATGGCTACGGGGTATTCGTAGTCGATGGTGTGCTTGGAGTAGGTTTTGATGGTGTGGGCCACGACTTCGGTCGAGTACTTGCCCCACAGCGGGTTGCCTTCCTTGGGGTAGTAGCTCATGCACAGCACGGGCTTGCCGGCCTGCTCGATTTCCATGGCGTCCCAGATAAACTTACGGGACGAGGCCCAGGCGAAGTCACGCACGTTTTTGGCGGCGTAGGTCCAGGTTTTGGTGCCTTTCACGCGCTTCTGCTCAGCCTGCTCGGCTTCCATCTGCGTCACGATGAGCACGGGCTTCTTCGAGTCGGCGGCCTGGGCCAGGCGCTTGCGCTGGGTGGCCGTCAGCACCTGATCGGGATTCTGCAGCACGCCGGTAGCCCCCACCACGTGGTCGGCGGGGGCGGTGATGCTCACGCGGTAGTCGCCGAAGGGCAACGTGAATTCGCCGTTGCCCAGAAACTGCTTGTGCTGCCAGCCGCGCACGTCGTTGTAGACGGCCATGCGGGGGTAGAACTGGGCAATTTCGTAGAGGTAGTTCTTGTCTTCGGGGAAGAACTCGTAGCCGCTCCGCTCACTGATTTTGAGCTGGTCGTTGATGTTGTAGTGCCAGGCCACGCTGAAGGTCACGGCCTGCTTGGGCCGCAGGGGCGTGGGCAGGTCGATGCGCATCATGGTGTGGTTGATGGTGTGCTTCAGGGCTTTGCCGCCCTTGAGCTTCACCGACTCAATCTTGAAGCCGCCGTCGAAGTCGGAGCGCATCAAATACTCCATGGCCTGAAACGACATTTTGTCCTTCACCTCACCTACCTGGGTGGCGGTGGTAATGGAGTTCTTGTCGAGGATGTTCTGGTCGAGCTGCACCCAGAGGTAGGTCAGCACGTCGGGCGAGAGGTTGGTGTAAGTAATGTCCTCGGCGCCCGTAATAGCCTGCTTGTTGTCATCCAGCGTCACCCGGATGTTGTAGTCGGCGCGCTGCTGCCAGTAGTCGGCGCCCGGGGCCCCGGAGGCCGTACGGAAGGAGTTGGGCGTGGGCAGCAGCTGGTCGAGCTGCTGAAACTTATCAGTGCCGGAGTTGGTGTTTTGGGCCAGCAGCGGGGCCGCCGTCAGCGTGGCCAGGCCCGCGGCCAGCAGTACGTTTCTGAGCATAGAAACAAGCATATAGAAGCGAAAAATCAGGAAAATGGTACCGGACGGGCTAGCGCACGGCACTCGGAAAGTCAAAGACAGCCGCGGCAGCCAAACGCTGCATCAGCCGGGCATAGTTTCTTAACCCGTAAGGTTTTGCAGCAACAGGACCAGCGCAATACCACCCGCCGCCCCACTGACCACCAAAATCCAGTCGCGCCGGGCTACCCGCGCCGCCCGCAGCACCACGAAGCCTATGAGCAGGATAATAGCCACAATCAGGAGCTGACCCAGTTCGACGCCGATATTAAAAGCCAGCAGCTCGGCCAGGGGGCGGCTGCTTTGGCCCAGTAGCTGGCGCAGGTAGCTGGAAAAGCCCAGGCCGTGAATCAGGCCGAAGCCGGCGGCCAGCAGGTTGGGCACGGCCCAGAGCAGGGGCTGACGGCGGGTATTCTGGCTGGCCCGGCGCAGGTTGAGCAGGCTGGTAACAAGAATAGTGACGGGAATTAGCACCTCAATCAGCTTGGGATTATACTGCACGAAACCCAGCGTGGCCAGGGCCAGCGTAATGGAGTGCCCAATGGTAAAGCTCGTCACCAGGGCCACCACGCGGCGCCACTCGGCCGCGGCGTAGGGGGTGCACAAGGCCAGCAGAAACACCAGGTGGTCGTAGGCCTGCAGGTTGAAAATATGAAAAAACCCGAGCTGCAGGTAAGTCTGGAAGACGGACATACGGTAAAGCTACGCAAGTCGGGGCGGTAATTGCTCATCGGGGCCGTTGCGGAGCCAGTAGTAGGCCGGTCCGGACCAGCGCATAAAAAAAGCCCCGCGGCACGGCCGCGGGGCTTTTCTAAATGGTAAGCAAGGAGCTTATTCCTTGATGATACGACGAACATCGAGGCCACCGTCCGTCTTGGCGCGCAGCGTATACACGCCGGCCGGCTGATGGTTGAACTCCAGGGTTACCTGGCGGGTGCCAGCGCTGCCCTGGGCCGTGGTGGTGTACACCAGCTGCCCTAGGCTGTTGAAGATGCTCAGCTCGGTAGCCTTGGTGTAGCCGCTCAGCTCCACCGTCACCGTGTTCTGGCTGGTGGGGTTGGGGAAGATGGACAGCGAAGTACCGGCCAGGGGCTTGACACTGGAGCTTACGACGAGAGCAGCCGAGGGAGCCGCCGCGCAGCCGCCGGCGGAGACGACCACCGTGTAGGAGCCGTA
>NZ_PGFA01000002.1:600000-789520 GCF_002797555.1 Hymenobacter chitinivorans DSM 11115 | reverse complement strand
AAAGGCCGGGTCGTGGGTGCCTTGGCTGCTGACCAGATCCAGCTGCAGGGCCGGGCGCAGGTCAGCCGTGGGCCGGTTGAAGCTCGGATTCTCACTGGTAGTGGAGCGCCAGGCGCTCAGGAAGCTGAACGAGTTGACCGTCTGGTTGACCCGGATAAAGAAGCCCTGCATCGACCCAATGATGCCATTGGACAGGGTGCCGAAGCCGTTCTGGTAGACCTGGTAGGTTCCGCCGTACTGGTCACTGGATTTGTAGACGTACACGGCGTCAATTACGCCGGTGGGTAAACTTGTCCGAACTTTCTTCCAGTCCAGGGGGGAAGGATACGGGTTGCCCAGCAGCTGCCAGCCCGAGTTGGCCTGGCTACCGCGGGTCAGGGCGCCAACGGCGAGGGTGCCAGTGTTGAGCGTGCCCACCAGGTCCACGAGGCTGCTGGCGTCGATGTTGCCGGTGTAGCCGCGGCCCCGCACGAGGGTCTCACTAAGCGAGCCGGGCGAGAAATAGCCGTAGTCGAAGACTTGAGTAGCGGCGCTGGTGCCCACGATGCGGCTCTCATTGAAGCCGTACACCGTCGGGAACGGATTTACCGTGTTGCCCAGCGTGTTGTAGTCCGGGTTTACCACCGGTGAGTAGGTGGCGGTGGTCAGGTCGGCGAAGGTGGCGGCGGCCACTGGCGAGCTGTAGTGGCGGTAGCCCAGGCCGGGGTTCAGGCTGGGGTCAATGTAGCGCTGCACCACGGCGGTGTTGCCGCTCACAATACCGCTGCTGCTGTTGACGACCATGGCCGTACCGGCGCTGGAAGACAGCAGCGTCAGCGCGTTGCCGTTCAGCACCAGGTTGCCCGACGAGCCGATGGTCACGGTCTGCGTCACGCTTACCGGCGCCGAAAGCGTCAAGGTGCCGAAGCTCGTCGTTGTCAGGGTGCGCACCTGACTGGGCAAGCCCGAGCCCGTCATCTGAGCTCCGCTTACATACACGTAGCTGGCATCCAAGGAATAGGAACGGACGCCGGTGGTCTGGATGGCTCCGGTAGTGCCGCTGGCCGAAATACCGCCGGCGTTGCCCGTGCTCAGGGTGCCCCCCGCGGCCAGGGTGAAGGTACCCGGGCCACTCACCACAAAAGAACCGGTGATGAGCGTGCCGCCATCGGCAATGGTCAGGCTTTGACTTACCGTTACGTTGCTGGAAAGCGTAGCCGTGGCGCCGCTGCCGATGGTAATGCTGGCGTAGCTACCGGCGGGAATAGTTTGGTTGCCGGTTATTACCAAGTCGCGGATCAGGCTGAAGAAGCGGGGGCTGCTGGTACCATTCGGCGAGGTCACCGTAAGGTCGCCGCTCTTGGCTCCTACCGGCACCACGATGCCCGTAATCTGGGTACCGGCGGCGTTTATCACGAAGCCTGAAGTAGTTGTGGGGTAAGTCGGTACGGCGGGGCTTTTCTCGAAGGTAATCGTCGTGACGCCCGTCAGGTTGGTACCCATCAGGGCAATAGTGCCGCCCTCCGGCGCCGAGCCGGGCGTAATAGTATTGAGCGTGGGCGTCAGGTCCACGGTGAAGGTCGTGGCGGCGGAGGCTGGACCGGCGTTACCGGCCACGTCCTGGACAGCCGCGCTGACCGAGTGGGAACCGGCCGTCAGCGGCGTGGGCTGGGTCAGGGTCCAGGCACCGGAAGCGGTGGTCGTTGCCGTGCCGATGCTGATGCCGTCAATCAGCACCGTCACCAGGCTCAGGGCCTCGGCCGTGCCGCCGTACACGGGCTGGCCGCTGGTAATGGCGCCGGGCAGCGGCGTGCTGAGCACGGCCGCCGTGGTGGGCGCGGTGCGGTCAATGGTGTAGACTTCGCCTTGCGTGTAGGGCAGGTTGCTGATGGTGCGGGTGGCCCCGGGCGTGTTGGAAGTTACTTGCAGACTGATCGTCCCCTCACCCGTACCAGTATTTACCGTAATAGTGAAGGGTGTATCGTAGCCACCGGTAACGCTGGCAATGCTGGCTCCGGTGATGCCCGGGGAAGTTACCAGGGTGAAGTTGCTGGGCGAAAGCGACGCTATTTGCCCACTAAAAAGCCTCAGCTGAAATGCCACGCTGTTGGCATTGGTCGAAGCCGTAGTGGGCGTTTTACGCGTCAGGCTCGTTACTGTGTTGCGGATGTAGGCATCGAAGAAGATGCCGTTGCTGGTTCCGCCCCCGGTCGTGACGGTAAGCAAGCCGTTGCGGGCCCCCACGGGTATAGTGATGTTCGTAATCTGGGTGCCGTCGGCACTGATGGTGAAGCCGGAAGTAGCGGTAACATCGCCCGGGTTCTGCGGATTCTTCTCGAACTTAATGCTGGTGACGCCAAGCAAATTGGTGCCCGTCAGGGCAAACGTATCCCCTTCCGGCCCGCCCCCGGGCGACGACGACGTGAGCGTGGGAGGCAAGGGGCTGACGGTAAAATTGACTACGTTACTGTTCTGGCTACCTACTATGGCGTAAACGCTATGAAACTGCACGGTTAGGTTGGTAGGCTGCCTTACCTGCCAGTTGCCACTGGCATCAGAGGTGGTCGGAATCTGAGTAGCACCGCCATCAACCCACACCGTCAGGGCGATATTGGGACCGGTAACGCCGCTATACAAGGGCCGAAGGGTGGTGACGGTACTATTGTTAGTGGGCTGGGTAACGCTTACCGTCACAGCAGCCGGCGGCACCTTAGCCGCCGTAGCCGTGAGAGAAACCAGCAGCCCGAGTAGCAGCAACCAACTTAGCCTAAAGGTAAAAAATGAGAAAACGTTGGGCATAAAAGCAATAGGTAGAAGTGAGGAATGAGGACGTGGAACTGAAAAAAGCACTGGAATAGCGGGCAGCCGAGGTCAGCCACCATTCCTGATAAAGCAAAATGGATTAAACAGTGGCCACCAGTACAAGTGTGGCTCCTAAGCCAGCCGGGCCGGCCGACGCTACCCGGCAGGTGGGGCAACAGTATGCCTGCTACCAGCAAGGCGGAGCTGGCAAAAAGGAGTGTGAATACGAAAAGATGAACTGGAAAGAAGAGTAATTACACCAATAGCGAAAAGACCACTGCCTGGCACAGGATAAATCCCAGATACTATGCGATAATCGGATGCGAAGCTACAACACAATTGTTGAGCTCAGTGCTATTATTTTTTTTACTTGAGACTAGTGTGATTCCAGGAATCCATCTCATATATATCTAAAAAACAATATATAATTTCATTTTGGCTTTACAACGCTATAATTCCCGCAACACTCACTGCGGCATTCGGGTAGGCTGATTGCTAAAATCAATTGGCTCATCGATGACAGCACATAAATACTCACGCTCTTTTCATCTGCCAGCAAAAGGCCCCGAAGCCACGCCTCCTTGGCGCGGCCCGGGGCCTTATCAATAAAGTGAACCTCACTTATGCCCGGCGGGGCCGTAGGGCCAGGTAGTCGAGGTAGTAGAGGATTTTGACCGACACCGAGTTGTTGTGAGGGGTGTTGATGGTGTTGCTCAGGTTGTCGAAATACAGCGGCGTGGCCTGGTTGGCCTGCAAAAATGTGGAGCCGGCATTTTTCCAGACGATGCTGACCTGGGAGCCGGGCGCAAACCACCACGAGTACACCGCGTCGATGTTGAAGGCGTTGAAGGTATTGTCGCGGTTGCGGGCGTAGGCCACCGGGGTTTCCTCACCGCCGGGCGCCAGGCGGGCAAAGCCCAGGTAGTGCACCGTGCTGGTGTAGTGGCGGGTGCGCACCGTCAAGGACATGCGGTTGGTGAAGGTGTAAGCTCCCTGCAGCACGTTTGATACCGTGACCACGCGGCGCCGGCCCAGCAGAATGGCTTCCGGGAAATCGTGCAGGATTTCCGCATCCTCGGGGTACTTATCACTCAGGCTGCCGCTGTCGTCCTTCGAGGGGTTCACGTAGCCAATCTGGTTGCGGTTGGTGCTCCAGTCGAGGCTATAGCGGAAGTTGAGCTTGTTGTTGACGCGGTAGCGGGGCGAAAAGCCGAAGCCCACGCCCAGGCGGCGGGGCCGCTCCAGCCGGTCATCTTCCTGGTACACCCGCACGCCGGCGTTCAGGTCCAGGGCCAGCTTCTTGCGGTAGTCTGACGAGACGAAGGCGCCGAAGTTGCCGTTGGCCGGCACGAGCACGTAGTACTTGCCCAGCGGATTCACGCGCGGCTCGTAGTAGTCGCGGTTCATGGGGTTCACGTCGAAGTTGAAGCCCGTGGTAATGAAGCTCTTGGTAAAGGTGGTGTTGGCCCCGCCGTAGAGGTTGGTTTTCTGGTAGAGCGTGGGCTTGTAGAGGTACGACTGGTCGAGGCCGAAGAACGAGTAGAAGTTGTTGACCTTCCAGAAGGGCTTGTAGTGGTTGTAGTTGCCGTAAATGCCCTGGCTGATGTTGTTGTTGCCAAACAGAATGCCCAGGTCGTTGGGGTTGTAGGTGTGCGACTCAATGCCCTGATTCAGGCCCCAGGTGAAGCTGCCGCTGATTTTGCTCACTCCCACCTGGTACTTGTAGCCGTCCTGGTCGTCAACCAGCTCCTGGTCGTGGAAGAAGTAGCCGCGGCGGCGCGAGTACACCACTTTGCCATCCACGGCGTAGGAGTTCTTCTTGTTGGCAAACCGAAACAGGCCGCCCGTCACGTTGGCGTCGTAAGTGCGCCCGAAGCGCGTCACGTTGGTATTGATGAGCGACACGTAGGAGTTGTTTTTCAAACTCTGGTCGAGCACGGCAATGTTGTAATTGCTGAAGGGCTGGGTCAGTTCCTGGCGCTCCTCCCCCGTTTCGGTGTTCTGGATGGTAGCGTACACGTCGTTGCTCACCGCGTTGAACACGCCCACGCCCAGCCCCTTGCTCGTGCGACCCGATACCTTGGTGGCGTTCAGCAAACGGGTTTCCTGGGGGTTTTTCACGATTTTCTCGTTGTCGGCCGCTTCCACGTTGTAGAAGCCGATGGGCGTGGCCCCCACCCGGCGGGAGTAGAACAGGTTGCCCTTGTTGAAGAGCTCGGTGCCTTCGGTAAAGAACTGCCGGTTTTCGTTGAACTGCACCTCAAACGGCGACAAGTTCAGCACTTGGTTGTCGCTCTGCACCTGCCCGAAGTCGGGCACCAAGGTGGCGTCCAGGGTGAAGCTCTCGTTGATGCCCCACTTGATGTCGGCCCCGCCGTTGAAGCTGGTCGTGGTGCGGCGCGTGCCCTCGGCGTTCAGGGGGTTGTGGTTTACGTAGCCCGAAATGTAGGGCGTCAAAGACAGGCGCAGCGGGGGCTCGATGTTGCGCAGGCCTTCGAGCGTGCCCCACTGGTTTACGAAGCCGTCCACGGCGGGCTTTACTTCGTTCCAGAAGAAGGCCTGGTTGTCGCGCTTGCGCTGCCGCATAAAATTGAGGCCCCAGACTTGGTCGGCGGTTTTGCTGAAGCGGATGGCCGAGTACGGAATCCGCATTTCGGCGTACCAGTCGGTGCCTTTCACCGTGGTGCGCGAGTCCCAGACGGCGTTCCAGTTGAAGTCTTCCCCGCCCGCTGGCGAGTAGCGGCAGTCCATCTGCACGCCGCCGGTCGTCACGAAAAAGCCGTAGCCGTTGAGCTTATCCTGGTAGGTATCGAGGAAAATCCCGATAAAATCGGTGTTGCCGAAATTGTCGCGCGCGGTCAGCTCCCGCATAATTGAGTCGCCGGCTACGTCGTGCATCACGGCCCCCACGTAAATGTTGGCGTCGTCGTAGAGGACCCGCACCTCGGTCGGGTGCTTCTCGTGCGGGCCGGGGTTGGGCCGGTTCTGAATAAAGTCGGTGGCAATGGGCGCCTGCTGCCAAATTTCTTCGTCCAGCACCCCATCCAGCTTCACGGGAGTAGTGATGCGCAGGGCCTGCAGGTGCTTTTTGGGGGCCGGGAAAGCCGCTGCCGTCGGAGCGGCCTCAGCACCGGGCGTTTGGGCGTCCGCCGAATACGTGAGCAGCCCTAAAAAACAACAAAGGAGGACACGTAAAAACATGAACGCAGGATGAAGTAGGTGGTGAGTGGGGAAATAGATGATAGCCGATGCCTAATGGTTGCTCAGCCGGCTTTTAAAAGGGTATAAAAAAAGGCCTGCCAGCTGGCAGGCCCTTTTCCGGGGGAGCCGTATTACTCCGTAATGACGACGTCCATGTTGAAGGTTTTGCCGTCGTTTTTGCCGAGCAGCTCCCGGTAGCGCTTGGCCGTTTCGGCCGACTGCCGCTGGCCGTTCACGCTCATTCCCGACGGGTTCAGCTGAAACTGGTACGAGCGGGCGTTGGGCTCAATCAGGCCGTCTTTGCGCAGCTGCTCGCCCAGAGCCACCGAATTCACCTTCACGTTGCGGGGTGCCCGCGGGGCGCGGGGCGGCGTGGGTGCCATTGGGGCCAGCGGCGCCAGGCTGGTGCGCGGGGCCCGCGGCGAACGGGGGGCCGCCGGGGGCGTGGGCGGAGAGGGCACGTAGCTCGAGCCGCCCGTGGTGTTGGAGTAGATGCGGTTCTTGTCGTTGCCGGTGTTGCTGAACACGACCGAGCCATTGGCGCCGATGGTGCGGCCGGTGCCGTCTTCGAACAGCTGGCGGTACTTGGCGGCCACGGCGTCGGGCTGCTTCTGCCCGTCGACCACCATTTCGTTGCCCTTCAGCACCAGCTGAAAGTACTTCTTGTCCTTGATGAGCTTGTCTTTTTGTAGCTCCTCAATCATAGCTTCTTCCACCTTGTTGTTCTGCTCTTCCCGGATGGCCTGCAGCCGCTCCCGTTCGGCCTGAGCCCGTTCACGCTCGGCCTGCCGCTGCTCCCGATCAGCCTGCTGCTGCTCCCGATCAGCTTGCTGCCGTTCCCGCTCAGCTTGCTGCCGCTCCCGGGCGGCCTCACTGGCCTCCTGCTGCCGCTCCCGCAGTTCCTCGCGTCGCTCCCGCACGCGGTCCAGCTCTTCGCGGATTTTGTTGCGGGCTTCGCTGTTGGTTTCGCTACGCTCGGCGTCGCGCAGGGAGTTTTCGGCTTCCTGCAGGGCCTTAGCCGCTATCCGGTCGTTGGCGGCGCTGGCGTCCTTACCAGTGCGGATTTCCACCCGGTTGCCGTCGGCCAGCACGTAGGTGCGGCCGGTGCGGCTCCGGACTTCCTCGCCGGTACGGGCCAGGTCCAGCTCCAGGCGCTGCATCGAGCGGCGCAACTCTTCCTGGTCGCGGGCCGACATGCCGTAGTTACGGGAGTCGAAATCGAAGTTGAAATTGGAGCCGGAAGGCGAGGTAGAGCGGCGGGCCGTGCGGCTGTTCGGGGCCAGGCGAATAACTTCGGTGGTGTTAGCCTTGGCTTTCGACTTAGCCTTGGCCTCTTCCATGTCGATGCGCTGCCCGTCGACGTAGAGCTCGGTTACGCGGCCTTTGTTGTCGCGCTTCACTACCACGGTGCCGCCGTCTTTGCCCCGGCGGAGCTCGGGCCCGTCCTCGTTGGCGTCGCGCACAATGACCACGCCTTTATCCTTGGACTTGTTCTTGCGCTTTTTCTTGTCGTCATCGTCATCGGCGGCGGCAGAAACAACGGCCGCCGGAGTAGCTGCGGGCTGGAAAGCGGGCAGGCTGTTGGCCCACATGCTGTTCTCGGGACCAAACACGGCGCCGACCAATTCTTTGGCGCGCTCGGGCCAGGGCCGGGGGTTGGCCATGGCCACGACGGTCGTCAGGCCAATCAACGCCAAACCGCCGACGACAACCAGAGCGGCCATGAAGCCTTCCGAGAAAGTAGGCACGGCGCGGCGCTGCACCAGCCGCCGGATACGGCCCAGCAAGGAACCGTCGGGGCCCACGGCCGACAATGCCAGGCGGGGCGCGGGGTATACGTCCTGCCCCATTTCGGCCAGGGCAGCCAGGGCCTTGGCCAGCGTGAGCGGGTCGCCGCAGATGGCGGTGGCTTCGTCGTCGCAGCAGTTTTCGCGCTCCGTGCGCATGCAGGCCGTAATAAACCAGACGGCGGGGTGGTAGAAAAACAGGATTTCGGCCACCGACTGCAGAATGTTCATCAGATAGTCGCGGCGGGCAATGTGGGCCAGCTCGTGGGCCAGGATGGCTTCCAGCTGGGCCTGGCTCAGGCCCATAACCGTGCCCAGGGGCAGCAGAATTACCGGCTTGAGGTGGCCGGCCACCAGCGGGGCCTTCACCAGCGCCGACTCCAGCAAGCTCACCGTGCGCTTGATGCCGGCGCGGTCGGCCAGGGCCTTAAACCGCTCGTTCCACTGCTCCGACAAAGGCTCGACGCGGTAGTGGCGCAGGCGCTGCACGTAGGCCAGGCCCCCGAGCATACGCAGCGTCATGGCCAGCAAACCCAGAAACCAGGCCGCCACAATCAGGGGCAGGTGCTGGTCGAAGTACTGCCGACCCGTTTCCAGCAACGACACCGACTGCTCGGCCACGGCGGCCGACGTAGCGGCGGGCACTAGGTTCAACGCAGTAGCAGCTTCGGCCGGGGAAGTAGTTACCGTTGCCGCCACGGCGGATTTGGTGGCCAAGGCCAGGGCGTAGTGTCGCCCAAACGTAACCAGCGCCAGCCCGAGCATGATAAGCAGGGCCAGGCCGGCCACGTTGTAGCGCACCTGGGCCGAGTGCCGGCGCAGCACCAGCAACAGCCCCACCAACGCCAACCCGACAATGGCGCCCTGCCAGAGGGAATGCACTATCGTCCAGCCCACGGCCCGGACCAGCTCCGGCGTCAAGGTATGCTCAAGCCAGTTCATTGGGGCCTCCTTTCTCGGTTTCGGGTTTGTCCTGTTCGATTTCGTTGAGCAGCGTCCGGATCTGGCGCAGCTCTTCCTTGGAGGTGCGGCGGTTGCCCAAGGCCTGCATCACCAGCTTCATGGCCGAGCCCCCGAAAGCCGCTTCCACAAACCGGTCGAGCAGCTGGCTCTGGGTTTCCTCTTCCCGCACGGCGGCGCGGTACACGTGGGTGCGGCTCTCGTCGTCGCGCAGCACCAGGCCCTTGTCGAGCATGAGCTGCAACAGCTTCAGGGTGGTGGTATAGCCTACTTCGCGCTTCTGGCTGAGCTCGTCGTTCACGAACCGGACGGTGCTCGGGCCGTGCTGCCAGAGAACCTGCAGGATTTCCAATTCCGATTCGGTGGGTTTGGGAAGGGATGCCTTACTCATAATGGGGTGCTTTTCTTGATACGAACTACTTCGTACATCAAACATATACGAAGTGAATCGTAGATGCAAATTTTATCTACGATTTATTTCGTATATCCTTTTCAGCCGCGGCTCCCATCCTCGTTACCCAGCGGCTGCAAGCCGGCTAAAAGCATAAAAACCAGCCGCAAAGCTGGTTTTTATGCAAAAGACCGGGCACATTATCTTACGGCTGCACCTTACCGCGCTTGCGCTTCATCGTCACGCGGGAGCGGGCACAGACGCCCCCGAACGGCGGGTTGTGCTTGGCTACGCTCACCTTCACCGATTTCACGTGGGCAAACTGCGCCAGCACCCGGTCCAGAATGCGGTGGCCCACGTGCTCCAGCAGGCGAGCGGGCACCGCCATTTCCTGCTGCACAATGCCGTAGAGCTCCACGTAGTTGACCGTCGCGGCCAGGTCGTCGGAAGTACCGGCCGCGTGCAGGTCGGTGCCCACGTATAAGTCGACGGTGTAGCGGTTGCCGAGTTTCTGCTCTTCGTCGAAAAAGCCGTGGTAGGCAAAAAACTCCATTTCCTCCAGTGCAATCTGGCCCATGTGGTGAAGTGGTGAGGTGGTGAGTTGTGAAGCCGTATTTTACCCCGGCAGTATTGGTTTTAGCAGGCAGCTGCTAAAAGTATTCTGTAGTCTCCTAAAGCAGCAAAGCCCGCCCCGAAAGGCAGGCTTACTTAGGTATCGGACACACAATCCGACTAATCCGTGGTTTAGATTTCGTCGAAGAAGGACTTTTCAGCGGCTGTAGCGGCGGCCATGCCCGGGTGCGTAGCGGGCGAAGGCTGGGTGATTTCGGGGTGGCCGGGGCCAATGGGCTGAATATCCGGGGCCGTGGGCTCGATACGAGGGCCGGTGGGGTCGGGCACGCGGGAAGGCTCGGGGTTATAGATGCGCGAAGGGTCGACGTGGCCGGGGTTTTCGTTGGGGGTACGCATGGGCTCAATGTCGGGGCCGGGCGTCTGGGCCGGAGCACCGGGGTCGGGCTGCTGACCGGGCTTGGGGTTGTAGCTGCCGGGCTGCGGCCCGATGGGTCGGGCGGCGGGGGCGGTGTCGCGCAGGGCTACGCCGCCGGCAGTGGCAGCAGTAGCACCCGCTACGGCGGCTACGGAAGAGGAAGAAGCTGAGCCTACGTACATGGCAGTATCGGTTTCGGGTGAGGATTCAGGTTTGCTCACCTTTACGCTAGCGGCCCGGGAAAGGATGGCCGCCGCCTCGGTTTTCGGCCGAGCTTTTACTTTTTCCACCTTGTCGAGCGTATCGTTGGCCAGGCGCTGCAAATCCCGCACGAGGCCTTCGAGCTGCCCTTCCAGGCGCTGGCACTCCTGGCCCAGCCCGTTGACTTCGGTTTTCATCTCGCCCACCGTCTTTTCGGCCTGCTTGTAGGCATCGTCCATCACCTGCCGGGCTTTCTGGCGGGCATCGGCCAGGAGCTGCTCGGCCTTGAGCTGGGCCTCGCGCACGCGCAGCTCGGCCTCGCGCTGGGCCTGCTCGGTGATGCTGTTGCCGGTGTCCTCGGCCGTTTTCAGGGTGCGGTAGAGCGAGGTTTCCACTTCCCGCATCTTGCTTACTTCCTGGGTGGCGTGCTCCAGCTTGAGGCGCAGCTCCCGGTTTTCGTCGCCCATCCGCTCCCACTGCTGCGAGAGAGTTACCAGAAATGCTTCTACTTCTTCTTTGTTGAGGCCGCGGAAGGCTTTTTCAAAGGTTTTCTGCCGGATATCGAGGGCGGTAATTTTCATGGGAGACGAGGGGGGGTAATAAGATTTCGGTACTGCGTAGGGAAGTGCGTAGTTCAGTGGAGCTCGGGGCCAAGACCGACGGGCCATTTTCCTTTTTCTACCGCTGCTGCTCCCCTATTCGTTACCAAGCTGCCAAACCGCCAGGCTGCGGTCGTCGCTACACGAAACTAGCCGTTTCCGCGGTCCGGACCAAAATAACTTGTTGACCGAGGTGCCGTGGCCGGCGTGCCGGGCCCGGTCGAGCACGCGCAGGAGCCGGAAGCCGTCGGCCTCCCAGAGCTTAATGGATTTATCCATGCTGCAGGTGGCAAAAAACTGCCCGTCGGGGCTGTAGGCCACGTGGTTGATGGCAAACAGGTGGGCAATAATGGTCTGCTGCTCCCGGTAATCGTGCTGCACGTCCCAGATGCGCAAGTGGGCGTCGCGGCCGGCCGTGAGCAGCCAGCGGCCGTCGGGCGAGTAGGCGGCGGTAAACACCGAGTTGGTAGAGCCTTCCAGGGTGTATTTCACGGCCAGCGTGTCGGCGTCGAGCACCCGGATGAGCTGGTCGCTGCCGCCCACGGCCAGTTCCCCGCGCTCTTCGTGCAGGGCCAGGCAGCGCAGGTTTTTCTCGGAGAGGCGCAGCAGCTGCAGCAACCGGAAATCCTGGGCATCCAGCACGGCCAGCGTGCCGTCGGCCAGGGCCACGTAGATGCGCTGCCGCGGCTCCGAATAGGCAATATCGAAGATGGCCAACGGCGGCAGGGCCGTGGCGTGCACCAGCTTTTTCTGGGTTAAGTCAATCACCTGCAAACCCTGGAAGTTGTGACCAATGAGCAGCAGGTGGCGGCCGGGCACGTAGCGCAGGGCGTACACCGAGTTTTCAACCCGGGCCACTAATTCGCCGTCCTGCTCGGGCTGCTCGGTGTTCCAGGCCACCACGAAGCCGTCGGAGCCGGCCGAGTACACCACGGGCTGGGCCGGGTCGCCGGTCAGGGCGTACACGCAGTCGTGGTGCCCACTCAGGGTGGCAAGTTTGTGAACCTCCGGACGATACAGCAGCGGCATGGGCTTGGGTTAGGATTTAGGGCAAAAATACGCCAGTTTTGACGAGGCCGCGCGTTGCTTAGCCTTCAGCCGGGCTTCTAGCCTTTGTACTTCTCTTTATTTGCGGGCCGCCAATCTGCCCGGGCGCCGCTCCCGTTTATCCCGTTATGCCCCTGCACTCCGTCACGCCGCTTTCCGACCACGCCCTGCTGGGGCTGTGGCAGCTGACGGAGCAGCCCGCCGAATTGCTGAACCAGGTACCGCGGCCCGAAATCTACAGCCAACTCCAGCCCACGGCCCGCGACGAGGCCCGGACCCTGCAGTGGCTCGGCGGCCGGGCATTGGCCCACGCCCTACTTGCCGAAGTAAATCCGCAGGCCCGGGCCGTGCTGCGCAACGACGAAAACGGCCGCCCCTACTTCGAGCAGCTACCGGATTACGCCGTTTCCTTGTCGCACTCGGGCCAGTGGCTGGCGGGCATCGTGGCTACCCACGGGCGCGTTGGCACAGATATTGAACTGATTCGCACCAAAGCGCAAATGTTGGCTCCCCGGTTTTTATCGAAAGACGAGCTAGCCAACACCGGCGACGATGTAGCCAAACACAGTCTCTACTGGAGTGCCAAAGAGACGCTCTATAAGCTACACAGCCGCCGGGGCCTGGTGTTTAAAGAGCAAATTCGGCTCAACCCGTTTGAGCTGCGGGAGGCAGGTGTGTTGACGGGGCACCTGCTGTTAGAAAACTCTCGCAGCCAACACCAGATTCACTACCAGCGCCCCGCCCCCGACTACGTGCTGACTTACTGCGTGGAAGACGCGCGGCCTCCCTCCTTCTGACTTTCGCCCCCTACATGACCTTTCGCCGAATTTCCCTTATTGCCGCCGTAGCCCTGGTTTTTTCCGCTTTGGCCGTGGGCGTGGCCCGCGCCCAGGACGGCCGCACGGTCAGTGACTTCAGCCTGCAAAGCCCTACCAACGCCACGGTCACGCTCAGCAGCTACGCCAAGAACAAGGCCGTGGTGGTAGTATTCGTGAATCCCAACTGCGCCTTTTCCAAGCTTTACCAGAACCGCCTCAATGCCCTGAACTCGGCCTACAGTGGCCGGGGCGTGCAGTTCCTCTTCATCAATACGCCCATCAACCTGGAAGCCACCGCCGATGCATCCGACGCGGAGAAGCTGAAGATGAAAACCACCGGCGCCTCGGATTACCCCTACCTCACCGACGAAGGCCAGAAGGTAAGCGCGCTGCTGGGGGCCACCAAAACGCCCGAAGCCGTGGTGCTGGAGCCCTCCGGCGCGGGCTTCGTGATTCGCTACAAAGGCGCCATCGACGACAACGCCCAGGTGGAAGCCTACGCCAAGGAAAAATACGTGGCTCAGGTGCTGGATAACCTCCTGGCCGGCCGCCCCGCCGGTGTCCCCGATAAGCGCGCCGCCGGCTGCCTGATTAAAAAGCCGTAACCTGACGCCGGTCCGTGCGAGGAACGAAGCCATCCGTCCTCTGCTAATTTCAACCGGCCTTTTATCAGAAAGCCCTCAACCGTACCAACGATTGAGGGCTTTTCATCTTAAAGAGCTTGCTACATTTCAGAGGACGGATGGCTTCGTCCCGCTTTGCAATGGCCTGTTTTGCAACCCATTGCTTTACTCCTCGTCGTCTTCGGCGCTTGTTGCGCTGTCCGTCACGTTGCCGCTTTCGTCGGTGAGGATGGCTAGCAGCTTGCCCACTTCGGCGGATTTGGCGGGTTCCTGCATCTTCTCGAAGCTGAGCATCAGGTTGCGCAGGGCGCGGCGCACGATGTCGAGGTGGGAACAGGGCTCGAAAAAGATGTCGTTGGACGAGAGGTTGAGCTGGGCTACGTAGTGCTCAATGTCGGTGCGTGACAGGATCAGGCCGCGGTTGTAGCAGTTGATGTAGAATGCCGGAAACGTCTTGTCCTGGGGCTGGAAGGTCAGCACGAAGAGGTTGGGCAGGTTCACCCCGTAAATCGGCAGATTCAGGCGCTGGGCCACCAGCAGGTAGATTACGCAGAGCGTCAGCGGGTTTCCCCGCCGGGTTTCCAGCACCAGGTGGAGCATGGAGTTGGCCGGGGAGTGGAAATTCTGGGTGTTGGCGGCAAACTTATGGGTGCGAAACAGCACGTAGTTCAGGGCCTGCACCTGGTCGGCGGGGTGCATATCGGGGCGCAGCAAGGTCCAGACTTCGAAGCGCAGCTGCTCAATGGCGCGGTTCAGGGCCTGCAGGTCGGCGTCGGGATACTGGTAGGAGTTGAGCAGCCACATGCCCTCGAGCAGGTTTTCGCCGCCCGAGTCGCGCCACACCCGCAGGCGCTGCTGCAGGCCGTCGAACTGCAGGTTATGAATCAGATCCTCGAGGCGCTGCTGCTGCTGCGGATCGAGGCTTTCCTCCCACGATTCTTCTAAAAACGGGATAATACTCTCGCCCAGCGTCTGGATGCGGTCCTGAATCTGCGGGGCAATTTCCGGATCGTCCAGCAGGGATATAAGGGCTTTAATTTCTTTGTTGGTCATGGATGAGCGGGCGGGCGACTAGAAAGCCGCCGATAAGCGGGAAGAGCAAATAAACGCAACCGACGCGGTTTGGCCGCAGCCGGCTGCTGGGAATTAACATATATCCGCAGGAATATTGTTCAATTCCGAAGCAGGAAGGTCAGTGACGGTTGGGTTTGGGGCAAGTACAGGTTTTCGGTGGTACGGGCAAAGCATTTGTATTATTCGCCTGTCATCCTGAGCCCAGTGAAGCGCCTTCCTCCCCTAGCACCCTGTAGGTTATGCCCATGTGCTCAAGCTCTTTCCTGCCGGGCTGATGAAGGGCTGGAGCACGTTGCAGCAGCGTTGTCACTTAGATGAGGAAGGTCCTTCGCCGGGCTCAGGATGACAGACGAAACAACCCCAGCAGTTGTGTTACCGCAGCAGATTGGTTTTGGCCAGCTCCAGCACTTCGTCGCCCCGGCCGCTCATAATGGCCTTGAGCGTGTAGAGGCTGAAGCCGAGCACCTGCTCTTTCTGAATGGTGGGCGGCATGGATAGCTCGGTGCGCTTCACTACCGCGTCGAGGATAACCGGGCCGGGGTGGGCCAGCATTTCGGCCAGGGCGGCGGGCAAGTCGGCGGGGTCGGTGACGCGGATGCCACGGATGCCGGCCGCTTCGGCCAGGGCCGCGAAGTTGGGATTTTCCAAATCGGTGCCGTACTGCAGGATGCCCGAGGCCTTCATTTCCAGCTCCACGAAGGCCAGGCTGTTGTTGTTGAAGATGACGACTTTGACCGGGGTGTTGAGTTGCTTCAGCGTCAGCAGCTCGCCCATGAGCATGGCAAAGCCTCCGTCGCCGGCCAGGGCAATAACCTGACGTCCGGGAAAGGCCAGCTGGGCGCCCAGGGCCTGGGGCATGGCGTTGGCCATGCTGCCGTGGTTGAAGGAGCCCACGAGGCGGCGCTTGCCATTAAACTGTAGATACCGGGCGGCCCAGATGGTGGGCGTGCCTACGTCGCAGGTGAAAATGGCGTCTTCGGCGGCCTGCTCATTCAGCAAACGGGCCACGTACTGCGGGTGCATGCTCGTGTCGCCAGCTTCCCCGGTGGCCAGCTCGTCGAGGTCCCGGCGGGCTTCCCGGTAATGGTCGAGGGCCTTTTCCAGGTGGCGGCGGTCCGACTTATGATTCAGCAAGGGCAGCAAAGCCTGCAGCGTCGCGGCCACGTCGCCAATGAGGCCCACTTCGACCCGGGCGCGGCGGCCGATATGCTCGCCGCGCACGTCGACCTGCACGGTGCGGGCTTCCTGGGGCAGAAACTGGACGTAGGGAAAATCGGTGCCGAGCATGAGCATGGCGTCGGCGACCATCAGGGCCTCGTAGCCGGAAGTGAAGCCCAGCAGGCCGCTCATTCCCACGTCGTAGGGGTTGTTGGGCTCCACGTACTCTTTGCCGCGCAGGGCATGGACGACAGGCGCGCCCAGCATTTCGGCCACTTGCAGCAGCTCGGCGTGGGCCTGGGCGCAGCCGGCCCCGGCCATAATGGTGACTTTGGCGCTGGTGTTGAGCAAGTCGGCGGCAGCCCGCAACTCCTCAATGCCGGGCACCAGGGTGGCTTTGCTGCGCAGCACCGGCAGGCGGGGCTCGGGGGCTTCGGCCTGCTGGTGGCTAACGTCGCCGGGCACGACCAGCACCGCCACGCCGCGCTGGGTCAGGGCCGTCTGGATGGCTATTTCGGTGCAGCGCACGGCTTGGTCGGGGTGGCCGATGAGCTCACAGTAGGCGCTGCACTCCTTGAAGGTAACTTCGGGGTGGGTTTCCTGAAAATACTGGCTACCGATTTCAACGCTGGGAATCTGGGCGGCAATGGCCAGCACCGGCACCCGGCTGCGGTGGCAGTCGTAGAGGCCGTTGAGCAAATGGGTGTTGCCGGGCCCGCAGGAGCCGGCGCACACGGCCAGGCTGCCCGTCACGTGAGCCTCGGCCCCGGCGGCAAAGGCTCCGGCTTCCTCGTTGCGCACATGCACCCACTCGATGCCTTCCCGGGCCCGGATAACGTCGGTAATGCCATTGAGCGAGTCGCCCACCACGCCGTAGACCCGGGTTACGCCGGCGGCAATCAGGGTATCGACAATAATTTCGGAGACAGTTTTCTTAGCCATAGTCTGCAGGGCGGGATAAGGCCCCCAGGCTATACGGGCCGGCCCGCAATTGGTAACGGTCCGGTTGAGCTGTCAGCCCCTGGGCTGGAAAAGTGGTTGGGGCATTCCTGCCGGACTATTCCAGCTACCCGCGGCGTTATAGGCCCCGGGCGGCGGCGAGCTGGCGGCCGGTTTCGGCCGCTTCAAATTCCAGGGCGGCAATGCGCACTGTGAGCAGGGTTTGGGCCGCCGGGCCGCACTCGGCCAGACCGTAGCGGGCCTGGGTTTCGATTTTCTGGAGCCAGGCTTCCAGCCCCGGGCCGTCGGGGGCGGTGGTCAGCAGGGCCTGGTAGAGGGCCGGCAGCGCCTGGAGGCGGCGCTGGTACTGGGTGGCCTGGGTTTGGAGTTGGATAAGCTCCTGCCGCAGTCCCTGGGCCTGGCGCAGACATTTGCGCTGGTGCAGGTGCAGGGGCTCCCAGGATGCGGCGGCCAAGGGTGGCGCGGGACAGTTGGCAGAGGTGGTTAGCGGAGCACTGAGCAGCGCCAGGCGGGCCTCGGCAGCCGCCGGCAACGCCCGCCGGCCGGTTTCGACTAAGGCCACCAGTCCGCGCGAGACGCCCAGAAAATCAGCTAGCTCCTGTTGGGCCAAGCCATAATAGGCGCGCACTGCGAGCAGCAGCGGCTCGGTTGCCGGCGAAATAGCCATAACGGAACGGGGAATAATCGGTAAGCAATAACCTGCCCGTCGCCCTAAGTAGCCGCCGGGTCAATAAGCAGCCCGACGCTCGGGCCGTGGGGCCAGCTTCGGGCTGAATAACTAGTATAATATAGGGGAAGGCGTATTGTTTGCGGCCAGGCTTTACCGATTTATTATGCTTTGCCCGCTACGTGGCTCCGATTCACTTGCGCTACAGGCTAAGGCCAAGGATAGTATACCGCCGTGCGCAACAGGAATATCGACTAACGGGGGGCGGCCTTTTCCCATCCTTCCGGGTAATAGCCCGACTGCCTCAGAAAGCCTTCCGTGGCAGCCGGGTCGGCGTACGTCAGCTCGATGATTTCTTTGATGGCCTGCCGCTTGTTGCGGGCCTGGGCATAATAGGCCCGGCAGATGGTATAGCCCATGAAGTAGCCCAGGTCGGAGGTGGGGCCGGCGTTGGACCCGTTGTAGAGCCACCGGCTATAGTTGGCAGTCAGCATTTCCTGCTTGAAGGCTTCCTTTAGCTCCTTCTCGTGGGCATTTCCGTAGATGAGGTAATTGGTTTGCAGGGGCCGGCGTATCACCAGCTCCGTAATAAAGTCGCAGGCTCCTTCCTTCAGCGCCTGCCCCAGCAAGTTCATATCCTCGGTGGGTTGCTGCTGGGTATGCACGTACTCGTGCACGTTCAGCGACACGATATTATTCAGGGCCTGCGCCTTGAAGACCGAACCCAGCCAGGGGTTGGTAAACTCCGATACGTCCGTTTGGGCATTGCCCGTGGCTATTTCCGTCCCGATAAGCACCTTATTCCCATTCACCGTGCCGCCCGAGTTCAACCCGCCCACGGTAAAGTAAATGCTGGCATCGCGCAGCTCCGGATACAGGCGCTTAAACCGCCGGATGCTTTGCTCAAAATCCTTGGCGCTGTTTTTTACGGCCAGCGTATTAGGCCGAATCGAGGCCCAGAACCGGGGGTACTTGGTGATCAGCGTCACCCATCTTTCGGCCGAATTGTTCCGTACTTTTATGAAGTCGGCCAGCCCTACGGTCCCCGGCCTGATGTACAGATCGGTAACGAAGGCCAGCTGCCGGGCATGGTCGGTGGTGGTTTGCACACTATCGTAGGCCACCCAGAACCGGTCGATATCCTCGGTAAACACTTTCTGCGGGCGGGCCCCCTGGGCTACCGCCGTGCTGATGCTGCCGGCCACCAGCAACAGGCTAACTATTCTTTGCATAGTACACCCACGTTTATAATGGGTTCTGCAAGCTACGCCAATATCCGGCAACCTAGATATAGCGGCGGCGCCAGATCTTATACCAGTGCTTGTTGCGGGGGTAGCGGCGGGTGCTGGTAATGTTGTTGAACACCAGGGCCACCAGCAATAGAATAACGACGCCCGTCAGCACCGGCATCAGCATATACCAGTAGCCCAGGGCCTTGAGCTGGGCCGAGCCAATGGTAGCCACCAGGGCCGTAGCGCCGCCGGGCGGGTGCAGGGTCTTGGTGATCTGCATGACCACAATGGTCAAGGACACGGCCAGGGCCGCGGCCAGCCACAGCTCCCCGCCCACCAGCTTCTGCACCGTGACGCCGATAAAGGCCCCAATCAGGTGGCCGCCAATGAGGTTGCGGGGCTGGGCCAGCGGGGAATTGATGTGGCCGTAGAGCAGAACCGAAGTAGCCCCGAACGACCCAATGATCCAGAGCGTATCAGTGCGCTCCAGCACGTAGCTGTTCAGCAGGCCAATGAGCCCGATACCCACGAAAGAGCCCAGAAACGTCCAGATGTGCTCCTTGTAGTCGAACAGGGTTTCCTCGTAGATAATCAGCTTTACGTGGCGGGCCTGCCGCCGCAATCGTCTTTGCATAGTCAGTCTCGTTGGGCCTGGCCAACGGTTATTCTGTGCGGGCAAAGGTAGGCGAGCAGCCTGGCCCGTCAAATTCAGTGCCGCCACGCGGGCGTAGCGACACTAGGGCATCAGGGCAGAAGCAGGTGGCACCAGCTGGGCATGCTTCTACCCCTTCAGGTAGAAGGCCTCGTGATTTTACCTACCTCTTTCTACCTATCCAGGTAGAAGGACTAGAGTATTTCTACCCCTTCTTCTACCAAGCTGGCACTGGAAACTAGTTCGGGCTCTGCAGGCACCTCATTATCTCCCAGAAACCAAACCGGCCCGCCGCAACGGGGGTTGCGGCGGGCCGGGGGGGCGAGTATGCATCTTTCGCAGTCGCTCGGCTACGCCGAGTGACGACTATGCCGGAGGGGCTCTGCCCCGAGCGTCCCGCGCCATCCGGTTGTTCTGCTGGCGCGGGCCAATTCGCAGCAGAGCTGCTCAGGCGTAGTCGTCACTCGGCAATAGCCGAGCGACTACGACGGGGTGTTGCGGCGGGCCGGAGGTGGCTCGGTTGACTCCAGTCAATTGGGTTCTACTCGTTCTACCGTAACGGTGCTACGGACGTAGTTGAGCAGGATGAGCCCGATAACCAATAATAGCGCCTGGGACAAATAAAATTCGATGCTAAAAGAGGAGAAACTATCCAGCATCTCATTTAAGAAACGGCCGGCCAAGCTTAACGCGGGGCCAACTATGAGCCCGATGATTAGCCACCATTTCAGGTTTACCAAAGCATTTCTATGCCTGGTTAAGACAAGATATAGAAGGGCCATCATCCATATCAGCCGAATGCCAACAAGCAGATTAAAGCCCGTTGTCAGAACATAACCAGACAGTAGCAACCCGCCTACCAGCATCACTATCAGTAGCCAATACACTACAGCGTTATTGAAGACTGTTTTCTCCATTTATAATGTATTCTTTATTGCAGTTGCTCAGCGGTACTGAGCAACTGCGGGGAGCGGAAGGCAAGTTTGCCACGTGAAGCTCACGCAGCTTTGGGGGTAGTTGATGGCAGCGAATCGGGCATTACTTCCACTACTTGCCCGTCGCGCACAATAACCACGGGGGTCTTTTTGTAACGCTTGAAGGCCAGCATGCTTTCGTAGGCTGTTTCCAGCGCAGCTTGCAGCTGCTGGCTGGTATAGGTCACTTGTTGCGGCTGGCTCATTGGTAAAAACTAGTTAAGGATTGCCAAATTACTGAATCCTGGACGGTGATAGTATCGGCGGTGCCGTTTGCTATACGGCGAGGCAGCCCGGCTGAATTATCTATAAACGTCCAGTTATTCACAACTGCCTTGTACTCGGATAAACGCTAGGTAGTGGCGCGTCGCCAGCGTCGTTTCCAGCGCGAAAGTTTCGCCCGCCGCCAGCAACTCCTGCAGCCGCGTGAGCATCAGCCGGCCCGCCTGCACGCTCACCGTTTCGGGCTGAAACGGCGAGAGGCCCCGGGCAATTTCATCGGCATTCACGAACTCCCGGCACCCGAGCAGCGTGGGCAGCAGGGCGTAGGCGGCCGTGGTTTTACCCGCCCCGTTGCAGCCGGCCAGGAGGTAGAGGGTTTTCATGGACGGTAAGGTACTGCCTCACTTTGAAACGAAATCGGCCCGCCGCAACGGGGGGTGCGGCGGGCCGGACTATTCAAGAGCCTATCTTGATTAAGCGGCTTAATTGTAAGCCATACTCAGCAAAGCGCCTGTAGGGCGCTCATTATTACATGCTTTGCAGCTCCCTATATGCTGCTATTTGTTCGTCTCTAGAATGGACTTGCATTGTATAATCATCAGGCCATTCTCGAACAGCTTTATCAATGATATTTTGAAAAACTGTATTCGGAATATCTGATGGTTTAGGTTCTTTCATATTGGCTGCTGCTTCCTTTTGCACTTTTACACAATGTATTCGCATCGAAAAATCTTCTGGCCATTGGCTTTCACAATAACTCTTGATACTATCAATATCAGATACGCTACTCACACTACGGATTTTCTCGGCCTCTATTGGAAGTACTCCATTCAGCAAAGTTTCTACTAGTACTTCTATCTTATCCTGATATACTGCTGGAGATTCGCTTTCTAATTTTAAGAAACTAGACAAGTCACTAATCAGTTGATGAACTTGCGCTGTACTAGATATATTAAGAGCATTAATACCACCTAATGGGCCTTTGAGAAGTTGAGTCCCTAGATTATTAGTTACTAGCGGAACAAATGGAAGAGATGTAGCCCACCTTGCTCCAAGTTCGAAGAGTACGTATGTAGAATCCATACTGCTTGCCGAAATCAAAGCCACCATTACTTTAGCATCATGCACTTCCTTTTTCAATTGTTCATCAGTTGATGCACCAGCGGGCAGACGATAACCATCTACGCTCGTGCATCTAATTCTTCTTGCAGACATATTAAATGCAGCTCTAATCAAGTCAATCAAAAGTTTTGCAACGTTAGCATCTTGACTGCTATGACTAATAAATATATCCATATCCTTCTGCTGAGATACTTCAAATTGATTTTTGGCAGGAGACATAAGTGAGATTTTTGGATACGTTGGTGGATTAGGAAGCTGAGGAGCTGGCGGCAACTTAGGCAGCCCAGTTGTTAGAGGTGATTTCAGTTCGATATTGTCAGGATACTTACTTTCTATAAAGTCTCTTATTTCCTGTATGTTATTTTTATCTTGATCAGCGATACTCTTCAACACCTCCAATGCACTTCGTTCGTAATCGTCATCTCTGAAATGCAAACTTTGCAATAACCTATAATGCCCTTTGACCAACTCCTCTGAACCAGTGATATAAGCAATATCTAACCAATCATCATGTGTGAACAGACTACAGACTCTATTCTTTAGAGCGACAATTTCTTTACCACTGACCTTAGTCATTATTTGATTATTTTATCAAATGAAGTTTCGTCTTTCCTTCTCACACCTGAATCACGCCCACGTTATAGGCCTTCTCAATGGGCGCGTGATTCGCCATTGAAATACCCTCCGAAATAACCTTCCGCGTTTCCAGCGGGTCAATAACGGCGTCGACCCAGAGACGGGCTGCCGCGTAGTAGGGCGAGAGCTGCTCCTCGTAGCGGGCCTTGATGCGGTCCAGGAGCTCCTTTTCGGCTTCGGGCGTGATTTCCTCGCCTTTGGCTTTGAGGGAAGCCACCTGAATCTGGAGCAAAGTATTGGCGGCGGCGGCCCCGCTCATTACGGCCAGCTGGGCCGTGGGCCAGGCCACGATGAGGCGGGGGTCGTAGGCCTTGCCGCACATGGCGTAGTTGCCGGCCCCGTAGCTGTTGCCGATAACGACCGAGAACTTGGGCACCACCGAGTTGGCCATGGCATTCACCATCTTCGCCCCGTCCTTGATAATGCCGCCGTGCTCGGATTGGGAGCCCACCATGAAGCCCGACACGTCGTGCAGGAACACCAGCGGAATCTTCTTCTGGTTGCAGTTCATGATAAAGCGCGCGGCTTTGTCGGCCGAGTCGGAGTAGATAACGCCGCCCATCTGCATGGCGCCCTTCTTGGTCTTCACGATCTTGCGCTGGTTGGCCACGATGCCCACGGCCCAGCCATCAATGCGGGCCAGGCCGCAGAGCAGCGTCTGGCCGTAGAGGTCCTTGTACGGCTCAAACTCCGAGTTGTCGACCAGCCGCTCGATGATGTCCATCATGTCGTAGGGCTTCACGCGGTCCGAGGGCAGCAAGCCCAGGATTTCCTTCTCGTCCTTGGCCGGGGCCACGGGCGCTTTGCGCGAGAAGCCGGCCGTGGGGTTGGCTCCGAGCTTGTCGAAGATGTTGCGGATGTGGTCCAGGCACTCCTCGTCGGTGGCAAACTTGTAGTCCGTCACGCCCGAAATTTCGGAGTGCGTGGTAGCCCCGCCCAGGGTTTCGTTGTCGATGGTTTCACCGATGGCCGACTTCACCAGGTAGGAGCCCGCCAGAAATACCGAGCCGGTGCCGTCCACAATCATGGCCTCGTCGGACATAATGGGCAGATACGCCCCGCCGGCCACGCAGGGGCCCATAATGGCGGCCAGCTGCACGATGCCCATGGAGCTCATCACGGCGTTGTTGCGGAAAATGCGGCCGAAGTGCTCCTTGTCGGGGAAGATTTCGTCCTGCATCGGCAGATACACCCCGGCCGAGTCGACAAGGTAAATGATGGGCAGCTTGTTTTCGATGCTGATTTCCTGGGCCCGCAGGTTTTTTTTGGCCGTAATCGGAAACCAGGCCCCGGCCTTCACCGTGGCATCGTTGGCCACAATGACGCACTGCCGGCCCTGCACGTAGCCGATAACGACCACCACGCCGCCCGAGGGGCAGCCGCCTTCTTCCTTATACATTCCCTCCCCGGCAAACGCCCCGATTTCGACCGTAGCCGAGCCTTTGTCAATCAAATACTCAATCCGCTCCCGGGCCGTAAGCTTGCCTTTGGCCTTGTGGGCGGCAATGCGCTTCTCACCGCCGCCGAGCTGCACCTTCTTCAGGCGCTGGGAAAGTTGAAAAGTAAGCTGCTTAATGCTGTCTTCGTTCTTGTTGAATTCCAGGTTCATCGTGGGTGGGAGGTGGATGTGGTGAAGTTGTGAAAAGTGAAGTTGTGAATTGTCGTTCTTCTGACACCATTTACACGGCTTGAACCTCAATTCACAACTTCACCTTTCACAACTTCACTGTGAGTTCGTGCATAAAAAAATCCGCCCTGGAGGAGGCGGATTCAAAGGTAAGCAAGTAGCGCGAAGCGGCAGCTTCGCGCTACTGCGGTAGTCAGGGCTATTTTACGGTGGAGTCGGTGGCGCCGATGCTGGGCGTAGTTTCCACTTTCTTCTCCTCCACTTTGATTTCGCCGCCGGGCTTCTTGGTGGTTTCTTTCTTGGTCTTGTCCTTGCCCCCACCCCCGAACACGGAGAAGTGCACGTAGCGCTTGGGGTTGGCCTTCAGGTCCACGAGCAGGGCGTTGGAGCTGGCGGCCGTGGCGTTGAGGTTGGTATAGAGCGAGTCGTTGTTGATGAGCTTGCCCAAGGAGCCTTTCTGGTCGGTCAGGGCCTTGTTGAGGTTGGTCATCGAGCTTTGGGCCTCGGTCATGGTGGCGTTGAGCTTGCGCATGGCCGGCCCCACGGGGGCGTTTTTGAGCGAGTCGCTGAGCTGGGAGAAGTTGGAGGCAATCCGGTCAAACTTGGTGCTGGTCTTGTTCAGCTCAGCCGTGAGCTTGGCCATGTTGGTGGTAATCTGGTTGATGTTGCGCTGATTCATAATCAGCAGGTTTTTCAAGGCCTCCGTCGAGCCCTGGGCGTTGAGCAGGGTGGCCTGCAAGCTCACCTTGGCTTCTTTGCTCAGAAAGCCATTGACCTTCATCAGCGTCGAATCGACGGTGCCGAGCACGGGCAGGGCCTTGGCCTGGAAGGCGTCGGTGATGCTGGCCACGGTGTAGGATTTGAGCTCCTCACCCCCGTCGTACACCTTCGAGTTCTTGCCCAGAAACAGGGTGATGGTTTTGCTGCCCAGCAACGAGCCCGAGAGGCTGGCCACGGTCGAGTCGCCGACGGTGATGCCTTTCTGCAGCTCGAGCGACACGCGGATGCGGTTGCGGTCCTGGGGCAGCAGCTCCATGTTCTTGACCTGCCCCACCTTGATACCGTTGAGGATAACCGGGTTACCCACGGTCAGGCCGTCCACGTTGTCGTACTTGGCGTAGTAGGTGCGGTCCGAGGAAAGCAGGTTGCTGCCCTTCAGAAAGTTGAACCCGATATATAAGGCTGCCAGGGCAACAATGCCCAGCAGGGCTACTTTAATTTCTTTCGACACGTTGCGTCTGATCTTGAGGGTGTAACGGGCGGCAATAAACGCTAACTCAACACAAAATGGATTGAAGCCGGCTTATTCTCCATTCATGGCTTCCAATTCGGTTTTATAATCCCGGAAAGCCCGGTAGATGCCCGAGGCCATATACGATTGCCCGGACTTATCGTTTAGATACTGCTCCTCGGTGCGGTTGGTCAGAAAGCCAGCTTCAATCAGCACCGAGGGCATGGTTGATTTCCAGAGCACCAGAAACCCGGCCTGCTTCACCCCGCGCGAGTGCCGGGCCACGGTGGTGCGAAACTGCCGGTCGACTTTCTGGGCGAAGCGCAGGCTGTTGACCATGTGGGCACTCTGGTAGAGCGAAAACAGGATGTGGCTCTGCGGGGAAGTCGGGTCGAAGCCGCTGTAGCGCTCCTTGTAGTTGTCTTCCTGCAAGATTACGGCATTTTCGCGCTTGGCCACCGACAGGTTGGCGTCGGTCTTGTGCGGCCCCATCGTCCAGACCTCCGTACCGTAGGCCGACGGAGCGCTGGCGTTGCAGTGGACCGAGATGAACAGGTCGGCTCCGTGCTTGTTGGCAATGCCGGCCCGGTCGGCCAGCTCCACAAACACGTCGGTCTTGCGGGTGTACACCACCTTCACGTCGGGCATATTCTCCTCGATGAGCTGGCCCAGCTCCAGGATGATTTTCAGGGCCACATCGGCCTCGCGGGCCTTCACGCCGGTGCAGCCCCGGTCCTTGCCACCGTGGCCGGCATCGAGCACTACAGTGCGCAAATGATACTTGGGCCGGGGCACGCCGGGCGCACCCGGAACCACGGCGCCCGACGAGCCCGAAAGAAAAAGCAGACCCGACAGGCAAAGAGCGACAATATTCCGCACGGAGTTCGTTAGTTGGGGCAGCTACCCGTTACCTTTGCAAACAGCCACAAAATAAACGATAAAAACCACGTGGCCCTGCCTACGCTGTCTATCCTGCCTGTTTTCCGCCTTTATTACCGTGCCTGGCCGCTTCTGCTCCTTGTAACCGGGCTTTGGCTCAGCAGTAGCGCCCCGGCCTGGGCGCAGCGCAAGCCTAAGGTTCCGGCCCCGGCGGGCGTGCCGGGTTTGAGCGCCCCAGCCGGCGCCGACCGTCCTTCCGCGGTGGGTGCCGATACGACCCGGGGGCGCCGCCCGCTGGCCGCCGCCGCCGACACCAGCCGCACCGGCGACTCGCTGCGCGTGTCGGCCCGTCCCAAGGGCGACATCGAAACCACGATTAAGTACTCGGCCAAGGACTCGATTCGGTTTGAAGTGCAGGAGAAAGTGGCCCGGCTTTATAATAAGTCGAACATCGACTACGGCGACATGGAGCTCAAGGCCCAGCGCATTACCGTCGACTACAGCAAAAACCTGCTCACGGCCGAAGGCGCCGCCGATACGACTGGTAAAGTTCTCGGGAAGCCCGTGTTCAAGGATGGGGGTGGCACTTACACGGCTGGCCGTATCAACTACAACTTCAAAACCAAGCGGGGCAAGATTGCCGAGGCCGTTACCCAGCAGGGTGAGGGCTACCTGCACGCCGAAACCATCAAGAAAAACGAGCTGAACGAAATCTTCGGCCGCAACGGGCGCTACACCACCTGCAACCTGGAGAATCCGCACTTCTTCATCAACGCCACCAAGATGAAGGTCATTCCCAAGGAAAAGGTGGTGACCGGGCCCTTCAACATGGTTATCGGCGACATTCCCACGCCGCTGGGCTTTTTGTTTGGCTACTTCCCCACGCCGGGCAAAAGCCGGGCCTCGGGCCTGCTCTTTCCCACCTTCGGCCAAACTTCGGACCGGGGTTTTGCCCTGCGCAACGGCGGCTACTACTGGGTCGTCAACGACAACGTGGGCGTGCGCCTAACCGGCGACATCTACTCGGGCGTGGGCAACTCCTTCGGGGGCTACAACCTGATGGCCGAAACCCAGTACCTGAAGCGCTACTCCTACAACGGGCTGTTCAACTTCTCCTACAGCTCGCGCCCCCCGGATATTATTCTGCCCTCTCCCTCGGTCAATACCAACCTGGAGTACCGCAAGCCCCGCTCGGCCCGTACGCTGTGGGTCAACTGGAGCCACACGCCTACGCCCCGGCCCGGCGGGGGCCGATTTTCGGCCAGCGTAGCCGCGGGTAGTCCCGACTTCAACCGGCAGAACAGCTACGACCCGCGCCGCTACCTGGCCGCGGCCTTCAACTCGACGATTCAGTACTCGAAGACGATTCGCAACTCGCCGGTCAACTACAACGTGCAGCTCACCCAGAGCCAGACCACGAACGGCATCATGACCTTTACTCTGCCCAGCCTCACGGTGGGCGTGGCCCGGCAAAACCCTTACGAGTGGTTTGGACTAGCCCCTCAGGGCCGCTTCTACGAGCAGTTCTCCATCAGCTACGACTTGCAGGCCCGCAACGAGCTCAGCAACCAGGTGACGGCCCGCACCCTGCCTAATGGCCTGCCCCTGCTCGGCGGCACCAACGAAGGCAGCGTAATTCCGGTGCGGTTTTCCAACCTGCGACCTTTCCTGCGCAATGCCCGCAACGGCATGCAACACAACTTCCAGATTTCGCTGGGCAGCTACCCCGTGCTCAAGCACATCATTCTGCAGCCTTCCGTGCGCTACCAGCAGTACTGGTTTGGGCAGCGCCTCACGTATTCCTACAACGACGTGGCCCGGGCCATCCGCATCGATACCGTACGGGGCCTCAACGTCGTGTCGGAAATAGCCGGGGGCCTGAGTTTGAGCACCAACGTGTACGGGACGCTGGTACGCAAAGGCACCCACAAGATTCAGGCTATCCGCCACAAAATCACGCCCAACATCAGCTACAGCTACTCGCCCGACTACACCCAGCGCAGCAGCCTGAACTGGGTAAATCCGGTTTTGGGCGACCTGGCCAACAGCCAGGGCCAGCCCTACAACGTGCGGGACGCGCGCACGGGGCGGATTCTGAATCCGGTAAGCTTCTCACGCTACAACAACTCGCTCTACTCGGTGCCCAACGGGATTCGGGCCAGCCTGATTTCCTTTTCGGTCGACAACCAGGTGGAAATGAAGGTGCGCAACAACAACGACACCACCGGCACCACGCCCTTTAACAAGGTGAGCTTAATCGACGGCTTAAGCCTGGGCACGACCTACAACCTGGTGGCCGACTCCCTGAACCTGGCCCCGCTGAATATGTCGTTTCACACCCAAGTGGCCCGCAAGCTGAGCGTGACGGCCAATGCCAGCTTCTACTTCTACCAGCGCGACTCCACTGGCCGGGAAATTAACCGGTTCCTGTTCGACCAGCCCAACCGCCGCCTGGCCCGCCTCAACAATGCCAACCTCTCGCTGACGTATCAGTTCAACCCGTCGCAGGGCAAGAAGAAGTCGGTGGTGAAGCGCGACGTGGCCCCGACCAATATCCTGGGTTCTCCCAACCAAATCAACCCCTACGAGGAGTACGTGGACTTCGATATTCCCTGGGAGCTGAACTCGAGCTTTCAGCTCAACTACACCGACCCTGGCCCCATTCCTACGCGCCGCAACTACATCCGGCCCCGCCCGATCAGCTCGGCCTCCTTGCAGCTCAATGGCTCGGTGAAGCTCACGCCCAACTTCCGCTTTGGCTACACCACCAGCTACGACTTTATCAGCAAGCGGCCGGTGGCGCCCAACCTGGACTTTTACCGCGACCTGCACTGCTGGCAGATTTCGGGCTACTGGGCGCCCTTCGGCGAATTCCGCGGCTACGGCGTGACGATTTCGGCGAAGTCGTCGTTGCTGCAGGACCTCAAGCTCAACCGCAACCGCAGCTTCTGGAACCGCTAAGCCAGTTCTTGTTCCTTGGCGCCGCCCGCTTTTTTCCTGGGGAGAAGCGGGCGGCTTTTTTCCAGCTAAAGCCCCCGGTTTTGGCTTGGACCGGGCCGCGGCCGGCCCCTGCAACCAGCGGCGGCAACGGGGCGGTAGTTGCTGGTTCTGGCAAAAAATCCGCAGCTTTGCCCTTATTCTTCTCCTTTCGCTTTAGCAGTCCTCACTGATGTCGCAGCACAAAGAAGTTAAGCTCGTCACTACGCACCAGCTCCTGGCCATGAAGCGCCGGGGGGAAAAGATTTCGATGCTCACCGCCTACGACTTCTCGATGGCCACCATCCTCGATGGGGCGGGTATCGACGTGCTGCTGGTCGGCGACTCGGCTTCTAACGTTATGGCGGGCCACGAAACCACGCTGCCCATCACCCTGGACCAGATGATTTACCACGCCCAGAGCGTGGTGCGGGCCGTGAAGCGGGCCTTGGTGGTGGTCGATATGCCCTTCGGCTCCTACCAGGGCAATTCTTCGGAAGCCCTGCGCTCGGCCATCCGCATCATGAAGGAATCGGGTGGGCACGCCATTAAGCTCGAAGGCGGGGCCGAAATCAAGGAGTCGATTACGCGCATCCTGACGGCCGGCATTCCGGTTATGGGCCATTTGGGTCTCACGCCCCAGAGCATCTACAAGTTTGGCACCTACACCGTACGGGCCAAGGAGGAGGCCGAAGCTCAGAAGCTCATCGAAGACGCTCAGTTGCTCCAGGATCTGGGCTGCTTTGCCCTGGTGCTCGAAAAAATTCCCTCAACATTGGCCAAACAGGTAGCCGAAAAGCTTTCCATTCCCGTTATCGGCATTGGTGCCGGCCCCGACGTGGACGGGCAGGTATTGGTGGTGCACGACATGCTGGGCATCACAAAGGAGTTTAAGCCCCGCTTCCTGCGCCGCTACGCCGAGCTGGCCGACCTCATGCACGACGCCGTCACGCGCTACGTGCAGGACGTGAAAAGCCACGACTTTCCCAGCCCCGAGGAAGCGTACTAAATCAATTGTGAATTCTGAATTATGAATGCTGAATTACGGGCTGGCCGAATTAAATCGTGCGCCAATTCATAATGCAACATGCATGATTCATAATTACCCCCTCAGTGAATCGTCCTAATATCTGGTCGGAGCAGAAGGAAATTCTGTTCGAAGACAACCACTTGCTCATCATCAATAAGCCCGCCGGCGTGCTGGTACAGGGCGACAATACCGGGGATGAGCCGCTGTCGGTAAAGGCCGCCGAGTACCTGCGCTTTAAGTATAAAAAGCCCGGCGCGGCCTTCGTGGGCGTGGCCCACCGCCTCGACCGGCCCGTGAGCGGCGTGGTAGCCTTGGCCAAAACCAGCAAGGCTTTGAGCCGGCTGAACGAAATGTTCCGCGACAACAAGGTGCACAAAACCTACTGGGCCCTGGTGGGCAAATGCCCCGAGCCCAGCAGCGGCCACCTCACGCACTGGCTGGTGAAAGACCCGATTCGGAACGTGACCAAGGCCTACCCCAAAATGCACCCCCAGGGCCTAAAGGCTGATTTGGACTACCAGGTGCTGGGCCAGGCCGGCAACCGCTTCCTGATTCAGGTGAACCCCATTACCGGCCGTCCCCACCAGATTCGGGTGCAGCTGGCCACCGGCCTGGGCACGCCCATCGTCGGCGACGTGAAGTACGGCTTCCTAGCCCCCCTGCCCGACGTGAGCATTGCCCTGCACGCCCGGCAGCTGGAGTTTGAGCACCCCGTCACCAAAGAAGCCATGTGCTTTCGGGCCCCGGTGCCGGAAATGGCCCACTGGGAGGCCGCCCAAACCTTCTACACCGTTTAGAAGTTTCTGGGCAGAAGGCGCCGCACTGCTCCACCCAGCTCCCGCTTAACCCGTACGTCCGCACCTGAACAAGATTTTGGCGTTTTGGGTCAAATAATTGACCACCCGTCAACGTGGTCGTAGGTTTGTGTTGGCAAATGTGAACTTATAGCCAACCGTTGGGTTTGTGCGGGCAGTTTGCTGCCGCCTCCGTTAGAGCGTCCCTAATTTTTCTGGCCCATGCCGATACTCATTTTCTTTGTAGCGCATTACTACCTGTCGCTCTTCACGCAGACGTTCTATCTGCACCGCTACGCCGCCCACAAAATGTTCACGATGAACAAATTCTGGGAGCGGTTCTTCTTTTTGTTCACCTACATCTGCCAGGGTTCCTCGTTCCTGTCGCCGCGGGCGTACGCGCTGCTGCACCGCATGCACCACGCCTACTCCGACACGGAAATGGACCCCCATTCGCCGCTTTTCTCGTCGAATGCCTTTAGCATGATGTGGAAGACCAAGAACATCTACAACGATGTGCTGAACCGCAACTACGCCGCCGCCGAGCGGTTTGAGGGCGACTACCCCGAGTGGTCCCTCATCGAAAACATCGGCGACAAGTGGTTTTCGCGCGTGGGCTGGGGCACGCTCTACGTGCTGTTCTACGTGCAGTTTGCCACCGCCTGGTGGATGTTCCTGCTGCTGCCCATCCACTTCCTGATGGGCCCCATCCACGGCGCCATCGTCAACTGGGGCGGCCACAAGTATGGCTACCAGAACTTCGACAACCACGACCACAGCAAGAACACCCTGGCCCTGGACTTCCTGGCCTTCGGGGAGCTGTTCCAGAACAACCACCACAAGCTGCCCATGCGCGTCAACTTCGGCGTGAAGTGGTGGGAATTCGACCCCACCTACATGTTCATCTGGACCCTGGACAAGGCCCGCATCATCAAGATCAAGCGCAAACTAACCGCCCAAAAACTGCAAGCCGCCGCGTAACACGGGTTATTGCGAGCAGCGCGAAGCAATTCGGCCTCTACCAAGGCCGTCACGCTCTTTACCCAGAAAGCCCTTTATTCCAGCCGGAGTAAAGGGCTTTTCACTTTAGTAAGCTCAGCACCTTTCAGAGGACGGATTGACGCCGCTTGATGCGCGGAATGTCGTGCCTTCTCATATTTCCCACATTCAACCACATTAGCACATTAATCATTAGCACATTATTCACATTCTCCCACATTCGCACATTATTTTCCCTTACCTTTGCACCTCATTTTCAACCAGACGCACGAGTTGCGTCGCTTAACCAACCCGGTTTATGGCAGTTAAAATCCGCCTCGCCCGTCGTGGCCGTAAAAAGGCCGCTCAATTTGACATCGTAGTAGCTGACGCCCGCGCCCCGCGTGACGGCCGTTTCATCGAGAAAATCGGTACCTACGACCCCAACACCAACCCTGCTTCCATCAACTTCGACGGCGACAAAGCTTTCGACTGGATCATGAAGGGTGCTCAGCCGACCGATACGGTACGCGCTATGCTCTCCTACCGTGGTGTTCTCTACCGCAAGCACCTGCAGCTGGGTGTTATCAAAGGTGCCATCTCGCAGGACGTAGCCGACGAGCGTTTCTCGGCTTGGAAAGAGCAGAAAGACGCCAAAATCGAAGGCAAGCGTACTTCGCTGGGCTCGGCTAAGGATGAGGCCCGCAAGGCTGCCCTGGCTGCTGAGACCAAAGTGAAAGAAGCTCGCGCCGAGGCTCTGCGTATCAAGAATACGCCTGTAGCCGCTCCGGCTGCTGAAGCTGCCGAAGGTGAAACGACCGAGGCTGCTGCTTCGACCGAAGGCACCGAGGAAGCCGGCGCCTAAGCGTTAGCCCCAGAGTCAGGGAGTTTGGAAGTGTGGTGCCCGCGGGTGCAGCTTCCAAGCTCCCTACTTTTTTGACCCCACTTCTCCCTTTTTGCGCATGACTATCGACGACTGCTACCTGCTGGGCTCTTTGGGCAAAACGCACGGCCTGAAAGGCTTTGTAGTGGCCTTTATGGACGTGGCCGACCTGGATGAGTACCGCAGCCTGAAATCGGTGTACCTGGAGCTGCCCGGCAAGCCCGGCAAGCTCGTGGAGTACGGCGTGGACAAGCTCCAGCCCCAGGCCGACGACCGGGCCCTGCTTAAGCTCACCGGCATCGACTCGATAGAAGCCGCCGAGCCCCTGCGCAACGCCAAGCTCTACCGCCCCCTGGCCGAGCTGCCCAAGCTGGAAGACGACCAGTTCTACTTCCACGACGTCATCGGCTACACTGTGGTGGATGCCGTGCTGGGCGAGCTGGGCACCGTGGAAACTTTCTACGAAATGCCCCAGCAGGACCTGATGGGCATGCGCTACAAGGGCAAGGAGGTATTGGTACCGGTAGTGGATGAGCTGGTTGAGCGGGCTGATCAGGCCGAGAAAAAACTCTACGTGAACCTGCCCGAAGGCCTGCTCGACGTGTACCTGAGTCCGTCTTCTCGGGAGCGGGACGAGCCCGACGAGTTCGACGGGCCCGATACCGACGACGAGCCAGCCGAAGACCAGAAGTAGCCCGTCATGCGTCTCGACATCGTCACCTGCCAGCCCGAATTGTTGACCAGCCCTTTCGCCGTTTCTATCGTGAAGCGGGCCCAGGAAAAAGGCTTGGCCGAAATTCACGTGCACGACTTGCGGCGCTATGCCATCAACAAGCACGGGCAGATTGACGACTACGTCTTCGGCGGCGGGGCCGGCATGGTCCTGCGCGTGGAGCCTATTGCCGCCTGCTTCGACGAGCTACTGGCCCAGCGCAGCTACGACGCCGTCATCTACATGACGCCCGACGGCGAGACGCTGCGGCAGCCGCTGGTCAACCGCCTGTCGTTGGCCGGCAACCTGCTCATTCTCTGCGGCCACTACAAGGGCGTCGACGAACGGATCCGCAAGGCCTACATCACCCACGAAATCAGTGTGGGCGACTACGTGCTGAGCGGCGGGGAGCTGGGCGCGGCCATCCTGGTGGATGCGGTGGTGCGGCTTTTGCCGGGCGTGCTCGGCAACGAGGAGTCGGCCCTGAGCGACTCGTTTCAGGACAACCTGCTGGCTCCGCCGGTCTATACCCGCCCGGCCGAATGGCGGGGTGAGAAAGTGCCCGATATTCTGCTCTCCGGCAACACGCCGCTGGTAGAAACCTGGCGCCACGAGCAAGCCGTGGAACGGACGCGTCAGCGCCGCCCCGACCTGCTCTCGGAAATGTGAGGAATTTGAAAATGTGGGAAATGTGAGAATTAAAGGTCGTAAAGCCTCATTTTCTACATTAACCACATCATTCACATTCAACCACATTCATCTACAGTTGTAATCATCAAAACAGAGCGCTATATTTGCGCCTCTTTAAGCGAAACCCCTTGGGCGGCGGCGCCGTCCTTTTTCAAGTTTTTCCAGCCATGAGCGTATTACTCGATTTTATCCAGCAGGAGTCCCAGGAGCGCCGCGCCAGCTTCCCTGTTTTCGCCGCCGGCGACACCGTTAACGTCCACGTGAAAATTCGTGAGGGCAACAAGGAGCGCATTCAGCAGTTCCAGGGTGTTGTTATCCAGCGCAAAAACGCCAGCACCAACGGCGAAACCTTCACCGTGCGCAAAATCTCGAACCAGATCGGTACCGAACGTATTTTCCCCCTGCTGTCGCCCAACATCGACAAGATCGAGCTGGTGCGTCGCGGCAAAGTACGTCGCGCTCGTCTGTTCTACCTGCGTGGCCTGTCGGGCAAAGCTGCCAAAATCAAAGAGCGTCGCGGTTAATCCCCGCTTCCCTTTCGAAGTACAAAAGCCGGCTCCTTTACGGGAGCCGGCTTTTTTGCTTTCAGGCCAAATCAAGCCGAAGCTGAACTAGCTGCTTTGCTGGTTAGCGTTCTGCAGATCCTGCTCGGCGCTGGTCTGCGGGTGCTGCACCTGCTTGGCCGCTTGCAGCAGGGCTTCGCCGAGCTGTTCCACGCGGGGCTTGGTATTGCCATCGGCAAAGACGGCGGCCTTGATGGTGTTTTCGCCCAGGCGGCCCAGCAGGCGGCCGATGACGTTCTTGTCGTAGGTGCCCGAGCCGAAGTGGGCTTTCAGTTCCTGCAGGTCCACGATGAGCTGGTGCAGTTCGGGGTTATCGGCATCCTTGAGGTCCTGAATCCAGCGTTGCAGCACGTTGTCGAACCCGGCGTGGGAAGCTACTTCCTGTAAGTTGCCGGTGAGCATGCCCGTAGCGGCATCGAGGTGGACTTGGTGTTGCACTTCTTTCTTTTCCATGGTATCGGGGTTTTGGCGGTAAGGGTGAGCAGTACTTTGGGTAGAGTTAACGGCCCGGCGGCGGGGAGGTTCGTGACGGCGCAGCTTTTCCGGGCCGAAAACGTACTTTCGCTACCAATTCCTTTCTACCCTGTTCCTGCTTCATGAAAAAAGTATTTACCGGCGCCGTCCTGCTCGCCCTACCCTACCTGACGTTTGCCCAGCAAAGTCTGGCTCCCAAGGGGTACTGGCAGCAGGAAGCCAATTACTCCATCGACGTTACCCTCGACGACAAGCAGCACGAGCTGCGCGGCACCGAGGAGCTGCAGTACACCAACAACTCACCCGACCAGCTCACCTTTATCTGGTTTCACCTCTGGCCCAACGCCTACAAGGACAACACCACCGCCTTTGCCAAGCAGCAGCTGCGCAACGGCAGCCGTAAGTTCCAGTTTGCCAAAGCCGCCCAGCGCGGCTACATCGACCAGCTCGACTTTAAGGTGAACGGCCAAAGTGCCCAGCTGGCTTACGACCCGGAAAACCCGGACATGGCCAAGCTGATCTTGCCCCAGCCCCTGGCCCCGGGCGCCAAGGCTACGATTTCGACGCCGTTTCACGTCAAGATTCCGAATTCGTTTTCGCGCTTCGGCCACGTGGAGCAATCCTACCAGATAACCCAGTGGTACCCCAAGCCGGCCGTGTACGACCGTAAAGGCTGGCACCAGATGCCCTACCTCGACCAGGGTGAATTCTACTCCGAGTTCGGCTCGTTTGACGTGCGCATCACGCTGCCCGCCAACTACACCGTGGGCGCCACCGGCGTGCTCCAAAACCCCGACGAGCAGCAGCGGATGGACAAGCTGGCGGCGGCCACGGCTTTGAAGAAAACCGCGGCCGACTTTGGCAAGGACCTGTCGTTTCCGGCTTCGGCGGCGGAAACCAAAACCCTGCGCTACGTGCAGGACCGTGTCCACGACTTTGCCTGGTTTGCCGACAAGCGCTTCAACGTGCTCAAGAGCGGCGTCACGCTGCCCTCGGGCCGGCCGGTTACGTCCTGGGTGCTCTTTACTAATGAGAATGCCGAGAAATGGGTCAAAGGCCTGCAGGACGTGAATAATGCCCTGACCTACTACTCCCAATGGGTGGGCGAATACCCGTACTCCGCGGCTACGGCCGTGGATGGGGCCCTGAGTGCCGGCTCGGGCATGGAATACCCGATGGTGACCGTGACCATGCCGTCGGCCATTACCCACGAGGTGGGCCACAACTGGTTTTACGGCATTCTGGGCTCTAACGAGCGGGACCACGCCTGGATGGATGAAGGCGTGAACTCCTACGTGGATGCCCGCCTGACGGAGCAGGTCGACCCGCAGGGCGGCATGTTTGGCAACATGCTCAAAAACCGCAGCCTCACCGCCAAAATCGGCATTGAGGACCTGCCCGCTTCGGCCCTGACCCAGGTGCCCTACCAGGCCGCCGCCAGCCGGGGCCTCGACCAGTCCATAGCAAACCTGCGGGCCGATCAGTACGGCAAGAACAACTATGCCAGTATCGTGTACCTGAAAACGGCCGCCGTGCTGAAGTACCTGGCCGGCTACCTGGGCCAGGAGCAGTTCGACAAGGCCATGCACGCTTACTACGACCAGTGGCAGTTCCGCCACCCCTACCCCGAGGACATGCAGGCCGTCTTTGAAGCCTCCACCGGGCAGCAGCTCGACTGGTTTTTCAAGGACATGCTGCAAAACACTTACCACTACGACGCGGCCGTATCCGACATTCAGGTGACGGATACCCAGGTAAAAGTGCTGGTCCGCAACGACTCACCCGCGCCGTTTGCCGTGCCCGTCAGCACCGTGGATGCCCAGGGCAAAGTGCTCGAAACCCAGTGGACCACCGTAATCAGCACCGAAGATGAGCAGGACGAAGCCCAGGTCAACTTCCGCCGGGAAGGCGTAGCGGCCGTGGTAGTGGATGCGGAGTACCTCACCCCCCAACTCAACCGCCGCGACGACCGAATGAAGCTAACCGGCTCGTTGCGCCGCTTCGAGCCCATAAAGGTCAAGCCCCTAGTCAGCGTGGAGCGCTGGGACCGGGCGACCATCAACTGGGCGCCGGTTATTGGGGCCAACACGTCCGACAAGTTCATGCTCGGTGCCGCGTTTTACAACAATCCGCTGGTGCGCAAAAATCTGAACTACCTGCTGATGCCCATGTACAGCTTCAACCGCAACGAGCTCAACGGCATTGCCAACGTAACGGTGAGCGTACTGCCCAACTCGGTGGTGCGCCAGATTGAGACGGGCCTGACCTTGCAGCGCTTCGAGCGGTACTTCAAGGTGGAGCCCAGCATTACGCTTAAGCTGCCCTTCTCGGGCTTCAACGGTCCGCAGCACACCATCCGCCTGGCCAACACCGCCGTGCGCGAGCAGGACCGCGGCAACGAAACGATGAGCATCCAGACCGGCGAGTACGCCGTGACTGGCGGCAACGCCCTGCAGAAGTGGAGCGCCCACGTGGAGCTCAACCAGCTGACCTCGACGATTTCGCAGGAAACCAACTCCACCAACGCCGTGCTGCTACGGGCTTCGGCCGTCTACTCACGGTTCTACTCCCCCAAGAAGCGGGTGCATGTGCGCCTGTTTGGCGGCCGTTTCCTCGACAGCTCGCCCAATTTTGTCATTGGCCTGAGCGGCAGCCCCGACTATCGCCGCCAGACGGCCTTCCTGGACCGCCAGCAGATTTCCCACGCCTTCACCGCCCAGGTCCACCAGACCGACGACCGGGACGGCGCCTTCAAAGCTTACCTGCCAGTATCCAGCCAGAAGTGGCTGAGCACCCTCAACCTGCAGGCCGACCTGCCCGTGACGCGCCTGGCCGTCTTTGCCGACTTCGGTATTGCCAATGTGCAGCGCACCGACAACTCCTTCACTTCGCGGCAGTACTACGACGCAGGTTTGGTAGTGCCCGTGATACGGGACATATTCCAGCTGTATCTGCCCGTGGCCGGTTCGCAGTACGAAAACGGCCTGCCCAACAGCCGCCAGGATTTCACGGACCGGATTCGCTTCGTGCTGCACCTGGAGCAAGGCAACCCGTTCCAGCTCCTCAACAAGTACCTTGCTGACTAACCAAATGCCTATGCGGTTTGCGTTCGGGAGTATTATCGTGGGCCTGGGGAGCGTGGGGCTGAGCAGCTGCCAGCCCGACTATGCCGAGCTGCCCACATTTTCGCCCGAACGCAAGCTGCTGCAGGTGGTAGTGGAGTTGCCCGCGGGCCACAACCACGCCCAGCGCTACGACGCCAGCAAAAAGGACTTTATGCCCGTGCGGCGGGCCGGCCTCGACCACGTGGTGGAGTATCTGCCCTGCCCCGGCAACCAGGGCTTTGTGCCCGGTACCCGCCTGGAAAGCACCAACGCCCCACTGCAGGCCCTGGTGCTGGCCGAAACCCAGCCCGAAGGCACCGTGGTGGAAGTGCTGCCCATCGGCATGCTTACCCTCGACGACAACGGCGTGCTGGAGCAAGTGGTGGTAGCAGTACCGGCCCGGCCCAGCCAGCGGATTCTGCCCGGCATTACGTCATGGAAGATGTTGGTGAAGCAGTTTCCCGGGGCTAAGGAAGCAGTGGGCCAGTGGTTTCAGCACCAGGGCCGGCCGGGCGAGGTTCGGCTGGTAGGCTGGAAGGATGAGCAGGCCGCCGACCAGCAGGTGCACCAAGCCATGAAGTAGCTGCTTAGCCAAAGCAGAGAAAACCAGCAGCGACAAAAAAGCCCGGTCGAAATGCTCGACCGGGCTTTTTTGTTGGAAGTAGGGTAAGCTACTCAATCTTGTTCATGCGCTCCTTCACGGCTTCCAGCGCTACGCGCATGTTAACAATGTCGGCGCGGGCGGCTTCCTGCTCTTTCAGGTTCATGTCCACCAGGTTGTTGTACTGGAGCAATTCAGCGGCGTTCTGAGCGAGCTGCTGCTGAATTTCCTGCTTCTTCAGCTTGTTCTTCTCGATGTCCTTCTTGATGGCGTCAGCTTTGTTGATAACGGCCATGTGGTTGTTCTGCGACGAAACGAGAGCCTTTTCAGCTTCCGAAACCTGGACGGCCAAGTCTTCGCGGTAGAGCATGCGGGCGAAATCCTTCAGGTATTTCTCCGAAGCTTTCCACTGCACGGGGGTAGCATCTTTGCTCAGGTAGGCGTTGCCCAAGTCAATCGACCACCATACGGTCGTGCCGGTGGGGGTAGCGTCTACTTTGCTGATCACGCGGATCGGCGTCTTGGAAATGTCTTCAATTACTACGCCGTCCATGGTGTAAACACCTTTGTCCGACTTGAACTTGCTGCCGAACTTTTCGTTCAGCATTTTCTGCCAAGAATCATCAACGCGCTTGCTGTCCAGCTGGATGGTAACTCGCTGGCCTTTACGGGGAATACCCTTAATGGCCATGTCTGTTTCATCTACGGGCGATTTCTGCGCGTAGCCAGTCACCGATAGCAAAAGCATCAGTAGCAGAGAGAGGAGTACGCCTGGTTTCATAGTGAAATGAAAAAGTTAAAGAGAATGAGGTTACAAAAGGTGGTGTGGGCTCCGGCGGAGGAATCCAACTCACCAAATTTAACCAGACTCCCCTGATGTTGACGCACGCTACCTTGATTTTTTTTGCAGAATATTGATTTTATTGGATAGTGACTATCGAATATTATCAAAATTCAAATTGCATATTCTTAAAGCCGGAATAAGTAAAACTGCATGGGGACACAAAAACCGCTTAATCTATTTGGAAATCAAAACAAAAGCGCGTATTACCAGTTCAAAGACCCTATGCAAGTAACTGTTGGACGAACCGAACATTTCAATGCCGCCCATCGCCTGCACAACCCGGCGTGGAGTGACGAGCGCAACACCCAGGTATTTGGCAAGTGCAATAATCCTCATTATCACGGCCATAACTACGAGGTTACCGTGCGCCTAACCGGCCCGGTAGACCCCGCTACCGGGTACGTGTATGATTTGAAGCGGCTTAGTGACCTGATCAAACGCGAGATTCTGGATACCTTTGACCACCGGAACCTGAATCTCGATACCGAGGATTTTCGCGAGCTTAACCCTACGGCCGAGAATATTGCTGTCGTGATTTGGAACCGGCTGCGGGCTCACGTCGAGCCCCACCTCGTTCTGTCGGTCACGCTCTATGAAACGGACCGCAACTTTGTTGAATACCATGGATAATTCCGTGTCAGCGGCCGCGGCCGCGCACAGCTTCGGATCCGCCGACGCTCACCTGTCGCCGGACCTGCGCACTCCCCTCCGCCCCGATGCTTTTGCCTTGTCGGAGGAAGAAAAAATTGCCGGCATTGCCGAGCACTTCCACGAAATCATGCAGCTACTGGGCCTCGACCTCAACGACGATAGTCTGAAAGGTACGCCGCGCCGGGTGGCCAAGATGTACGTGCAGGAGTGGTTCCGGGGCCTCGACCCCAAGCACCGCCCCGAGGTGAAGCTTTTCGACAACCGCTACGGATACGGGCAGATGCTGGTTGAAAAGGACATTACCGTGTTTTCGTGCTGCGAGCATCACTTCGTCCCGATTATGGGCAAGGCCCACGTGGCTTACCTGCCCGGGGAGCATGTGGTGGGCTTGTCGAAGCTTAACCGGGTGGTGCAGTACTACGCCCGCCGCCCCCAGGTGCAGGAACGCCTGACCCGGCAAATTGCCGAGGAGCTGAAACACTCTCTGCAAACTGAAAACGTGGCCGTGCTCATCGAAGCCGACCATCTGTGCGTGATGAGCCGCGGGGTAAACGACACGAGCAGCAGCACGCTGACGGCCGAGTACGGCGGCCTATTCAAGGAGGATTCGACGCTGCGGGCCGAGTTTTTGCGGCTATTGGGCAAATGAAACGCGCCGGGGTTGCCCATTAGATAGTAGCTTGCAGCCTGATTTTCTGCTTCCTCCCGCCCACACCCGGTAGCGTCCCGGCTAGTAACGCTCCACAAAATGTCCCAAAAAGTACTGATTACTGGTGGTACCGGCCTAATTGGCACCCGGCTGGCCGAAATGCTGATTGATGCGGGTTATGAAGTGGCCCTGCTCAGTCGCACGCCCAGCCAGAGCCGCTACCGCAGTTTCCGCTGGGACCCACAGCACGACACCATCGATGAGGCCGCCGTACCCTACGCCGACTACATCATCAACCTAGCTGGCTCCAGCGTGTCGGAGGGCAAGTGGACGGACGAGCGGAAGCGCGACATTATGACCAGCCGCCTGGGTGGCACCGCGCTCCTAACCCGGGAGCTGGCCAAGGGCCACCACCACGTGCGCACCCTCGTGTCGGCCTCGGCCATCGGCATCTACGGCGACAGTGCCGACCGGCTGGTAACCGAGGAAACCCCACCGGCCCCGGCCGACGACTTTCTGGCCGACGTGGCCCATCAGTGGGAACTGGCCGTGCAGCCCGTGCAGGACATGGGCATCCGGACGGTTATTATCCGCATTGGCATCGTGCTCAGCAACCAAGGCGGTGCCCTGCCGCCCATGGCCCGGCCTATCAAGCTGCTGGCCGGGGCCCCACTGGGCTCGGGCAAGCAGTACATGTCCTGGATTCACCTCGACGACGTGTGCCGGCTGTTTATCCAGGCCCTGGAGGAGCCGCAGTGGCAGGGCGTCTACAACGGTGTAGCGCCCAACCCGGTGACCAACAAAGCCTTTACCGAAGCCCTGGCCGAGGTAATGCACCGCCCGCTGGTGCTACCCAAAGTGCCGGCTTTCGGGCTGAAACTGGTACTGGGCGAGATGAGTGAAATTATTCTGGCCTCCCAGCGCGTGAGTGCCGAGAAAGTGCTGGGCACCGGCTTCCGCTTTGAATACCCCGATCTGAAGCCGGCTCTGGAGTCGTTTTACGGGAAAGAATAGCTGCATTAAGCTTACGGCTCTTGCTATGGCGTACGATTGTACTATAGCCCGGTATTCAGCTGATTTCACCACCCAGCTACCCATTAACCCAGCCGAATGGGCAGCTTTAGCCGAGAGCCGGGCACACTTACGTCTTGCCTCCGCTCTATGGCCTAATGATACCCTGGAGATATTAACGACCACGAAGGCCGACGATATTCGCTCGTCGGCCCAAGCTCCACAAAGCCACTTCCGTAGCCTTGCTGATAAGATCAGCAGGCTTTGGGGAAATCAAAAACCGGTAATAACTTCTGCAAGACCAGAGCCTTTAGAAGAATCGTGGTGGGGAGTACTAACTCTATCGGAGGAAGAAGCAACGTTCCCCAATACAGCCTTTCAGCAAGAGTCTATTTTCGAGTATTTGCTCGATATTGTTGAGTATCTCCAGGCGTGTATAGTTGGGCAGGATGGCGAAATCTACTTTGTGCCTACTATTGGGGTAACCTGGGACGAGTCGGCTACCGGGGAAACATTATTTGCCGGTATTGAAGAGCTTGCGGGCTTTGTACGCAGGCACGGGGCTGATTATCCGCAAGCAGCCCACCAACTAATGCGGCGCAAAGGCTGGTAACGTAGTTTACAGCTTAATGCTGTCGGGCACGGCGACGCCCTGGGTATTGAGCTGCTCGAGCAGGTTGTCGGTGGCAATGGTATCGACGGCCTCCTCGCGGCGGCGGCGCGGCTCCGACTCCGACACGCAGATGTACTTTTTCGTGATTTTACTGGCCGGCCGCGGGAATGGTCCCATGGTAATATCGAGGTCTTTGTCCTTATAGAGCTTCTCCATATAAGTACCAAAGATGGGCAGGGCCATGCGCCCACCTTCACCCTGCTGGGAGCCGTAGAAGTGAATACTGCGGTCTTCGCCGCCGACCCAGACACCAGTTACCAGGTCCTTGGTGACGCCCATGTACCAGCCATCGGAATAGTTGCTGGTAGTACCGGTTTTACCACCAATCTGATTGTCTTTTTTCCAGAGGTCGTACTCCCACAGGGCCTGGGAAGTGCCGCCGGGCTCGTCCATGCCGCCGCGCAGCATGTAAAGCATCAGCCAGGCCGTTTCGGACGGAATGGCGCGCTTCTGCTTGGGGTCGAACTGCTTGATGACGTTGCCGTTGCGGTCTTCGATACGGGTGATGAATTGGGGCTCACTCTGGAAGCCGTTGTTGACGAAGGTGCTGTAGGCGTCCACCATTTCGTACACATTCACGTCGCCGCCCGAGCCCAAGCCGATGCTGGGCACCGGCAGCAGCGGGCTCTGGATACCAACTTTGTGGGCGTACTTGGCCACGTTTTCCCAACCGACTTTCTCCGTGAGCTGGGCCGTGACGGAATTGACCGAGCGGGCCATGGCGTGGCGCAACGTCATGTTGATGCCGGTGTACTCCCGGGTCACGTTGTCGGGCTGCCACTCCATATCCTTGCCGTTTTCGACGTATTTGATGGTCACGCGCTGGTCCCGGATTCGGTCGCAGGGCGTGTAGCCGTTGTCGAGGGCGGTGAGGTAGACGAAGGGCTTGAAGGTGGAGCCGGCCTGACGGCGGCCCTGCTTCACGTGGTCATACTTGAAGAAGCGGTAGTTGATGCCGCCCACCCAGGCCTTAACGTGGCCCGTGAAGGGGTCCATCGTCATCATGCCCGCGTGCAGAAAGTGCTTGTAGTAGGCCAGCGAATCGAGGGGCGAAAGTACCAGCGTCGTGTCGCCGTCGCCCTTCCAGGTGAAGACCTTCATGGGCCGCTTGGCGTGCAGGGCCGAGTCGAGGCGGGCGGGCTGGCCCTTGTAGCGGGCGGCCAGCTCCTTATAGAGCTCGGTGCGCTTGATCTGGGTTTCGATAAAGCCGGGAATTTCCTTGCCCTCGTCATCGACCCAGGGGTTGCCGCCGCGGTTGCGCCAGAACCGGTCGAACTGCTGCTGCAGCTTTTTCATGCGGTCCTGCACGGCATCCTCGGCGTGGGCCTGCATCCGCGAGTCGATGGTGGTGTAGATTTTCAGGCCGTCGCGGTACATATCGTAGCCGTTGGCCTCGCACCACTTGTTCACGAACTGGCTGACGGCCCCGCGGAAATAGGTATCGGGCCCGTCGATGTGCTTCTCGACGCGGTACTGCAGGGCAATGGGCTGCTGCTGGAGCGAGTCGGTGGCTTTGGCCGTCAGCACGCCAGCCTGGCCCATCCGCTCCAGCACCAGGTTGCGGCGCTTGAGGGCGGTTTCGGGGTGGAAGCGCGGGTTGAAGGCCGTGGGGTTATTGAGCATGCCCACCAGCATAGCGGCCTGTTCGGGCTTAAGGCTGTCGGGAGAAGTATTAAAAAAGGTTTTGGCCGCGACTTTGATGCCGAAGGCCTGGGAACCGTACTCCACGGTGTTGAGGTACATCCGCAGAATTTCCTCCTTGGTATAGCGCTTTTCCAGCTCCACGGCCGTGAGCCACTCCTTGGTTTTGCTGATCAGGGTGCTGACCAACGGGATGTGACCAAGCAGGCCCCGCTCGCCACGGCGGGTTTTGTAGAGGTTTTTGGCCAGCTGCTGGGTGATGGTCGAGCCGCCGCCGTTGCGGCCCCCGCCGGCCACGGCCCGGGCCAGAGCCGTGAGGTCAATGCCGGAATGCTCGTAGAAGCGGATGTCTTCGGTGGCGACAAGGGCCTTGACCAGCACCGGCGAAATCTGGTTGAACGGCACCGGGGAGCGGTTTTCCCGAAAGTATTTGCCCAGCAGTACGCCGTCGGCAGTATACAGCTCGGAGGCCTGCTCTACTTTGGGGCTTTCCATTTCTTCCAGACTCGGCGACTTGCCGAACAAAAACAAGAAGTTGCTTTTTACCAGGATGGGGTACAGCAGAAAAACGCCGACCGACACCACGAAAATAGCCCAGGCAGCCCGCGCAATACGGTTGGGCCAACGGCGCTTGGGGGCAGTAGTCGGGGTGGGTTTCGGTTGTTCGGAAGCGGACATTCGGGACAGATATAGTCAGGAGGAGCCTGAGCTCCCGGCAACTGAAGTGCAAATATACCAGTTAGCGGCGGCCCGATAAGCGGGCAGCGCCATTACTCGGCAGCTATTTGCCCTGGTTGGGCCCTAAGGTTCAGCTCCGCGGCCCGGCGGCTACGCCAAGTAGCCAGCACGATGAGCAGCCCTTTGCCCGTGTCCAGCAGCAGATTGTCGAGGCGGCCGTAGCCCAGGTACAGGCCCAGGCCGATGCCTATCCACCAGATTCCCAACAGATAGCACAGCGTGGCGTAGTGCGGCTGCCGTTGCCACACCTGCCACAAAGCCAGGGCATCGACCAGGGACACGAACAGCAGCAGCCAGGCCAGGGCAAAGGCCATAAAACGCGTATCCGGATTGGCTCCGACCCCGAATTTGGTGAGCAGCAGATCGGGGGCCACGAAGCCCCCGATGGTGAGCACCAGCTCAATAACCAAGGCCAGCAAGAGAAGAACGAGTAGCGCAGTACGGGCCATAGAGCGGAGTAAGATGGGCGGGTGGAGCCGTAAGCTAAAGAAATTTGCTGCTTTTGCGGGAAGCCTCCGCCCCGCTCCTCAAAGCTTTATCAGCACCGCAATGATACCCACCAGGGAGAGCAGGGCTGCTCCTCCGTAGCCAACAATTGCCGCTAGGCGCCACAGAGCTTTCCAGAAAAAGCTTTCCACCTCCTCGGCAACCAACCAGGCCACCCGCGCCGCCAGCCAGGGCAGCAGTATGCCGCAGCCAATGGCCCACATAGTGAAGACCACAGTTGCCACGGGTGTATTCGGCCAGATTTCGCGGCTAAATACCAGATTGGCCAAGCTAAAAACCAAGCTGGCCAGCACCCACCACAGCCGCTGCGGGGCAATGCGCAGAACGAGCTGCACCAAGCGAAGCAGCGCGCTCATGCCCCGGTTTCGAGCCAGCCACTGCCCAGCACCAGCACTGCCAGTCCGCAGCCGCTCACGACCAGGTGAAACAATAAGCTCAGCACGAAGACGAAGGCCCCGCGCATACCCTGCAGCTCGATGCTGTGGCCCAGTCGCCACATGGGCCCGGTGGCGTAGCGGGCCACCAGCGCATTAGCCGCCAGCATCAGGGCCAGGGCCGTCCAGTCGTTATACACCAGCGCGGTGAGCCACTGTCCGGTTTCGGTGGCGGAGTGGCCGGCCCGGTACCAGTCGGGCAGCTGCAGCCAAAGCCAGAGCACGGCCGATACGGCCACCAGAATGCCGAGGCTGCGGCCCGCGGAAGGCCATTGTAGGGGTGCAGTTGAAGCCAGCATCATTTTCTTTAGCTCGCTAGGATTACTAGTTGAGGACATTGGGCAGCTTGTTTTACTAGGTTGAACCATAACCGATTTGGATACCACTGAGCGCGCCCAGCCGGGGGTGGCCACCGGCCTTTGCGCCTTGACTTTCCATCGTCGAAAAATCGTTAGAGACTGGCCAGGATGTCGGGCCCCTGGGGCGACCAGATGGCCATGAGCAGAAACACGGCCCCGAGCATGAGGGCTAGCACGGCGCTGGCCACGGGCAGCACCAGGCAGAGCAGGCGCTGGCGGCGCACGTCGGGGGCGGCGGCCCGCTCCTGCCAGGCCAGTACCAGGGCCAGCACCAGCACGCCACCCACGCAGAGCAGCAACAGCAGCAGGCTAAGCCCGAATTGGGCAAGAGGATTCATAAGCGTTGTGAGGAATGTTAGCCGGGGTCAGTGCGCACATCGACCAGCTTTTCAATTAGTTATAGCCCGGCGTGGGCGGGGAAGTATCCAGGGCTAAGGCCAGGCCGAGCACCATGAGCAGCAGACTCAGCAGCTGAAAGCCCACCAGAGCAACATTCCAGGCCAGGCTGAGCACAAACAACCACTGGGCTGCTTGGGGAAGGTGGGGGCTGAGCTGGCGCCACTGCCGAAACACGCCGTATTTCCAGATCAGCAGGTGAGTTGCCAAAAAGCTGAGCAGGGCCAGCACTTCGCCCAGGTTGGACCCGATACCCAGGGCCAAACCCAGCTGGTACAAGGCTAGCCAGCCGACCACGCAACCCACCGTTAGGGCCACGGAGTGCAGGCAGCTGCGGGTAACGGCGGCCGTAGCAGAGTTCCAAAAGCTATTCACGGCCGCTCAGCTGCTGGTAGGCTTGGTAGTCGGCCCAGGTGTAGCTGGGCCAGTGGCGCTGGGCCCGAAACTGCCGGATGCGGCCCGCCAGCTGCTGCCGGGCGTCGGCTTCGGGCAGCGGAATCCAGGTGTTGTAGTCGTTTTCCTGCACCAGGCGGCGGCCCGAGAGCAAGGCCTGGTGGGCAGCCAGTTCGGGCAGCACCCGGTCGGGCATGTCGAGCAGGAAGCCGTAGTCGATTTCGGCAAAGCGCGGCTGCAGGTTGTAGCGCGCAATCCAGATTTCCCAGTTGCCGCAGGCCAGCAGCACCATCACGGCGTAGGCGGCCAGGGCATTGAGGCGAAATAGCGCATAAGCCGAGCGGCGCTGCCAGATCTTGAGCAGCACGGTGGCCAAGCCGAAGAAAGTCAGCAGCAGAAAGCCATACACCCCAATCCGCTTGTAGGCCAGCCCCGTGTACTGGATGTAGTAGTAGTTGCGCAGGCCCACTGAGATGGCCAGCACTGCGTTTTGCAGCACCCACACCGTGGCGGCGCGGCGCAGCGTGGGCAAGCCGGGCTGGTAGAAATTCAGGTTGCGGCGGAAAAACCACAGCACGATGCCCATGGCCACCAGTATGCTCAAAATCAGCACGTAGGTACCCTCGTGCACAAACTGCGTTAAGTCGAAGCCCTTAGCCGGCACAAAGCCAAACCAGATCCAGCGGATGTCGATGACGTTAACGACCAGCAGCAGCACGTTGACCAGGCCGACCAGACTCAGGGCCATCAGGTACTCGCGGCGCAAGTCGAGCATCCCGAACGACTTGGCGCGAAAATCGGGGCGGCGCACGGCAAACGAAGCCACCCGGTCCCGGCCACGGCGCACAAACTCCCCAAAGCGCGACTCGTGGTCGGCAAAGAAATGCACCGGAATGATAAGCACGGCGCCGGCCGTAAGCACCAGGCCCAACCCGAAAAACAGCAGGTGGGGCACCGACAGCCGGGCGAAGAGCAGGTCAAAAAACTGCCCGACCAGGTCCAGCGCCCGGCTGGTCAAGGCCTTATACTTGGGGTTGGCAATGACGAAGAGCACGTGAAACACCAGCAGAGCCCCCACCGGCACCACCAGCAGGCGGCCGTAGTAACGGGTGCGGCTCAGGCGGCCTTCCAGGTTCTGGGGCAGGCGCACCAGCTGCGTCAGGCGCTGGGCGGCCGGCAGCAGGTTGGCGAGGCCCGTGAGCAGGGCGTAGCCCACCAGCTTGAGGTGGGCCTGGTTGACGTAGCCCAGCCACACGGCCAGGGAAGCTACGGCGCTTAGCTGAGCCGCCCCCGAGCCGTAGATGGCCACCATCAGGGCGCTGAGTACGGTACCGCCCAGCGTGAGCCAGAAGTAGCCCGAGCGCCACCCGGCCGCGTGCCGGGGCAGGCCGGCCAGCACGCCCCCGATGATAAACGCGGTGTAAAGCAGCATATTCAGGGCCATGCGCTCCTGCCAGAACAAAACGTCGAACAGGATGGCGCCCACCGGCAGCAGCAGCTTTTGCAGGGCCGTGAGCGGGAAAGGCGTGGCCGCCGGGCGGCTGGCGGCCGGCCACTGGGCCGCCGCGGAGGTTAGGGTAGTCATGACTATTTTATTTTAAAAGAACTTTGTATTTCAAAGTATAAAGACAAAAAAAACTACGCCGAGCCGCGCAGCAATTTTTCCAAAGCCGTTAAATGGTCCTGAAACGCCGTTTTGCCTTCGGCAGAAGCCTGATACGTGGTGTTGGGCTTCTTGCCCACAAACTGCTTGTTGACCAGCACGTAGCCCGCTTTTTCCAGGGCCGACACGTGGCTGGCCAGGTTGCCGTCGGTCAGGTCGAGGGCGTCTTTCAGCTCATTAAAGCTCACGGATTCATTGGCCATGAGCACTGCCATGACGCCCAACCGCACCCGGTTGTCGAAAGCCTTATTGAGCGTATGGATGAGGTGTTTCACAGCGTAGGCCGAGGCGCCCGTTCGTAGCGGTTGTACATGAGTAAGCCGTAGCCGATATGGCCCAGCCCAAAACCCAGGGCGAAGAAAATCAGGCCCCAGCCGGGCAGCAGGATTGCCACCAGGCCCAGAGCCATCTGGGTAAGGCCCAGCAGCCGGATTTCATCAAGGGTATATTTGCTGGCGTTGAGCAGGGCCAGGCCGTAAAACAACAGCAGCCCCGGCACCACGAACGACGCCGCGCCGCGAATATACAACCCAGTGCAGAACAAGCCCCCGGCCACCAGGGGCAACGCCAGGCTCAGCAGCAACCGGCGGGCCGGCGCATCCCACAGGGTCCGGCCTTCCTGCGTGGCCCGACGGTGAGTGAAGTAGAAGGCTACCAGCAACGCCAGCCCAATCATGCCGATGGCCAGGCCCAGCAGAAAAGGGTAAGCCGCCTGCCGCTCGGCCGTGGAGCCTTCCACCAGGCGCAGAAAGCCCTGCTCGCCGTAGTGGGTTTGCAAGTACCAGTGGCCCAAACCAGTGCCGGCCAGGGCTACCACGCCTGCTCCCACCCCCGACAGGCCACTGAGCGACAAGAAGCGGGAAGACCGCTCCATGATGGCGCGAATCTCGGTGAGTTGAGCAAGTGGATCGGTAGCTGGCTTCATGTCTTTCAGAGCACTTTGTAGTGCAAAGCTAACAACGCGGGGTTACAATGCAAGGTTATTCCGCATCAACCCCCAATTAAAAGTTGGTCGTCACTTAGCGCTGCCTCACTCATGCTGTTGCCATCCACTGTTGGGCAAGGTCGTATTGTCGCCTTAACTTCTCTTTTTGGGGCTGCTGTGGCGCAGTGGCTGCTGATTCTTGCATTAGGAAGCATCGGGTTTATGCTTATCAATTCCGACATGCTAGGCTTTACCATTGATAAGCTGGACCTGAACCAATACCTGGTAGTTATGATGCTGGCCAGTTGGCTTTCCTGGCCGGCTTCCCTGGGCTTGTTGGCTGCGCTTTGGTGGCTGCGCATCCGGACGGCCATTCGGGCAGCCAGCACCAGGCGGGTCGATTTGGCAGGCAGCCTTACTATTGCCGTCCTTGTTGGAGTAGTTGCCACAGCCCGGGTGGTAAGAATGGGCACGTCGGAGGGAACATTCGACTGGTTGTTGCGGCTCGTTCAGGTGTGCTGGCCTTGGATGGGGGCCGCGTACCCAGTTGTGTTCTGGGCTAACCGCCGCTACCTCCGTGCCCAGTGAAGCTGCCGCTCAGGGCATTTCAACCGTACTTATTGAATTCCGGCGAATTCAGCGGCTACGGTGCTTCGGCTAACCAACGTTTTTCCTCGTACTTACTTGGGTGAAACTTCGCCTCCAGCTATTCGAATTTGAGGACCTGCCCTGGTTTCCGGGCGTCATCCGGGCCGGCATGATGGACTACCTGCGCTTTATGATCAGCGCCCTGAACACGTATCAGCCCATCGTGCCGCTGCTGCGGGCGGCGCTGCAAGCCACGGGGCAACAGCGGCTGGTGGAGCTGGGCGCCGGGGCCGGGGGCGGCACCGAGGGCGTTACGCTGGCCCTGCGGCAGTATCCGGAGCTGCACCAGCTGCGCGTCACGCTCACCGACTTGTACCCCCAGCCCGCCGCCTGGCAGCTGCTGGCCCGGCGCAACACCCCGGCCATTGACTTCGAGCCCACTCCCGTGAATGCCTTGGCCGTGCCGTCCACCCTGCCGGGGTTTCGCACGATATTCTCCGCCTTCCACCACTTCTCCCCCGCTGCCGCCGAAGCCCTGCTGGCCGATGCCGTGCGCCAGAACGCGGGTATTGGCGTGTTTGAGGGCGCGGGCAAGCACTGGCTGGAAATTCTGCTGGCCTGGACGGTGCTGCCCGTGGCTCAGCTGCTGATTACCCCCTTTATCCGCCCGTTTAGCCTGAGCCGACTGGTATTTACTTACCTGATTCCCCTGATTCCGCTCTTTACTATCTGGGACGGTACCGTGTCGATTCTGCGCATGTACCCGCCCGCGCAGCTGCTGGCCCTGGCCCGCCGCGCCGACCCTGAGCAGCGCTTCGAGTGGCAGGCCGGCAAAGTGCGCCACCGCTGGGGCCCCGAGGTGACCTATCTGATTGGCCGGCCGTGGCAAAAGCGGGTATTGGCCTAGAATCCTACATTTGCCCCATGCTGCTTGCTTACCGCCGGGCGCTGCCCTTGCTGCGCATCCCCTTTTCCGTGTACCTGATGCCCGTTTACTGGTTTGGGCTGAGCGCGCTGCCCCGGGCCGTGGACGGCGTCCGGGCCCTGGGTGTGTTCGTGGTGCTGCACCTGCTGGCGTATCCGGCCTCAAACGGCTACAACTCCTACTACGACCGGGACGAGGGCAGCATTGGGGGCCTGAAACAGCCGCCGAAGGTGTCGGAGGAGCTGATTCACCTGGTCTGGCTCTTCGACGCGCTAGCCGTGCTGGGCGGCTGGCTTTTGTCGCCGCTGTTTGCGGCCCTGGTGGCCGTGTACCTGCTTATTTCGAAAGCCTACAGCTACGAGGGTATCCGGCTCAAGAAATACCCGTTTCTGAGCACCTTCGTCGTCGTCGTTTTTCAGGGCGCCTACACGTTCCTTATGACGCAGGTCGGCGCCGGCGCCACTCCTGCGGCTATTTTGGAGCCAACCAACCTGCTGCTGGCCCTGGTCAGTACGCTGTTTTTGTGCGGCTCTTACCCGCTTACCCAGGTATACCAGCACCAGGAAGACCGGCAGCGCGGCGACCTGACGCTGAGCCTGTGGCTGGGTTTGCGCGGCACGTTCGTCTTTGCCGCCGTGGGCTTGCTGAGCGGGGCCTTGCTGCTGGGTTTCACTTATTGGCAGCGCCACGAAATTCGCAACCTGCTTATTTTTCTGGTGGCCACCGGGCCCGTGGTGGTGCTCTTTGGACGCTGGGCCTGGGCCGTGTGGCTCCGCCCCGCCGCCGCCGACTTCGAGCATACCATGCGCATGAACCAGGTATCGTCGCTGTGCCTGAGTGCGGCGTTTGTGCTGATGCTACTCTGGGCCCTTGCCGGCCGATAACCGCCCGCCGGAGCTGGTTCCCACCTCAACACTACCCTGCTGGACCACGTATTTGGGCAGGTAAAAACTTCAGAACAATGCGCTACGCTGCTTTTGCCTCTCTGCTTTTACTTGCCGGAGCCGCCTGCTCCACCACCGATTCGTCGCAGAACAACGGTGCGGCCGTCACCACCGACTCCGTCGCCACGGCCGCCGAGCCCCTGGATACTACCCGGGCCCGCTCGGTCACGGCCCAGTCGGATACGCTGAAAGTGGTGCGCGCCCGGCACGTATTTTCGGCTCCCGGCACCCCCGACCAGTTTACGGCCGTGCTCCGGGGCACTTCGGTGCTCAGCGGTGAGGTGTCGGTTACCATTACCGATGCCGCCGGCCAGGTTATTTTCCGCGAAATGCTCAGCCCCGGCGACCTGGAAGCCTCAATGGTGTACGAAATGAAAACGGCCACCGCCACCCAGGCCGAGCGTGAAGCCTTCGTGCGCCGCCGCCTCAACACCTTTTTTGCCGAAGCCAACTTCCGCCAGCCCGCCGTGGGCCCGCAGGCAACCTACGCGCCCGGCGAGCTGGACCGCCCCACCTGGGACGACCTGCGCCAGCGCCCCGACGCGGTGAGCTTTCAGTACCTGGTCGGCAAGGAAGACCGGAAGCGCATTGCCTGGTCGCCGCTCAAAAAGCAAGTCGTTCACCTGCCCGGCTTCGGCGGGTAGGCGCGCAGTGCCCGTGCCCTACTGCGCCTGCGCTAAAGCCTGCTCCACGCTGCTGGCAAAGGCGTCGTAGGGCATGAAGCCGCGGGCCAGCACGTAGCCCTGGTTGCCGATGCGCAGAATGGTCGTGGGGAAGCCCTGCACCCCGATTTTGGCCACGGCGGCAAACTCCTGACGCGTGGCCTGAGCGGTTTCGGGCAACGCCCAGCGCCGCTGAAACTCGGCCACGTTCAGACCAAAGTCGGCAGCCAGCACGGCGTAGGTATCCGGGTCGTTGAGGTCTTTGCCTTCGCCGAAATAGGCCTGCTGCACCGCGTGGGCAAAGCTGGCGGTTTGATTATAGGAGTCAAGCTGGCGGAACACGGTCAGGGCCCGGCTCGGCGGCTCAGAATCCTGCACGCGGCTGCCCTCGGCACCAAGGGCCCGAAAAGCCGGCCCGAACTGCACGCCGGCTACTTTCTCCACTTGCTCCAGGGCCGCGCTGATGTAGTCCCAGTCCTGACGAATCGGGCCCACGTGCTCCCCCGTAACCATTCCCCCGCTCAGCACCGACACGGTCAGGCGGCCGGCAAACTCGTTTTGAATTCGCTCCACCACGGGGCTCATGCCGTAGCACCAGCCGCAGAGCGGGTCGAAGATGTAGAGGATTTCGGGCAGATCGGGCGTTGGTTCCATAGTTTTCAGCAAAGCTCTAAGACCGGTAAAGAACGGAAAGGTTTGGGCCGGATAAAATGAAAAAGCCAGTGAAACGTCGTTTCACTGGCTTTTTCGGCTCTATACTATTCCGGCTTAGCCGTTCATCGACAGCAGGAACTCCTCGTTGTCCTTGGTGCCTTTCATACGGTCCTTCAAGAACTCCATGGCCTCCGAGGCGGTCATGTCGGCCATGAATTTGCGCAGCACCCAGATGCGGTTCAGCTCGTCGCGGCTCATGAGCAGGTCTTCGCGGCGGGTACCGGAAGCCGGCACGTCGATGGCCGGGAAAATACGCTTGTTGGCCAGCTTACGGTCCAGCTGTAGTTCCATGTTACCGGTGCCTTTGAATTCCTCGAAGATAACCTCGTCCATCTTGGAGCCGGTTTCAATCAGGGCCGTGGCAATAATGGTCAGCGAGCCGCCATTTTCCACGTTGCGGGCCGCGCCGAAGAAGCGCTTGGGCTTGTGCAGGGCGTTGGCATCCACACCACCCGAGAGAATCTTGCCCGAAGCCGGCTGCACCGTGTTGTAGGCGCGGGCCAGGCGGGTAATCGAGTCGAGCAGGATTACCACGTCGTGCCCGCACTCCACGAGGCGCTTGGCCTTTTCCAGGGCAATGCTGGCAATTTTGACGTGGCGGTCGGCCGTTTCGTCGAAGGTGGAGCTCAGCACCTCGGCTTTCACCGAGCGGGCCATGTCCGTTACTTCTTCCGGGCGTTCATCAATGAGCAGGATGATGAGGTAGACTTCGGGGTGATTTTCGGAAATGGAGTTGGCAATTTCCTGCAGCAGCACCGTTTTACCGGTTTTGGGCTGAGCCACAATCAAACCGCGCTGGCCTTTGCCGATGGGGGCAAACAAATCCAGAATCCGGGTGCTGAGCTGGCTCGACTTGGTCGAGAGCTTCAGGCGCTCCTCGGCAAAGAGCGGGGTCAGGTTGCTGAACGGGATACGGTCCCGGGCTTCCTCCAGCGTGCGGCCGTTGATGCTGTCCACACCGACCAGGGCGAAGTACTTTTCACCTTCCCGGGGCGGCCGAATCGTGCATTTCACCGTGTCGCCGGCTTTCAGGGCAAACTGCTTGACCTGCTGGGGCGCCACATAAATGTCGTCGGGCGAGGCGAGGTAGTTGTAGAAAGGGGACCGCAGGAAGCCGTAGCCGCCGTCGGGCATCATTTCCAGAGTCCCTTCGCTGGGAATTACAATGTCGAAATCGTTGCGGGGGCGCTGCTGCTGAGCCTGCTCACCCTGAACACGAGGCTCGCCGGACTGGCGTTGCTCCCCACCCTGCCGCAGCTGCCGCTGCTGGTCGCGGGCGGCAAACCGGTCTTCGCGGCGGCCTTCGCGGCCCTCCCGCTCGGGGCGGGGCTCCCGTAGCTCCCGGGGCGAGTCGCGCAGGGCGCGGGGCTCCCGCTGGTCACGGTTTTCCCGGTTCTGGCCTTCCCGGCCTTCGCGCGGGGCATCAGCGCGGTACTCGCGGGGCGCATCGGGGCGGGGTTCTCGTGGTTCGCGGTTTTCGCGGGGCTCCCGGTTTTCCCGGAAGTTGCGGGGCTCCCGGCCGTCTTCCCGGCCTTCGCGCGCTTGGCCATTGCCCTGCTCGGGACGGGGCTCCCGGAAAATGATGGGGGCCGGAGCTACGGCCGTTTCGGGGGCAGCTGCTACTGCCACTTCAGCCGAGGCCGGAGCAGCTGCTTCTGCATTTGCATTATTCTGTCCTTCCGTTTCCGGAGCCACGATTGCCGCGGGGGCTTCTTCGGCCCGGTTGCGGGCTTCGGAGCGGCTGCGGCGCTCGGGGCGCTGGTAGGGTTTGATAGGGCGAGCGGCCGCGTCAGGGGCGGTACCGTCGGGCTCGGCTACGGCAGTTTCTACGGCGGCGGGCACCGCGGGCGCGGGCGCAGCAGCTGCCACAGGAGCCGCTGCAGCGGCCGTAGCGCGGGCTACGCCATTATCGCGGCGGGGCGGCGTCGTGCGCGGGGCCCGGGAGTTGGCGCGGGCCGGGGCGGGGGCCACGGCTACTGCGGCGGGCAGCTCGGGCGCAGCCGTAGCCACGGCCACATCCGAGAAAGCCAGGGGCGCAGCCGCCGCGGGCTTGTCGTCCCCGGTTTTCACTTTTTTGGGGAGCTTGTCGGCCGGCGTGATGGCCTGCTGATCGAGAATCTTATAGATCAGATCCTGCTTGCTGAGTTTTTTGAAGTTACCGACGTTCAGTTCTTCCGCTATTTCCTTCAATTCAGAAAGCAGACGGTCCTTCAACTCTTCAATATTGTACATACACTAAAACTGGGAGAAAAAACGGGCGGAGCAAAACCGACACAAAGCAACACAGGCCAATCCGGGCGACAAAAGCAGCCGCAGGGCGGCGCGAAGCACAGTAGTTCGGAATGAAACGGGGTAATTAGGAGGGGGAGGCGCTGGAGATAAATCGGGCCGTGCGCAATAGAAACTGACTGCGGGCCCGGCATCAGCGGCCGGCTTGCTTACGCAATGTTAGCGTAATACGCCCGAACCGCCAAATGGGATACATTTTTTTTACCTGATTGGTGCAAAGCCCTGCCAACTAACTAGCCGCCGCTTCCGAACAGGCTCCGCAAGGGTGGCATTGCTGCTTACCGGCAAACTTCGTTTTAGGTTGCCGGGCGGACCCAATCGTGTTTTTATCCGAAAGCCTATTCAAAAAAACCTACTTTTGCCCTTGTTCAAAACCGCGTTTTCTGCCTTATGCTGCAAGTTTCTGTTCTGCGAGACAATACCGAGCTGGTCCTGGCTGGCCTGGCCAAAAGACACTATAAAACCGCGGAGGCCGACGTTTCCGCCATCCTGAACCTGGACCAGCGCCGCAAGCAGCTGCAAACCGAGCACGACCAGGCCCAGGCCGAAGCCAACGACCTGGCCCGGCAGATCGGGGGCCTGATGAAAAGCGGCGACAAAGCCGGGGCCGAAACCCTGAAGGCCCGCACCGCCGAGCTCAAGCAGCTCACCAAGACCCATTCCGACGAACTGGTGCAGGTGGAGGAAGGCTTGCAGCAACTGCTCTATAAGCTGCCCAACGTGCCCCACAGCAGCGTACCCGAAGGCCGCTCGGCCGACGACAACGAGGTGGTGCGCGAAGTGGGCCAGAAGCCCGAACTGGCCGCCGGCGCCAAACCCCACTGGGACCTGATTGAGCAGTACGACATCATCGACTTTGCCCTGGGCAACAAGATTACCGGCGCGGGCTTTCCAGTATACAAAGGCCAGGGAGCCCGGTTGCAGCGCGCGTTGATCAACTTTTTCCTCGACGAAGCCCGCAACGCCGGCTACACCGAAATTCAGCCCCCGATTCTGGTCAACGAGGCCAGCGGCTACGGCACGGGCCAGCTGCCCGACAAGGAAGGCCAGATGTACCACTCCACGGCCGACGACTTATACCTGATTCCGACGGCCGAGGTGCCCATTACCAACCTCTACCGCAACGAAATCATTGCCGCCGAGAAGCTGCCGATCCGCAATGCCGGCTACACGCCCTGCTTCCGCCGCGAGGCCGGCTCCTGGGGCGCCCACGTGCGCGGCCTCAACCGCCTGCACCAGTTCGACAAGGTGGAAATCGTGCAGATTACCGAGCCCGAGAAAAGCTACGAGGCCCTGGAAGGCATGGTGGCCCACATCGAAGGGCTGCTGCAGAAGCTGGGCCTCCCCTACCGCGTGCTGCGCCTCTGCGGCGGCGACATGGGCTTCACCTCGGCCCTAACTTTTGACCTGGAAGTGTGGAGCGCGGCCCAGGGCCGGTGGCTGGAAGTAAGCTCGGCTTCGAACTTCGAAACCTACCAGGCCAACCGCCTCAAGCTGCGCTACCGCGGCGAAAATAACAAGATGCAGCTCCTGCACACGCTCAACGGCTCGGCCCTGGCCCTGCCCCGCATCGTGGCCGCCCTGCTGGAAAACAACCAGGCCGAGGACGGGATTCACTTGCCCGAAGTGCTGCACAGCTACTGCGGCTTCAGCAAGATCGGGTAAGCATTACCCAAAGCAGCTTGTACTTGAAAAGCCCTTTCTGCCGCGGCGGAAAGGGCTTTTTGTATAGCGCGGAGCCTCAGAATAGCTCGGGCCGCCGCTGCGCCAAAGGCAGCGAATTTGGCGTCACCTCTTGCTGACCGAAGCCGCAGGCCGCGCAAAAACGGGCTTCCGGGGTCCGCAGCGGCTTACGGCATTTCGGGCAGGGCGGGCCGTAGAGCTCAACGCTATGATGCAACACGGCATTCGGATTGGTTTCCACAAAGCCCGTCAGCAGCCGGTACATTTCCAGCATGGGCTGCCAGGCTCGCGCTGTGCCGGTTAATTCCATAGGGTGCAGAATTCGGCCCCGTTTCTGCGCCTCGGCTTTTACCAGGGCCAAACCCTCCCGAATAGTGCGGTGGACCAGTTGGCTTTCGGCGGGCTCCAGCATCGGCATTTCCTGCTGACAGCGCCAGCACCAGAGTATCTTCATTACAGGATTTACTCGTCAAGTTTGTCAGTCAGCCAGTCGTTGGCCTGCCGCTCGTCGGTAAAGTACTGGATTCGGTAGTGGGGGTTGACCTCGGCGGGCAGCTGGGCCAGCCGGGGCCGGGTCCCGACTTCGTACAGATACATCGGGGAAAGCAGCACGGCCAGGTACAGCACCCCGCCGAGCTGCTGGGCGGCCCCGGGAAAAAACTCGTCGGTGACCCAGCGGGCCGTGTCATCGTCGCTGTGGTTGCGGCGGCGAATGTCGAGCAGCCAGTACCGGCAGCCGTAGGGCTGGGCCGCCCGCAAAACCTGCTCGTACGTGCTGCGGATATCGGCTACTGCCACTGGCTGCAGCCAGCGGGCAATAATCAGGCAAGCATCAGTCCGGTAGGTGATGTCCAGCGAATCGGATGCGTAAACCTGTTGATACATAAGGCGCAAGCAGCGGTGCAGTACCGGAGCGGGGGGTTAATACTCGGCCATCTGGCTATCCTGGTAGCACCAGGCCCACTGCTCGCCGGGCTCGGCTGAAATAATCACCGGATGCTGGGTAGCCTGGAAATGCTTGGTAGCGTGCTTGTTTTTTGATTGGTCGCAGCAGCCCACGTGGCCGCAGCTCTGGCACACGCGCAGGTGCACCCAGGTGTCGCCCTGGGCTACGCACTCGGGGCAGCTGTAGTCGGCGGCCGGAACCAGGGTTTCGAGGGCCGAAAGGTGTTCACAAAGTGCCATAGAGCAGCAGGAATAGGGTAGTTTGAAGTTAGGAAGCCAAAAATTCGGTTTCGGGCACGAGGCGGGTGACGATGCGCAGGCCGCTCATCAGGGTTTTCTGCACTGGGCACTTTTGGGAAATAACTTCCAGGCGCTGGCGCTGCTCCTCGGTCAGGGGCCCCAGCAGGCGGAGCTCCTTGGTTACTTCTTCCAGCATCTGGCCGGGCTGCTCGCACTTTTCGCAGTCGTGCTCGTGCACGCGCTGGTGGCTCAGGCGCACCTCAATGCCTTCGAGCGGCCATTTTTTCTGGTTGGCGTACAGGCGCAGCGTAATGGCGGTGCAGGCACCCAGGGCACTGAGCAGCAAGTCGTAGGGCGTGGGGCCCTGATCCTTCCCGCCCACTTCCACGGGCTCATCAATGAGGAAGGTGTGGCGGCCGGCCTGCACGTCGGCCTGCAGGGCTTCGGCTCCGACGCGCACCAGCACGTGTTTATCCAGTAACATACAAAGGCGGGGTTAACCTAGCCCGCAACTACTGCCGGGCTTCCGAGAGAAAAGATAGGCATTTCCGCATGCTTTTGCCCATCAGCCGCAGCTGGCCGCAGTTACCGCCCGTCGTGGGTAGGCGGCAGGTCGAGGTCGAAACGAATGTCGCGCATGCAGCGGAAATGGCCCTGGGGGCACTTGGCGTAGCCAATTTTGGAACAGGGCCGGCAGGGCAAACCCGGCACTTCCAGCACCCGAAACTCGGTGCGGTAGGGATACATACCAAACTCGGGCACGGTGTTGCCCCACACGCTGAATATTTCCTTATGAAAGGCCGCAGCAATGTGCATCAGACCCGTGTCGTGGCTGACGACCAGCTGGGCCTGCCGCACCAGGGAGGCCGACTGATTCAGCGAGTACCGCCCGCAGGCGTTGTAAATGAGTGAATGAGTGAATGAGTGAATTTCTTTGCTTTGCTGCTCAAACGCCTGCTCCACGACGTGGCCGGTGGTTTCGTCTTCGGGGCCGCCAAGCAATATAATGGGCCGGTTGAGTTGGGCGCAGAGCGCAATGATTCGTTCGGTAGGCAGACGCTTGGTAGCGTGCTGGGCCCCAATGGCAAAGGCCACGTAGCCGCCCTGAAACCCGGCCGGCAGCGTGGCCAGGTCCACTTCGTCCTGGGGCGGAATAAAATAATCCAGGCCCTGCCGGTCGTCTTGCACGCCCAGCGGGGCCGCGGCGGCCAAGTAACGCTCCACGATGTGCACCCGGGGCAGCACGTCTATTTTGGCATTGACCAGCAGCCACTTCTGCCAGTTGAGCTTGTCGAAGCTGGCCGATTTCACACCCAGCCGCAGCTTGAGAATACTGGTCCGCAGGTTGTTGTGCAGGTCTACGATGAAGTCGAACCGCTCCTGCTTAAGCTCGGCCACCAGCTCGGCCAGGGAGCCAGTGAGGTAGTGCGCCTTGTCCACGTAGGGGTTAGGCTCGATGATGCTGCGGTAGGCCGGTTTGGTGCAATAGTGCACCTGGGCGCCGGGCACCTGCTGCTTGAGGGCCCGCACCACGGGAGTCGTCAGCACAATGTCGCCGATGGAGGAAAAGCGCAGAACCAGAATCTTCATAGGAGCTACTCACGGCCGCCGCACCCGGCGCGGCCCGGGCTAGTTACCCAAACAGGGAGTCTTTGTATTCCAGCGGGGGCTTGATGTTGGCTTTGCGCTCGGCAAAGTAGGCGGCCACTTCTTCTCCGCTCAGGGCGTTGAAAGTCATGTCCTTAGTCAGCCCGCCCTTGCGGCCCATCATCACGCCGTAGCGCATGTCGGCGTAGCCGTCGGTGTGGTGGGCGTCGGGATTGATGCTGAGCTTGACGCCTTGGTCGAGGGCGTAGCGCACCCAGCGCCAGTCCAGGTCGAGGCGCCAGGGGTTGGAGTTGATTTCGATGATGACGTTGTGCTGGGCGCAGGCGTCGATAATGGCTTTGTGATTAATGGGGTAGCCTTCGCGCCGCAGCAAGAGCCGACCCGTGGGGTGGCCCAGCATGGTGGTGTAGGGGTTGGCAATAGCCCGCAACAGCCGCTCGGTGGCTTTGCGCTCGTCCATGCGCAGGTTGCTGTGCACCGAGGCCACGATAAAGTCGAACGACTCCAGCACGCTGTTCGAGTAGTCCAGGTTGCCGTCGCCGAGAATGTCGCTCTCGATGCCCTTGAAGATGCGGAACGGGGCCAGCTCCTGGTTGAGCTGGTCGATTTCGCGCTGCTGCTGCCGCACCCGCTCGGGGCTCAGCCCGTTGGCGTAGTGGGCGGCCTGCGAATGGTCGCAGATGCCCAGGTACTCGTAGCCCTGGTCACGCAGGAACTCGGCCATCTGGCGTAGGGTGTGGCTGCCGTCGGAATACGTGCTGTGGTTGTGTAGGGAGCCGCGCAGGTCTTCGTCGGTGAGCAGCTCGGGCAGCTTTTTCTCCTGAGCCAGGGCCACTTCGCCCAGTCCTTCGCGCAGTTCGGGCTCCACGTATTGCAGGCCGGCCTTTTCGTAAATGGCCGTTTCCTGGTAGAATTTCTCCCGCTTCACCAGCTGCCGCAACGAGCCGGCCCGCGCATCAGTCAGCGGCTCCGACAAGTGGGCTTCGGCGGCCGAGTGCAGGAACAGCTGGTTGACGAAATCTTCTTTGCTGACCAGATACACCTCCACTTTCACGCCCGAGGCCGTGGCCGTCCCGCGCCAGGCAAACGGGCCGGAGCGCTGCGGGTCGGGCGTGAGGCCGTCGAGGCCGTTGAGCAGCTCGTGGGCCTGCCGGGGCTGGGTTGTGGCGGCCACCAGCGTCACGGTTTCCACGATTTCGAGGCGGCGGCGCACTTCCCCGGCCACGGCCACCGAGTCGGTGCGCAGGGTGTCGCGCAGGCGGCGGGCCAGCTCTTCGGCTAGCTCCTCGGCCTGGGGGTAGAGCACTTTGCCCCGGCTTTCCTGGTTGAATTCGAGGGCGGCCAGAATCGTGTCCTGGGTCTTTTTGCCGAAGCCCTTGAGCTTGCTCACCTCGTCGCGCTCGGCGGCCTCGCGCAACTGCTCAGGACTCTCCACGCCCAGCTCCCGCCACAAAACCCGGATTTTCTTGGGCCCGATACCCTTGATGTTGAGCATTTCCACCACGCCGGGCGGGGTTATTTCCAGCAGCTTGCGCAATTCCTCAAACGTGCCCGTATCGAGCATCTCGGCCACTTTGGCGGCGGCCGTCTTGCTCAGGCCGGTCCGGTCGGGCAGGCCGGTGCGGTCCATGTCGGCCACGGGCAGCTCCAGGCGCTCCAGCGTGGCAGCGGTGCCTTCGTAGGCGCGGATTTTGAACGGGTTTTCGTCGTGCAGCTCCATGAGCGACGCGGCGAGGCGAAAGGCACGGATGAGGGCGCGGTTATCCACTTCGTTTCTTGGTTGATAGTTGATAGTTGATAGTTGATAGTTGTTAGGTGGCTTATTGACCTGTCGGAACTGACAACTGACAACTAGCAACGAACAACCACAACAGGCAGCGGCGGCCCGTCAAAGGTACGGGCCAAAGTCGTACATTCGCTCCTACGGGCCAGTACGAGGCCCGGCCGACCTTTTGTTTAACTTTCCTTTGCCGCTATGCGCGTTCTTCTGTTGTTGGCTTCGATGAGCTTGTTTTTGTTGGCCGGTACCTGCAATACCGATTCCCGCGCCTCGTCGCCCGAGCTCAAGCGCCTGGAAGGCACCTGGCTGCACGCCCACGAGGAAGACCAGGGCGAGGTGCGCGTGTACCGCCCCAACACCTACGCCTTTCCGCCTTCCCGGGGCCGCACGGGCTTTCAGTTCGACCATAACGGCCTGTTTACCCAGTACGATATTGCGCCCACCGACGGGCTGGAAGGCCGCAAAGGCCTCTGGAAAGCGGAAGGCGCCAACGTTATCCGCATCAGCCTCGACGACAAGAAGGAGCCCGACTACAAGCTCGAAATCGTGTCGTTGGAAAATGGAGTGCTCAAAGTAAAGCGCATCGAATAGCAGGCCGCGTGCAACCTTAGCCGGCTTTATCTCATCTGCTCTATATTCTCCGACTATTTTTCCGCTATGCTGCGCCGTTTACTGTTTTTACTCTCCGTCCCGATGCTGCTCGGCAGCTGCGAAAAAGAAGCTGACGCCACAACTCCCCTCGTAAGCCAGGCCACGTTTGAAGCCCACATCCAGGGCCGGAGCTGGCTCGAATCGTGGGAGGAAGAGCAGCCCGGCAGCGACATTAAAGTGTTTCGACCCGAAACCGCCAACCTGCCCGTTTCCCGGCCCCGCTACGGCTTCCAGCTGGACGCCGACGGGGTCTTTATCGGGCGCGGCCCCTCCCCCGACGATGGTATTGCCGTGTATCCCGGCCGCTGGCTGATGGAAGGCAACCAGCTGGTCCGCGTCACGCCCAGCGGCCAGAGCACCGGCTACGGCCTGCAGATAATTTCCCTGGAAAACGAGGTGCTCAAGCTTCGTCAGGTGGAATAAGCCCGCAGCAGCTTCGCAGAAAAAGCCCAGCAAGAGCTGAACTGAAGTTTTTTCAGTCTTCTTTTGCCGGGCTTTTCCATTTGCTTTTCTGTTTGCTTTCATGAATTACTGGCTCGTTAAATCAGAACCCAGCGCTTATTCCTGGCTTACCTTCACCCAGGACGGCCGCACCGACTGGACCGGGGTGCGCAACTTCCAGGCCCGCAACTACCTGCAGCAGATGCAGCCCGGCGACCTGGTGCTGTTCTACCACAGCATGACCGAGAAGGCCGTGGTGGGCATTGCCGAGGTCGGGGCCGGGGCCGCCCCCGATGCCACCGCCGAGGCCGGCAGCGGCTGGGTAGCCGTGGAGCTGCGCCCCCAGCAGGCCCTGGCCCGCCCCGTGACCTTGGCCCAAATCAAGCAGGACAGCCGCCTGACCCAGATTGGGCTGCTGCGCCAGTCGCGCCTGAGCGTGATGCCGCTGCGGGCCGAGGAATTCGACGTGCTGCTGGAGCTCGGCAGCTAGCTTTTGCAGCTTCTAACTGGCTAAGCCTGGCGCCTTTCGGGGCAGCCGGGCTTTTTTGTGGCCGTGAACAGAAAATTGGGTGGGCGGTGTTGTATGGAAAAGCGGCGAATAGTGCATCTGTTTACGCACAGGGCGTGACTATCTGTGGGCTTCCTCGTATCTTCCGTATGCTGCTGCCGTCACGGGCAGGTAGCCTCCCCTTCCGCTATGAAACAACCCGTACTTCGTCTCTTACTGCTGGTGTTCGGGGGCCTGCTGCCGGGCCGGAGCCAAGCCCAAACGGTGCCGGCCACGCAGGTCCCACGGCAAACGGCCCGCCTAGAGCTGCCCCTGCAGTCGTCGTCGAGCGACGTGCAGGTGCTGGCCATTCCCGAGGATAGCAGCGTGGTGCTGCTGGTAGAGCGCGAGGCCAAGATTACCGGCCCCAGCACGTTTACATTTCAGAAACTAGACAAGGACCTGCACAGCCGCTGGGAAAAGCCGCTGGAAGTACCCGAGCGGTTCAGCCTGGCCGAAACCTGCAACGAAGGCAGCATGGTGTACGCCTTGTTTCAGGATGATTATCTGAGCAACAAGCTCTGGATTGCGGCCCTGAACAGCCGCACCGGCGACATGCGCACCACTACCTACGACACCAAGCTCACGCACTCGGTCTACAGCATGAAGGCCCTGGACGGCAACTTGTTCGTGACCGTGCAAATCGAGCAGCACCTGACCGTACTGCTGCTCAAGCTGGCCTCGGGCGACTTTCAGTTTTTGCCGGCCGTGTACGAGCCCCTGGAAAGCCAGCTCACCTTCCTGGCCGACTCGGTGGCCAAGCAGGTTAAGTTTGTGGTCAGCCAGAACAACGGCGTCAAGTCGCGGCTGCAGGTCAAGCAGATTTCGCCCCAGGGCAAGCTGCTGCACAGCGAGTTTGTGCAGGCCGAAAGCAACCGGAGCCTGCTCACGGCCCAGCTCAGCCCCGGCGACTCCACCCACCGGCTAATGGCCGGCACCTACACCCTGCGCGATATTCGCTACTCCCAGGGCTTATTTGCCACCGACCTCACCCAGCCCCTGACGGCCAGCGGGGCCCGGCCGTCGTTGCGCTTCTACGACTTTCTGAACCTGAAGCACTTTTTCGACTTTATGAGCCCCAACCGCCAGGCCCGGCTGCGGCAGCGCGGGGCCCGGCGGTTGGCCGCCGACCGGGAGTTTCGCCTGCATTACCGGCTGCTCATGCACGATTTGCTGCCCAGCCCCGAGGGTTACGTGCTGGTGGCCGAAATCTACTTCCCGCACTACCGCTACAATAATTACGGCTTCGGCTTCGTGGGCACGGCCCGCAACTTCGACGGCTACCACACCACCCACGCCATTGTCTGCGGCTTCGACCAACACGGCAACCTCCTGTGGGACAATACTTTCGTTTTGAAGGACGTGGAGCACTACAACCTGGAGGAAACCGTGCGCATCCGGCCCCTGCCCGACGGCCGCTACGCCCTGACTTACATCGACGACCACCACATTCGCTACAAAATCATTGACCGCACCGCACCTTCGCCCAACGACTGGGAAGTGCCAGTCCAGACCACCCTGGCCGCCGATACCAAGGAAAAAATCACCAACACCGCCAGTTCCGATGTGCAGGCCTGGTACGGCGGCCGTTTCCTGGCCTTTGGCTACCAGCACGTGCGGGCCCCCAACTGGAACGGTCGGGACGTGTTTTTCGTCAACACCATAGATTTCGAGTAAAGCCAACGACCGGGCCGGGCCTGCGTATGGAAAAGGCACTTTGTTCTTTTTGCCTTTTTTTACGCTATGAAAAACCGACTCCTGACCTTGTGGGTGCTCGTGGCCCTGCTGGCCGCCAGCAGCTGCCGCACCAGTGGCCCGGGCACTCCCGCCCGCACCGTGGCCGAATTCTTCAACAAGTACGAAAACCGCTCCGGCTTCAAAGCCACCGACTGGTCGGCGGGCCTGACGACGCGCCTGCTGCTACTGAAGCTGGGCAACCTGGGCGGCGACAATGAGCTGACCCAGGCCATATCGGCGGTGCGCAGCGTGAAGGTGCTCACCTTTTCGCCCACCTCGGGCAGCGCCCGGGAGCTGGTGGCCGAGGGCCTGACCAAGGAAGTAGACGGCCTGCTGGCCAACGAGCGGTACACCCCCCTGCCCGTCACGGCCGAGGCCGGCACCACCGTCATGCGCTACTCGGCCCGGCAGCAGGGCGACAAAGTGAAGGAAGTGGTGGCTACCGGCAACGTGCAGGGCGCGCCCGAATCGTTTATGCTGGTCGCCATTTCCGGCGACTTCACCCAAAGCCAGGTCAATAAGCTGGTCAAGTTCCTGCCCAACGTCAGCGGGGAACTGGCTAAGTAACCATGCTACGTTCTACGCCAGAAAAGGCCGTCCGACATCCGGGCGGCCTTTTTTGTGGCTATACATTCAGAGCTGAGCCGCATGAGCCCCACAAGTTGGCCCCGGGTACGAAATCGTGTACTTTATCTGCCTGATTCTTACCTGGCAATATCTATGCGTTGGAAAGCAAGACTACTGGGGCTGTTGCTCCCGCTCGTCCCGGGTGCAGCCTGGGCCCAGAACAACAAAATCGAAATAGGCCACATCGACAGTTTATCGTCAAAGGTGCTGGGAGAACGGCGAGGACTGTGAGTGTACGTGCCACCTGCCGCAACTGAGCCCGGTTATGCTCCCAAGTGCTACCCGGTACTCCACCTGCTCGACGGCGACTGGCATTTTCCCTACGTCACGGCCCTCGTGCAGCAACTCAGCACCGTGACCAGCCTTGGGGTTTGCCCGGAAATGATAGTTGTGGACATTCCTCACCCCTACCCCACCCGCGGCCTGACGCCCACGCACTCCACCAAACGCTGGGACGGGGCCGAAGACCGCACGCTGAACTCATCCGGCGGAGGCGAAAAATTCCTGGAGTTTCTGGAAGCTGAACCGCTGCCCTACATCGACGCGAAGTATCCGACGGTGCCTTACCGGCTGCTGATGGGCCACTCCCTGGGCGGCCTGACCGTAATTAATACGCTGGCCACCAAGCCCAAAGCCCGGCAGTATTACACGGCCACCTCCCGGATTGAGGACTTGTCGGAGGCCCGGCAGAAGATAGCCGAGCTGCAACGCGCTTCCAGGAAGCCCTAGCCCAGCATCACAAAAAAAGGGCCTCACCAAGTTGGTGAGGCCCTTTTTTATTCGGCAGCAAACCGTCAATTACATGCTGGGCTGCGGCAGGGTAAAGAATTCGAACTTGAACTCGACGCGGCGGTTCTGCGACATGCCGGCCTTCGAGGTGTTCGGAGCGGCGGGCTCACCCTCGCCACGACCTTCGGTCACGACGCGGCTGCCTTCCACCTGCTTACCGGTGAAGTAGCGCTTCACCGATTCGGCGCGGCGCTCCGACAGGCCCTGGTTGTACTCATCGGTGCCGCGGCTGTCGGCGTGCCCGATGATGCGGATACCGTACTCGGGGTGGGTTTTCAGCGCCTCAATCATCTTATTCAGCGTGGGGTACGAGCTGCGCTCAATTACCGTGCTGTTGGTTTTGAAGCGGATGGGCACTTCCAGCTTCCGGATGGCGGGGTCTACTACCAAGGGGCAGCCAGTGGCGTCCACGCGGGTACCGGCGGGCGTGTTGGGGCACTTATCCACGTTGTCGAGTACACCGTCGTTGTCTTGGTCGAGTACCAGCGGGCAGCCGTTGGCGTCTACCTGGGTACCGGCGGGCGTGTCGGGGCACTTATCGTCCTGGTCCCGGACGCCGTCATTATCGGCGTCGGGGCAGCCGCGCAGCTGGGGCTTGCCGGGGGTGTCGGGGCAGGCATCTTCGCTGTCGCGCACCCCGTCGTTGTCACGGTCGGGGCAGCCTTCCAACGCTGCTACACCTTTTTCGGTGGGGCACTTATCCTGGTAGTCCGGTACCCCGTCACCGTCGCCGTCGAGGGGGCAGCCTTTCTCGTCCACGGCCACGCCGGTGGGCGTGTCGGGGCACTTATCTTTTTTGTCGCTCACGCCGTCCCCGTCCGTGTCCTTGGCTTTGCCAAAGGCAATGGTCAGGCCCACAGTGTGCTGCAGGTAGCGGTCATCAATTTTGTCGTCGTCCCGAATCGGCTCCCCATCCAGGTTGGCGTTTAGCGGAATGTGCTGGCCGGTTTGCACAAACAAACCCACCGCGTCGCTGAGGCGGAAGTTGATACCAGCCGCGCCAAAGGCGTCGAAATACGTTTTGTCTTCGTCAATGCGGGCGCCGCGCACCGAGCCTTCGCGGCTGGTGTAGGCAATGCCCGGGGCCAGCAGCAGGTAGGGCTGAATTACGGCGTCTTCCTTCAGAGCCCAACCGTTGTTGAGCTTCAGTTTCAGGGCCAGGTTCACGTTCACCACGTTGGTGTTGAAGAACGTGCTGGCATCCTTGGTGCCTTTCAGCTCAGTGTAAGCCCCCTGCAAACCCAGGTCGAGGCCGGGGGTGAGGTAGCGGTTGATGCTGATGCCGGGGCCGTAGTGGTTGTTGCTCCAGTTCCAGAAGTCGGAGCCGAGGCTGCCCTTGTACTGATACGCGCTGCCGTAGAGGCTAAGGGCCGTCTTGCGGTCGGCCGTCTGCGCGTGCCCATCCGGGGCCGCCGCCAGCAGCGTCAGTCCCAGGGCGAGTGAAGAGGTTAGAGAACGTTTCATGAGAACGGGTTTGGGTGACAAAAACGCCAGTTTGCGGGGCGCAAACTGGCCCGGTGCCGCAAACATAGGTACCGAACTATACTTTTCGAATGCGAGAAGGTTGTCTTACCCGGGTGGTTTTTGGCAAAAATTGACTTGTTCAGCTCCTTTCTCCCTGCTTTTCAAGGACTCTCGGGCCCACATATTTTTTGTAAAAAAATTCTATATTTTAATTTTTCAAGGAAGCCGTAAAACAAAAGAGCCGCCCAGGCTACGGGCGGCTCTTGTCGGGGCCGATCAGTTGGCTGCTACCAAATCTAGCGCCGGGCTTCGCGCATCAGCCGCTCGATATCGTCGGCTTCGAGCGGAATATTCTTCATCAGGTCCTCGTTGCCGGAAGCAGTAATGAGAATGTCGTTTTCGAGGCGGATGCCCAGCCCTTCCTCCCGGATGTAGATGCCCGGCTCGCAGGTATAGACCATGCCCGCTTCGAAAGTGCGGTACTTGGCGCCCACGTCGTGCACGTCGAGGCCCAGGTAATGGCTGGTGCCGTGCATGAAGTACTTCTTATACAGCGGGGCGGCCGGGTCCTGGCTCTTAACGTCGCTTTCGTTGAGCAAATCGAGCTTAATCAGCTCCTGCTCCATCACGCGGCCCACTTCGGCGTGGTAGTCCTCGATGTTGTTGCCGGCCACCAGGCGGGAAGTGGCGTGTTTCATCACCCGAAGCACGGCTTCGTACACGGCGCGCTGCCGCGGGGTAAAGGTGCCATTGACGGGGATGGAGCGCGACAAGTCGGCGGCGTAGTTGCCGAACTCGGCGCCGAAGTCCAGCAGCAGCACGTCGCCGTCCTGGCACTGCAGGTCGTTGCTCACGTAGTGCAGAATGCAGGCGTTGGCACCCGAGGCAATGATGCTGCCGTAGGCTGGGCCGCGGCTGCGGTTGCGCACAAACTCGTGCAGGATTTCGGCTTCAATCTCGTACTCCCACACCCCGGGCTGTACGAAGCCCAGCAAGCGGCGGAAGGCTTTTTCGGTGATGTTGGCGGCCTCGCGCATCAGGCGAATTTCCTCCTCGCTCTTGATGGCGCGCAGCTGGTGCATGATGGGCGCCACGCGGCGGTACTGGTGCAGCGGGTAGGCTTCGCGCAGCTTTTTGCCCAGGCGGGCGTCGCGGGTTTCGACCTCTACCACGGCTCGGATGTGCTCGTTGGAGTTGAGGTACACGTTTTCGGCCTCGTTCATCAAAGCCGGCAGCACCGTTTCGAACGAGTCGAGCCACATGATGGTGCGCACTCCGGACTGGGCGCGGGCGTCGTCCTTGGTCAGCTTATAGCCTTCCCAGACCAGGATATGGTCACTGGTTTCCTTCAGAAACAGGATTTCGCGGTATTGGGGCAGCTTGGCGTCGGGAAAAATCACCAGGATGCTTTCCTCCTGGTCCACGCCGGAGAGGTAGAACAGGTCGTTGTTCTGACGGAAGGCCATGGTGCCGTCGGCATTGGTCGGCATCACGTCGTTGGAGTGGAAAATAGCCAGCGACGCCGGGGGCAGCTGCTGAACGAAGTTGCGCCGATTCTGAATAAAAAGCTGCGGATCGATGGGGCCGTAACGCATGGGATGAGGTTAGAGTGCGAACAAAGACCCACCGCGGGCGGGCCGGCTGCAAGTTAAATAGATTGACCACACACGGGCCCGCAAGCCGGGGCCCGGGCCTGCGAGTTTGCACCGGGGCCCGGGCCGGGTATCTTTGCAGATTGCTACTTATCTATGCCCAATCCAGTTGCCCGCCGCGCCGTCCTGCTCATCCAAACCGCCTTCATCGGCGACGTTATTCTGGCCACGGCCTTGCTGGAGCACCTGCACCTGACCGAGCCCGGCACGCCCGTGGACTTCCTGGTGCGCAAGGGCAACGAGGGCTTGGTCAAAAACCACCCCCACGTGCGCCAGGTGCTGATCTGGGACAAGAAACAGGACAAGTACCGCGGGCTGTGGCAGCTGCTGCAGCAGATTCGCGGGGCCGACTACCAGCGCGTCATTACGTTGCAGCGCTTTGCCTCCACGGGTTTCCTGACGGCGTTTTCGGGCGCCCCCGAACGGGTGGGCTTCGACAAGAACCCGTTTTCCTTCCGCTTCACCCGGGCCATCCCGCACGTCATCGGGGCGGGCGTGCACGAGGTGTCGCGCAACCTGCACCTGCTCGACCCGGCCTATGACGGGCCCCTGACCCCGCCCCGCCTCTACCCTACCACTGCCGACGAAGCCGCCGCGGCCCAGGCCGCCGAGCTGGCCCAGGGCGGGCCCTACCTGTGCATCGCCCCGACTTCGGTGTGGTTTACCAAGCAATTCCCGCGGGAGCAGTGGCTGAAGCTGCTGCGGGCTTTGCCACTCAAGTACACCGTGTTTCTCATTGGCGGCCCGCCCGACGTGGCCGAATGTGAGGCCCTGCTGGAAGCCAGCGGCCGGCCTGGGGTAGTTAATCTGGCCGGCAAGCTGTCCTTGCTGGCCTCGGCGGCGCTGATGCGCGGGGCGGTGCTGAACTACGTCAACGACTCGGCGCCCATGCACCTGTGCTCGGCCCAGGGCGCGCCCACCTGCGCCATTTACTGCTCCACGGTACCGTTTTTCGGGTTTGGCCCGCTGAGCCCGTTTTCGAGAGTGGTGGAGTTGCCCGAGGAGCTGGCCTGCAAGCCCTGCGGCCTGCACGGCTACCGCAAATGCCCCCTGAACCATTTCCACTGCGCCCACGGCATCGAAACCAGCCAGCTGCTCAGCGCCCTGGCCGAAGCCGAAGAATATTAATGTGCTAATGATTAATGCGCTGATGTGCTAATGCAAAACTCGTGTGCTTGCGAGCTTGCGAAGCAATCCGTCCGCTGAAATGTGCCGAGTTTTCTAACGTGAGAAGCCCTTTCCTACAAGTGATAGGAAAGGGCTTTCTGGTGAAAGAGCGTTGGTCAGTAGCAGAAGACGGATGGCCACGGCTACGCCTCGCAAGCACACGAGTTTTGCATTAGCAGATCAGCACATTAATCATTAGCCATTAACTCGCACCTTAACAGCGTTACCTTTGTGGGGATGAAACCAGCGGCGGGGCTTGCTGGTTAGTATCTTTTCCGGCTGGTCTGCTTTTTCAGTCCGCCGGCTCCTGTCTTCAAGACCCTATTCAATGTCTGATTACGACCTCTACGAGTTGCCCAACGGCATTCGGGTTCTTCATAAACAAGTACTGCACACCAAGATTGCGCACTGCGGCTTCCTACTGGACATTGGCTCCCGCGACGAGAAGCTGCACCAGCTCGGGCTGGCCCACTTCTGGGAGCACATGGCTTTCAAGGGCACCGAAAAGCGCAAGAGCTTTCATATCCTGAACCGCCTCGAAACCGTGGGTGGGGAGCTGAACGCTTATACTACTAAGGAGAAAATCTGCTTTTACGCTTCCCTGCTCAGCACCCACTTCGAGCGGGCCTTCGAGCTGCTGACCGACCTGACCTTCAACTCGGTGTTTCCCGAAAAGGAAATCGAGAAGGAGCGCGGCGTGATTCTGGAGGAAATGAGCATGTACCAGGACGCCCCCGAAGACGCCATTGTGGACGACTTCGACGACGTGATTTTCCCCAACCATTCCCTGGGCCACAATATCCTGGGCACCCGCGAGAGTGTGTCGAGCTTTCAGCAGCAGGATTTCTACCGGTTTCTGGCCGACAACGTGCGCACCGACCGGCTGGCGTTCAGCTCGGTGAGCAACCTGCCCTTCAAGGAAGTAAAGCGCCTGGCCGATAAGTACCTGGCCCCGATTTCGGCCAAGCTCGGGGCCCGGCCCCGCACGCCGTTCACCGCCTTTCAGCAGGTAGAGCAAGTGGAGCGCAAGCCCATCAACCAGGCGCACTGCATCATCGGGGGGCCGGCTTACGCCATTGGCGACGCCCGCCGGATTCCGTTTTTCATGCTGAATAACCTGCTCGGCGGCCCGGGCATGAACTCCCGCCTCAACCTGGCCGTGCGCGAAAAGTACGGCCTGGTCTACACCATCGACTCGACTTACAGCCCCTACACCGACACGGGCTTGTTCGGCATTTACTTCGGCACCGAGAAAAAGCAGGTGGCCCGTACCATTTCGCTGGTCAACAAGGAGCTCAAGCTGCTGCGCGAAAAGACCCTGACCACCAACCAGCTGCACGTAGTAAAGGAGCAACTGATGGGCCAGCTGGCCATGTCGGAGGAAAGCAACAGCGGCATGATGCAGCTGCTGGGCAAGAGTACCCTGGATTTGGACCGGGTGGAATCCATCAACGAGGTCTTCGCCCAAATCCGCCAAATTACCGCCGAGCAGCTCCGCGACCTGGCCAACGATGTGCTGCGCGAAGACAACTTAAGCATGCTGCAGTACCTGCCGGAATAGGTGAGGTGGTGAACTTGTGAAATGGTGAGTTGACGTTGTGTCCTTGCGAGGCGCAGCCGTAGCAATCCATCCTCTGCTGGTGACAACCGCTCTTTCATCAGAAAGCCCTAACGCCTAACTAGACGTTAGGGCTTTTCACATTAGAAGGCTCTGCCTGTTTCGGAGGACGGATTGCTACGGCTGCGCCTCGCAAGGACACCAGCACGCACCACATGCACCAGCAGAACATCAAACTCACCATTTCACTAATTCACCATCTCTCCCTTTGCGCATCTTTGGTCACGTAGGTACTTACCGGCCCGGCGACACGTTTGCCTCCCGTTTAGTCTTGAGCGCCGCGGGCGTGCACCGGCCGCTGCGGGCCGGCGTGAGCGGCACGCCGGCCGAGGGCGTCGATTCCATAGTGCTGGCTGGGCAGTACGAGGATGACGTGTTTGGGGAAGACCAGATTCTCTACGCCGGCCACGGCGGCCGGGACCCTAAAACCGGCCACCAGACGGCCGACCAGGAGCTGACGGCCCGCAACCGGGCTTTTCATACCAGTCTGGCAACCCGGCGGCCGGTGCGAGTACTGCAGAAAGTGCCCGCTGGGGATGAAACGTTGGTATATCGGTACGAGGGACTCTACCAGGTAACGGCCGCCCAGTACGTGCGGGGCCGCTCGGGCTACTATATTTGGCTCTTTACATTGCGCCCGGCGCTGGCAGAGGCGTAGCGCCGGCCGGGTGTTGCCGTTATTTGCCCTTTGGTTTGCTTTTCTCTCTATTCTGAACCGCTAGCGGCATGCCGTTTACGCCCGCCCATCCGGCCCTTATTTTACCCGTGCTCCGTGCCGGGCAGCGCCGGCTCTCGGCCACGGCCCTGGTACTGGGCGCCATGGCTCCCGACTTCGAATACTTCCTGCGGCTGCGGCCCGACGGCATCTACGGGCACACCTGGGCCGGTATTTTTTGGCTCGATTTGCCCCTGGTGCTGCTTTTCGCTGGGCTATTTCACAACTTGGTGAAGGTGCCGCTGGTGCAGTGCCTGCCCACGGTGCTCCGCTCCCGTCTGCTGCCGCTCACGGCTGGGCGCTGGCCAGCGCGGCGACTAATATCCGGACCGGTGCTGCTGGGCGCGCTGCTGGGCTGCCTGTCCCACATTGTCTGGGACTGGTTTACCCACGACGACGGCCTGGTGGTGCTGCACTGGGCCTGGCTGCGCCACACGCTGCCGGGTTTTGGGCCTAGCTGGCCGCTGTACCAGTTTCTGCAGTACGTCAGCACCTTTATCGGGCTGGGCAGCATCCTGTGGTACGTGCTGCAGCTGCCCAAACGGCCCACGCCCCCGCTGCCGCCCACCCGCACCCGGTTCACGTTTTGGCTGGCCACCGGGGCCGTGCTGCTGCTGCTTTGGGGGCCGTTTATGATTTACTCGGCCCAAATCTGGCCCTTTGATGCCAACTCGGTGCTGGTGACGGGCATGAGCGCCGGCCTGGTGGGCCTGCTAGTAGCGGCCGGCGTGTTGCGCCGCCGCCTGGCCCCGGTCCCCACTTCCTGATTGTTGAATTTACCTTCCCTGTCCCCGTGCACCCCGACGAACTGCAAGCCTACGCCGAAAACCATTCCTCGCCCGAACCCGAGCTACTGCGCCGCCTCAACCGCGAAACCCACGTGCAGGTGCTGGCCCCGCGCATGCTCTCGGGGCACTTGCAGGGCCGGGTCCTGAGCATGCTCAGCCACATGGTGCGGCCCCGGCGGGTGCTGGAGCTGGGCACGTTTACGGGCTACTCGGCCCTGTGCCTGGCCGAGGGCCTGCTGCCCGACGGTGAGCTGCACACCGTGGAGCAAAACCCCGAACTGGAAGCCCGCATCCGGCGCTACGTGGCTGAGGCCGGCCTTACCGACCGAATTCACCTGCACATCGGCGACGCGGCTGCCGTGCTGGCTACGCTGCCGCAAACCTGGGATTTGGTGTTTATCGACGCCGATAAAATCAACAACGCCCGCTATTACGAGCTGGTGCTGCCCCAGGTGCGGCCCGGCGGCTTTATCTTAATTGACAATGTGCTGTGGAGCGGCAAGGCCCTGCCCTCCTACCCGCTGAAGCCGGCCGACAAGGACGCCCACGCCGTGCGGGCTTTCAACGACTTCGTGCAGCAGGATGAGCGGGTGGAAAACGTGTTTCTGCCCCTGCGCGACGGCCTGCTGCTGGTGCGCAAACGATAATTTTCCGGGGCTGGGTTAAACATTTGCCTTCAAGCCGCGTCTATTGAGCTTCAGGCTCAATAGGATGATGAGAAAAGTAGCTGTATTACTAGTATTGTTGTTCGGGGCTCTCCCCGGATTTGCGCAAACTTACCCCGTTTCCGGCCGCGTGGTCGACATTACTGATCAGTCGCCGCTGATTGGGGCCAACGTGCTGCTCGTGCACCTGCCCGACTCGGCCAAGACCGGCACCGCCGTGGATCCGACGGGCAGCTTTTCGATACCTGCCGCACCCGGCCGCTATATTCTGACAGCCTCTTTTCTGGGCTACGTCACGCTGCGGCGGCCGGTGGAAGTTACCAACGGGCCCGTGGCTTTGGGCGCCCTCACTTTGGCTACCAGCCAGGTGAAGCTAAAAGGCGTGGAAGTGGTGGGCCAGGCCGCCGCCGCCGTGCAGAAGGGCGACACAACCCAGTACGACTCCCGGGCCTTCAAAACCAACCCCGACGCCAATGCCCAGGATTTGATTACCAAAATGCCCGGCGTGGTGGTGCAGGACGGCAAAGTGCAGGCCCAGGGCGAGCAGGTGCAGCGCATCACCGTCGACGGCAAGGAGTTTTTTGGCAGCGACCCGGACGCCGTGCTGAAAAATCTGCCGGCCGAGGCCATCGACAAAATCCAGGTGTTTGACCGCCGCAGCGACCAGTCGCAGTTCACCGGCTTCAATGACGGCAACACCGAGAAAACCATCAACATCGTGACCAAGCCCAGCTTCCGCAACGGGCAGTTTGGGCGCATCGTGGCCGGCTACGGGCCCAGCAGCGGCAGCAACAGCCTCTCCGACGGCAAGTACCGGGTGAGCGGCAACATCAACTCGTTTAAGGGTGCGCGCCGCTTTTCGGTGGTAGCTCAGTCTAACAACGTGAACGAGCAGAACTTCGGCACCGACGATTTGCTGGGTGTCATCGGCACCTCGGCCCAGGGCGGGGGCGGCAACCGCGGCGGCCAGGGCGGAGCCCGGGGTGGCCAAGGCGGCCAGGGTGGCAACCGCGGCGGCGGGCAGCAGGGCGGCGGCAACGCCGGCAACTTCTTGGTGAACCAGGCCAGCGGCATTTCCACGACCCACGCCGTGGGCCTGAACTTCTCCGACACCTGGGGCAAAAAAGTGGACGTGCAGGCCAGCTACTTTTTTAACCTGAGCGACAACAACTCCAACAGCACCACCAACCGCCTCTACAACGTGCTGACCCGGGGCCGCACCCTGGGCTACGACGAGGTGTCGGACGGCTCGGCCCGCAACATCAACAACCGCTTCAGCCTGCGCCTCGACTACAAAATCGACAGCGCCAACTCCATCCTGTGGCAGCCGCGCCTGACGATGCAGAACAATTCGAGCGACAGTAACCTGGACGGCAACACCTTTTTGAGCGCCTTTTCGGACGTGCCCGACAGCGTGCAGAGCGCCAACCGCAGCCGCTACAACTCCGACCAGACCGGCCTGACCTTTACCAACCAGGTGCTCTACCGCCACCGCTTCGCCAAGCGCGGCCGGACCTTCTCGCTGGGCCTGAACACCACCTACAACGACCGGAACGCGGACAACTACCTGTTTTCCGACAACTTCGACTACACCGCCCGGCCCGAGGCCCGGGTTACCCAAACCAACCAGTACTCCCGCCTCGACCAAATCGGGTGGACCTGGAACGGCTCGGCCAACTACACCGAGCCAATCAGTCTGAAAAGCCAGCTTCAGCTGAACTACTCGCTGAACTACTCGCCCAACGACTCCGACAAAAAAACCTACAACCTGCTCAGCGGGGAGCAGCGCGAGCTGGACGAGCAGCTCAGCAACGTCTTTACCAGCCGCTACGTCACCAACTCCGGCGGGCTGACTTACCGCTACCAGTTCGAGAAGCTGGAGTGGGCCGTGGGCTCGTCGGTGCAGTACGCCCAGCTCCACAACGAGCAGGAGTTTCCGCAGACGGCCACCACCGACCGGCCGTTCTGGAGCGTTTTGCCTAATGCCACGCTGCAGTACAAATTCTCCCGCAACCAAAACCTGCGCCTCAATTACCAGACCCGCACCCAGAATCCGAGCATCAGCCAGCTGCAGGCCGTAGTAAATAACTCCAACCAGCTCCAGATCCGGACCGGCAACCCCGACCTGGCCCAGGAATACTCGCACAACCTGTTCTTGCGCTACTCCTCGACCCAGCCCGAAACCTCGCGCTCCTTTTTTGCCCTCATTGGCGGCTCGTTTACCAACAATTCCATTGCCAACAGCACCACCGTCGTGCGGCAGCCCACGCCCATCGACGGCACCAACGTCATCGTGCCCGCCGGCGGTACCATCATCCGGCCCGTCAACCTGAACAACCAGTATTCGCTCCGCTCGTTTGCCAACTACACCCTGCCGCTGAAGCCCATCAAGTCGAACCTGAACCTGAACGCCTCGGCCAGCTTCAGCCAAACACCGGGCTTCGTCAACGGAGTGCTCAACTACAACCGCTCCCCCAATTTCGCCCTGGGCGCGGTGCTGAGCAGCAATATCAGCCCCGAGCTCGATTTCACCATTTCCTCCAACTCCAGCCAGACCTACGCCCGCAATACGGTGCAGAGCAACAGCAACAGCCAGTATTTCCGTCAGAACACCACTCTGCGCCTGAACTGGATTCTGGTCAAGGGCGTGACTTTGCAGTCGGAAGTGAACCACCTGGCTTATTCGGGCCTGACGGCGGGCTATAACCAGAACTTCGTGCTTTGGAACGCCAGCCTGGGCAAAAAGCTGTTTGCCAAGCAGCAGGCCGAAATCAAGCTCTACGCCTTCGATTTGCTGGCCCAGAACAACAGCATTCAGCGCAACATCACCGACGCCTACACCGAAGACGTACGCACCAACATCCTGCAGCGCTACTTCATGCTGATGTTTACTTACAACCTGCGCAACTTCAGCGGCGCAGGCGGCGCAGCCCCCACCGATGCACCGCGCGACGGAAACCGGCAATTTGGCCCGCCCGGCGGCATTCCCGGCGGCCGGCCACCCGGCGGCGGCGGCGGGCCCGGCACGGGCTTCGGCGGCTAAGCACCCCGGATTTCTTCCCTGTGAAACCAGCACCCGAACGGGGCCGCGGCTTGGCAAAAGCGGCGGCCCCGTTCGGGTTTTTGCCGCCCGGATTTTGCACCGGTCGGCTCGACGGGCCGGATTGGGGCAGGAACTACGGCTTGAAAAATGAGCATTTTTACGGCTTTTTCTGCCGTATCCAGGGTTTTTTCGCCTACTTTGTACACGGTCGGCGCTGGTCCTCAGTAGGATTGAAGCCAGAACTACCGGTTTGCCTCCTATGAAACGACTTATACTCACGCTGCTCTGCCTGCTGCCGCTGCTGGCCGCGGCCCAGAGCGTGACGGTCCCCGCGGACCTCTATTTTGCCGGTTTGCACCTGCGCCTCACCGAGGGAGGCCGGGCCGCCGTCCAACAGAAAGTAGACGCCATCCGGCGTTACCAGCCCTCGTTTCAGGCCCGCGTAAACCTGGCCGACGCCCACTTTCCGCTTATCGACCGGGTGTTTCAGACCGAGGGCGTGCCCCTGGATTTCCGCTACCTGGTGCTCCAGGAAAGCGGCCTGCAGGGTGAGGCCCAGTCCATCCACGACGCAGTGGGCTACTGGCAGTTCAAGCGCGAGTCGGCCACGGAGCTGGGCGTGGTCGTCAACGACGTGGTGGACGAGCGTAAGCACATCGTGGCTTCGTCGCGGGCGGCGGCCAAGTACTTTCTGCGCAACAACAACACGTTTCACAACTGGCTCAATACCCTGCTCAGCTACAACCTGGGCCTGACCGGGGCCAAGCCCTACACCCTGCCCACCGACTTCGACGCCACCGAAATGGAAGTCACCGAGCAGACTCACACCTACGTGCTGACGTTTCTGGCCCACAAAGTAGCCTTTGAGCCCGCCTGCGGTCAAAACCCCAAGCCCCCGATGCTGCTGGCCGAATTTCCGGCCGCGGCCGGGCAGCAGCTCTCGGCCCTGGCGGCTTCGTTGCAAACCAGCCCCGCGGAGCTGGCCAAGCACAACCGCTGGCTGCTCAACGACGGCCCCGTGCCCCTGGATAAGGCCTACACCATTCTGGTACCCGTAACCGACCCGCTGCAACTTACGGCCATGGCGGCCCAGCAGAAAACGGCCGCCGCCGGCCAGCTCCTGCACGAGCCCAAACCTGACCCGCAAAACGCCGATTTCGTGCAGGTCAACGGCTTGCGCGCCATCATTGCCCTGCCCGGCGACACCAAGGAGAGCCTGGCTCAGCGGGCCGGGGTGAAGATGCGCAAGTTCATGCAGTACAACGACTTGTTTGCCTTCGACAACATCGTGGTGGGTCAGCCTTACTTCGTGCAGAAAAAGCGGGATAAGGCCGCCGTGGAGTACCACGTGGCCCAGCCCGGCGAGAGTATAGCCACCGTGTCGCAGAAATACGGGGTGCGGGCCAAGGCCATCTGGAGCAAAAACCGCATGCCCCGCAACGAGGAGCTGCGCCCGGGCCGCATTCTGTGGCTGCAGCACACCCGGCCCAAGGAAGTCGCCATCGAGTACGCCAAGAGCGACAACGCCGCTGCCCTGGCCGCCTTCGAGCGCGCCCCGCAGCCGGCCGCTCCCGCACCGGCGCCGGCCAAACCAGTCCGCAAAAAGGAAAAAGCCCAGGATGAGTCCGAGCCCTACACCGGCACGACGGCCGCCGCCAACCGGATTCTGGAAGATGCCACCGACGCCGATTCGGCCACGACCAACGCCGACAAGACCCTGGTAACCCAGGCCGACAGCGTGACGGATGACCACATGGAAAACCTGAACGAGCTGCCCGAGGCCACGGCGGCCAGCAAGCCTGCCGCCCCCGCCAAACCAGCGCCGAAGGAGACACCCGTGGTTCAACAGCCCAAAAAGCCCCTGCCCACCGCGGCCCCCGTTGCCGATGAGCCCCGGGACGAAGCCGTAGCGGCCCAGCCCGTGAAAGTCCCGGCGGCCCAGCCGGCCGCTCCCAAAGCGGCCCCCGCTCCAGTAGCTACTGCGCCGGCCAAAGCGCCGACGCCGGCGGCTGAACCTGCCGCTGCCACCAGCCCGGCGGCCCGCCCGCTGCCGCCCTCCTACTCGGCGCCTACTGCCACTGCTGTGGAGCCAGTACCGGCCAACGGCCAGCACACCGTACTGAAAGGCGAAACCCTCTACGCCGTGGCCCGCAAGTACGGCCTGCGCCCCGCCGACCTGATTGCCTGGAACAATTTGCCCGCCAGCCCGTCGTTGCGCCTGGGTCAGGTGCTGCGCGTGGTGGCTCCTACTACCGCCATGGCCGCCGCTAGCCCCGCCACGGGCACGCCGGAAGTAGCCGCGGCGGCTGTGGTAGCCCCGGTGAGCCACACGGTGGTAGCCGGCGAGTCGATGTACGGCATTGCCCGGCGCTACGGGGTGAGCATCAAGCAGGTGATGGAGTGGAACAACAAGGCCGACGCCAATGTGAAGCTGGGGGAAGTTTTGGTTATCAAGCCCACCAAATAGCCCGCCCCGTATTTTTGTATCGTTTCCGATTCTTAGTCTCTGATTTTCCGAATGCGTCCCTTCTTTCGAGTACTCCTGTTTGGCGGCCTGCTTGCGGGCCCTTTGGCGGCCCAGGCCCAGCAGTCCACCGCGGCGGCCCCGGCTGCTCTTTCCGAAGATTCCGTACGGGTAATGTCGGGCCTGGTGCAGACCAGCGTGCGGCAGCTGCGCGAAATCTACTTCGAGCCCAGCGACACCCGGGCCGTCAGCCTGATTGAAGCCGCCCTGCTGCAAATTCCGACCCTGAACCAGCGTTTGAGCCACTACACGGCCAGCCTCCCGCGCGAGCAGCAGCAGGTCCTGGCCCAGCGCCTGCGCCAGCAGCCCTGGCAGATTGAGCTCCAGACGCTGATGCGCAGCCCGCAGTTTCGCAACTTCGACGCCCGCGCCGCCAAAAACCCCGACTTGAAAGCGGCCACCGAACGGCTGCGAGCCTCGGGCTTCGTGGGCGCCTCCCGCCCCGCCCCGGCCGTAGCCGCCGCTCCGGCGCCCGAACCCATGGGCACCATTGCGCCGCCACCGCCGTCGAAACCGGCCAAGCCCGCTTCCGCCAACGCCTTGGCCGCCTCGAAAGCAACCGGAACCAAGCCCACCACTGCCTTCAAAGTCGCCCCGCTGACGACGCCCGTCAAAGCGGCGCCAGTGGCGGCTCAACCCACCGTGGCGGCTGCCCCAGCCGTAGCGCACGCCAATGCCACGGCTACGCCAGTGGCCGCCGCCCCGGCCCGCCACACGGTGCAAAAGGGCGAGACGCTGTTCAGCATTTCCCGGCGCTATGGCGTAACGCCGGCCCAGCTCCAGGAATGGAACAACAAACCCACCGGTGCCGTCAAAATCGGCGAAGTACTGGTGCTGAACTCGGCCAAGTAGCCCCAGACCCAATTCGACCAATAAAAAAGGGACGCTGTAGCAGCGTCCCTTTTTTATTGGTCTGGCTCAGCACCGCGCTAGGCGGCTACGGCTACCGGCGGGGCCAGGCGGGGAATCCGGCGGGTGCGCGACTTGAGAAACGTCACGACTTCGGCCTCCGACTGGTACTGCTCGCCGAGGTCGACGAAGTGCCGGGCCAGCAGATCGTAGCGCCGGGTCATGAGGTAGGCGAAGATGTGCAGGAAGTGAATACCGTCGAAAACCACGGCCTGCTGGCGGGTGTACTCGGCCAGGTTCTGGCGGAAGTGGGCTGGGTGCTCGGTCCAGTGCAGGGCGGGCTTGAGGTGGTGACTGATGTGGTAGCCGTCGTTCCAGCACTTGTGGTTGTACTTGGTGTTGATGCAGGTCACGCTGTTGGTGTAGCAGTTGCCGGGGTCAGCCGAGTCGATAAAAGCGTGCTGGCTCCAGTTACCGAGCATCATCACGGCCCGCGTCACGAGGACGGGCAGCACCAGCACGGCCAGGGTAGCGGGCAAATTCACGAAAGCCAGCCCGGCCACGGTCAGTAGGTAGACCACCTCGCCCCGCAGCAGCCGAAACCGCAGCTTGGGCTTGTTGGTGCGCCCGAAATACAAGACAAGCTTCGGAATGCCCAGCAGAAAGAAATCGACCAGGTAGCGCCCGAAACTGGCGGCCGAGTCGCGCTGGTAGTACATGGTGGAGCTTTCGTCGTCGGGCAGGTTGTTTTCGGGGTGGTGCATGCCCAGGTGGTGGGTGAAGTAGGTTTCGGGAGTTTGCCCAAACAGCGGCCCAATCACCCAGGGAATGTAATGGTTGAGCCGGGCGTACTTCTTCTTAAACAGGATGCGGTGGCTGGTGCAGTGCAGCATCAGCCCAAACGGCCCCTTGAAGTAGAACGTGGTCAGCAGCAGGTACAGCCCAAACACTGCCCACCACGCCGCGGCCGGCAGCCCGGGCACAAACAGCAGCCCGGCCAACGGCAGCAGCGTGGCCGATATTTCTAGGATGAGGTACACGAAGGGCAGGTCCCGCTTGTCCTGAATAAATTGCAAAAACCAGGCGCCGAGCCGGGAAACCGGGGCCGCCGGGTCATAGACCGGGTCGGTAAGAGAAACCAGATACTTCATGCGCAGATACTGACCGAACCGCTCGGCCGGGAATGACAAAAACGACTAAATAGAAACCCAGAAATAACCATGTGCCGCCGCCCGGAAGCGACGACCTGATCAGCGTAGAAAATCCAAAGTAGCTGCTCGGCAGCCGTAGATTAAGCTGGCCCTGTAACGAACCGGCGGGTAGAATAAGTGCAATAACTCGGGCAAGATAATCAGATTCTAATGGTTGGGCTTCGTCAGCATCGTCCTAGCCCTGCCCCACTGCCCACCGGCCCGCTATAATACCCGGGAGGCACTAACCGGGCGGCAGCACCGTTACGAGGATACCTTTGGCTTCGACCGGGTGGGCGCGGCGCCCCCATAACCACGCTGGAACTTCCCGGCAGCTATTTATTCTGAACGTATGCCCAAACGCCTCGTGCTTACTGCCTGCCTAGCGTGGACCACCGCGGCCACCCTGCTGGCTCAAACCAAACCTGCGGCCGGTTCTCAACCCACCCCGCCGGCCGTGGTTACCAGCCTGAAAGCCCATGCCGCGCAGTATTTTGCCGACCTCAACCAGCGCCAGCGGGAAATTTACTTTGCGCCCAGTGACGGCCGGGCTATTGCCCTGTTGAGCACTGCCATTACCGAATTTGGGGCGCGCAAGAAAGGGCTGGTGGCCGAAGCCGAAGAGCTCAAAAAGCTGCCCGTAAACATGAAAATGCCCGTCCGCCTCAACTTGCAGAGCCCGACCTGGGCCAAGGACCAGCAGGCTTTGCTTACCAGCGCCTCCGCCGCTAAAATGAAGACGCGGCGCCAGCAAAACCCCGCCTTGGAAGCTGCTTTCCGCCGCTTCGACGCCGCCCAGCTCGCTACCTTGCCGGCCCCACTGATACCCGCCGACTAAGTCCCTGCCCCTAAAATAAGTTGTGTGCGCAGCCCGCTCCCCAACACCCTTGGCAGCAGCGCCGGAAGCTGAGTGGCCGTAGCGGCCGAGGAACACCCACCGAAAAGGACGGCACGCAAAGCCGTCCTTTTTCGGTTACTACACAAAAACCACTTGCCGCGCAATCTTTCCCGGCCTCGCTTTTGGCGGTAACTTTACTCTTATTAAATTCTGACTGCTGAATTCTGACTGCTGCATTATCGGGCATTCCAATTCAGCAGTCAGAATTCAACACTCAGAATTCCCCGGAAGATGCCCGTATTCTCCCACCTGCACTGCCACACCCAGTATTCCCTGCTCGACGGCCAGGCCAGCATCAGCGCCCTGATGAAGAAGGCCCAGGCCGACGGCATGCCCGCCGTTGCCCTCACCGACCACGGCAACATGTTTGGCGCGTTCAACTTCGTGGCCGAAGCCAATAAGTACAACGTGAAGCCCATCGTCGGCTGCGAGTTCTACTTGGTGGAAGACCGGCACAAGAAGAGCTTCAGCCGGGAAAAAGGGGAGCGGGACGTGCGGCACCACCAACTGCTGCTGGCCAAGGACCAGGCCGGCTACCAGAACCTGGCCAAGCTCTGCTCCATGAGCTTTATCGAGGGCGTGTACTCCAAGTATCCGCGTATCGACAAGGAGCTGCTACTGCAATACCACGAGGGTCTGATTGCCACTTCCTGCTGCATCGGGGCCGAAATTCCCCAGGCCCTGCTCTGGAAAACAGAGGACGAAGCCGAGAAGCAGCTGAAGTGGTGGCTCGACGTGTTCGGCGACGACTACTACATCGAAATCCAGCGCCACGGCATCGAGAATATCGATAACACCGGCAAAAGTCAGGAAGACCTCAACCAGGTGCTGCTCAAGTGGGCCCAGAAGTACAACGTCAAGGTGATTTGCACCAACGATTCGCACTACGTGAATCAGGAGGACTTCGCGCCCCACGATTTGCTCTTGTGCGTGAATACCGGCGAAGAGTACAGTATCCCGGTCGGCGACTTCCAGACCAAGTACTTCCGCCTGATTTCGGGCGAGAAAAAGGTGCTCTACGACCACCTCGACAACCTGCGCCCCCTGGCTTCTTCCGACGACTCGGTGCGCCGCCAGCTCATGCGCATCGACGAGGAAGCCCAGATGCCCCGGCCCCGCTCCCGCTTCGGCTTCCCCAACGACCAGTTCTTCTTCAAGAGCCAGGAGCAGATGAACCACCTGTTCCGCGACGTGCCGGAAAGCGTGGACAACACGAACGAAATCGTTGATAAAATCACGCCGCCCAAGCTGCAGCGCGACATTCTGCTGCCCAACTTCCCCATTCCTGCGGCTTTTGCCAACGCCGACGAGTTTCTGCGCGAACTGACCTACGTGGGGGCTTTTGGGCCGAGTGCCGGCAAGGGCGTCGTGACGATGACCAAGCCGCCCCGCTACTCCGAGCGCACGCCCGAAATCGAGGAGCGCCTGGACTACGAGCTGCGCATCATCCAGACGATGGGCTTCGCCGGCTACTTCCTCATCACCCAGGACTTCATCAACCACGGCCGCAGCGTGGGCGTGGCCGTGGGCCCGGGCCGGGGCTCGGCGGCGGGCTCGGCCGTGGCTTACTGCGTGGGTATCACCAACATCGACCCGATTAAGTACTCGCTGCTGTTCGAGCGTTTCCTGAACCCGGAGCGGGTGTCTATGCCCGATATCGACATCGACTTCGACGACGTGAACCGCCAGCGCGTTATCGACTACGTGGTGGATAAGTACGGCAAAACCCAGGTGGCCCAGATTATCACCTTCGGTACCATGGCCGCCAAGTCCAGCATCAAGGACGTGGCCCGGGCCATGGAGCTGCCGCTGCCCCTGACCAACGAGCTGGCCAAGATGGTGCCCGAAAAGCCCGGCACGACCCTGGCCGGCGCCTTTGCCGAAAATCAGGAGCTCGACATGATTCGGCGCGACGACGCGCCCGACAACCTACGCGGGCAGATCCTGCGCCTGGCCGAGAAGCTGGAAGGCTCGGTGCGCAACACCGGTATCCACGCGGCCGGCGTTATCATTGCCCCCGACGACATCACCAAGTACATTCCGGTGTCCACCTCCAAGGACTCCGACCTGCTCGTGACGCAGTTCGACGGTAAGGTGATTGAGAGTGCCGGGATGCTCAAGATGGACTTTCTGGGGCTCAAAACCCTGACTATCATCGTCGATGCCCTGGAGCTGATCAAGAAAAACCACGGCGTTGATATCAACATCGACGACATCCCGCTCGACGACCCCAAAACCTACGAGCTCTACCAGCGCGGCGACACGATTGGCACGTTCCAGTTCGAGTCCGAGGGCATGCGCATGTACCTCAAGGACCTCAAGCCCACCAACATCGAGGACCTGATTGCCATGAACGCCTTGTACCGGCCCGGCCCGATGCAGTTCATTCCGAACTTCATCAACCGCAAGCACGGGCGCGAGGAGGTGGAATACCCGCACGAGCTGCTGGAACCCATTTTGAACTACTCCCAGGGCATCATGGTGTACCAGGAGCAGATCATGCAGGCCGCCCAGATTCTGGCCGGCTACTCCCTCGGCGGCGCCGACTTGCTGCGCCGGGCCATGGGTAAGAAGGACATGAAAAAGATGGCCCAGGAGCGGGAGAAATTCTGCAAAGGCGCCGCCGAACTGCACGGCATCAAGGAGAAAAAGGCCAACGAGGTGTTTGACGTGATGGAGAAGTTTGCGGCCTACGGCTTCAACCGCTCCCACTCCGCCGCCTACTCCGTGGTGGCCTACCAGACGGGTTATCTGAAGGCGAACTACCCGGCCGAGTACATGGCCGCCGTGCTGACCAACAACATGTCGGACATCAAGAAGGTGACCTTCTTTATCGAGGAAGCCCGCCGCCAGGGCGTGGCCGTACTCGGGCCCGACGTCAACGAATCCATCCTCAAGTTCAACGTCAACGAAAAGGGCCAGATTCGTTTCGGCATGGCTGCCGTGAAGGGCGCCGGCGAGGCGGCCATTGAGAACATCGTGGCTGAGCGGGCCAAAAAGGGCCCGTTCACCGATATTTTCGACTTTTCGAAGCGCGTCAACCTGCGGGCCGTCAACAAGAAGACCTTCGAAAGCCTAGCCTTGTCGGGCGCCTTCGACTCGTTTGAGCGTTACCACCGCCGCCAGTTCGTGGACGCACCTGCCGGCGACCAGAACCTCATCGACAAGGCCGTGCGCATGGGCCAGCAGTACCAGGCCGACCAGGATTCGGCCCAGCAGAGTCTGTTTGGCGGCGGGGCTTTCGGGGCCGTGGCCATGCCTCTGCCCAAGGTAGCCGACATGGAGCCCTGGCCCGCTACCGAGCTGCTACGCCGCGAAAAAGAAGTGGTGGGCTTCTACCTCTCGGGTCACCCACTGGACGACTTCAAGCTCGAAATCGACTCTTACTGCACCTGCGGGCTGGATAAGGTGGAGAACTACAAAAACCGCGAAGTAACCGTGGCCGGGCTGATTTCGAACGTTATGTTCAAGACCACCAAGACCGGCCAGCCCTTCGTCTCGTTCAGCGTGGAAGACTACGAGTCGAGCCTGAACCTGGCCTTGTTCCGCGACGACTACAGCCGCTTCTCGGCCCTGATTAACCCCCGCAACTACGACAAGGAGCAGGTGCCGCCCATGTATATCCGGGGCAAGTACGCCCAGCGCTTCCGCGACTCCGACCAGTTTGAGTTCAAGATCCTGACCATGGAGCCCCTGTTCAACGTGGCCGAGAAACTGGCCAACGGCGTGCGGGTGCAGCTCGATCTACGCACGATTACCGAGCCCTTCATGGACCGGTTTATGGAAGCCGTGGAAGGCTGCGCGGGCTCGAAAAAGCTCGAAATCAAGTTTGCCGAGCCCCACGAGCACCTTACCGTCGATACCTATTCGCGGCGTTACCGCATCGAGCCCAAGGAGTTTATCCGCAAGATGCGGGCCATGGAAATTGAGGCCTGCCAGCTGATTTGAACCGGCTATACACGCAAAAAAGGGAGCCAGATTCTGGCTCCCTTTTTTGTGTCCACTGTTCAACAAACTACGAAGTCCGGCGTGCGTCGTCGTCGGTGGTGTAGCCCGTGCGTTGGGTTGAGGCATCGTTGATGCGCTCCACGTCAACTTCGGTTTTGCGCACCGTGTCGCGGATGGTTTCTTCGCGCTCGGTAACTTCCTTACCCAGCGTCACTTCTTCTACCACCCGAGCCTCTTTGCCCACTACGGCGCGCTCGGCGCTTTCCGTAATTTCGATTTCACCCTCTTTGAAGGTGTTGAAGTCGGCTTCCGTGGCGGGCCGGTTTACCGGGTGCCGCTCCACGCTCACGTGCTCTTCGCGCAGCCGGACGCTGGCTTCCACGGGGCGCTCCACGATGCGGCTGCGCAGGCGGGCCCCACCGGTTTGCTCCACGCGCTTGCCAACCTGCAGGTTTTCCTCGATTACCTGGGCCGACATGCCTTCCTGACCAGTATTGGCACCGGCTTGGTAGCTGTTGGCGCCGGCGTAGCCCGTCTGGGCGGCGCGCTCATCCACGTCCACGGCTCCGGCGTTGTCCAGAATTTCAGCCGCCTGCCGAGCATGCTCCGCCGACTGGCAGTGCACCGTCAGAATGGAGTGGCCCTGCCGGGCAACGTGCGAGTAGCGGCGGGCGTCCTCGGTGTCGTCGCCGCCAAATAAGTTGCTGAAGAAGTTGCTGATGCTGTCACCGGCGCGGCCGGCAGCGTCGCCGACGGCTTCGGTAGTCGTACCACTGGTATTCTGGTAGTTGCTGCTGTTGGTGCTAGCGGTATTGGTAGTGCCGGCAGTGCTGCCGCTGGCCGTAGCGGCGCCTCCGGAGGAGATGTCCACGTTTTCCTGCATAAAACCGGCGGCAATGAGTTGGCGCGAAGCCTGCTGAGCGGCCTGAATGTTATCGAAGATTCCTACTACGGTCTGGTTCATGGTGAAAGAATTTAGGGTTGGGAGATTAAACAGGGTGATTATTCTGCAGAAGCAGGCCCCGGGGCGGCCCCGGCGGCCGGGTTTCGTTCGATGTGCATTTCCTCGTGCCGCAGGGTAATGGGCTGGGTCAGCATGGTGGTTTGGGTGCGCTTCGTGACGCGGATTTCTTCGACCACTAATAGGCGCGTCACCACTACCTCGCGCAGCACCGGAATAATGGTCGTGTCGCCGTCGTAACGCAGGCCGGGGGTGGCGGCCCCGTCGGCCACAAACTGGTTGACGGGCACCCGCTCGACGAGTACTTCCTCGTGTTGTAGCGGTATTTCGAGCAGCTCTTCCCGCTCGTGCACCGTTTTGGCCAGGCGCACCCGCCCGCTTTCTACCACTTCCCGGTTGATAACGGCTTGTTCTTCGATAACCGGAATGACCAGGGGCTGCCCGGGGCCAGCCGTAGCCGAACGGGGCATTTGAGAAGGAGTGTCGGTGGGGCGGTTGGGTTCCATGGGCCAATCTTACGCTCGCCTTTTCGGTTGGTTCCTAGCGTCCAGCTAGCCTTTTCACCGACCTCAACGACAGATTTAGCACTTTGTAAACCCTGATTTTTACATACTTATATTTTAATAAAGGCCCTGGTCCCAAACTAGCCCGCCATCCGCTCCACAGCAAGCTTAACCACGTAATTGGACAAAACTCACGCGGCACATATTGAATTTAAACATGATTTTTTATTGCTCCTTCGGAGGTAAGGCGTGCTTCGAGTACTGGCTAAATTTATTTTCAATAATTATTGAAAGTATAAAATATCCTTCTACATTTGAGCCATGCAACTCGACGAAGCCAAGCGCAGATTCATTGAAGGCTGGGGTACCCTGGGTTCGGCCTGGGGCGTGAGTCGCACGATGGCGCAGGTTCACGCGCTGCTGCTGGTGTCGCTAGGGGCCCTGAGTACCGAGGATATCATGGAGCAGCTCCAGATTTCGCGGGGCAACGTGAATATGAATGTGCGGGCCCTCATGGACTGGGGCATTGTGCGCAAAGAGCTGCGGCCGGGCGAGCGGCGCGAGTTTTTCTCGGCCGAAAAGGATATTCACCGTGTGGCCACCCTGATCCTGAAGGAGCGCCGCCGCCGGGAGTTGGAGCCCATTGTGCGGGTGCTGGGTGAAATCCGGCAGGTGGAGCCCTCTCCCACCGCCACGCCCGAGGAAACCGCAGCCTTTACCCAGATGATTGGCAGCATTCAGAACTTCGCCGATTTTGCCGACCGCGCCGCCGCCACGCTCATCAAGGCCGACGAAAACTGGTTTCTGAGCACCTTTATGAAGCTCATGCGGCCGGGGCCATAGCCGGGCTTATTTTTTTACTTATTGATTTCAATTTTTACTGAAAGTTTAATAAAAATCAGCTGATCAGAATTTACTGCTAGCTGGCTTCCCTTTTATCCATTCACTCAACGCTTGTCGCAGCATGGAACGGCCCAAAATGATTCTTGCCGGGGGTACCGGGTTTCTTGGTCAGCACCTGACCCGCTATTTTACCTTGCTGGGCTACCGGGTGGTAGTGCTGAGTCGGCGGGCGGGAGCCGGGCAGGTAGCCTGGAACGGCCGAACCCTGGGCGCCTGGGCCGCCGAGCTGGAAGGGGCAGCCGTGGTGCTAAACCTGGCGGGCCGCACCGTGGACTGCCGCTACACGGCCGTCAATCGGTACGCCATTACCCGCAGCCGCACCGAAAGCACCCGGGTGCTGGGTCAGGCCATTGCCGCTTGCCAAACTCCCCCACCCGTTTGGCTGAACCTGTCCACGGCCACGATTTACACCGATACCCCGGCCGATGAGCCGGCCAATACCGAAGCCGACGGCCGCATTGGCCGCAACTTTTCCGAAATGGTAGCCCAGCGCTGGGAAGCCGAATTCTGGGTGGCCGCCACGCCCTGCACCCGTCGGCTGGCCTTGCGCACGGCTATCGTGTTGGGGCCCGACGGTGGGGCCCTGCCGGTAATGGCACGCCTGGCGCGCTTCGGGCTGGGCACGCCCCAGGGCACGGGCCGGCAGTGGATAAGTTGGCTGCACGTGCTGGACTTCTGCCGGGCCGTGGAGTTTCTGCTGGCTCGCCCCGACCTGGACGGCACCTTCAACCTCTGCGCACCCCAGCCGCTGCCCAACCACGGATTCAACGGCCTGCTCGACCATTATTACCGGCCCCGCTTCCATTTGCCCCAGCCGCGGTGGCTACTCGAAATCGGGGCGTTTTTGCTGGGTACCGAGACTGAGCTGGTGCTGAAAAGTCGCAAAGTAGTACCCGCGCGGCTGGTGCAGGCGGGTTTCCGGTTCCAGTTTCCCAGCTGCGAGCAGGCTCTGGCCGACCTCGTGCCCCAGCTTCCCTAGCTTCTTCCGGTGCTTGTAGTGCCGCGCTTCTTTATCCTTTTTTCACTTCTAACTTTTTACCGTCATGAACTACCACTTGCTCGTTTACGGGGTGTATCTGCCCGTCACGGTTCTGCTCACGGTGTGGGTGGCCCGCACGCTTTTCACGAATGGCCGCACGTTTCTGGTCGATATTTTCCACGGCAACGAGCACCTGGCGGATTCCGTCAACAAGCTCCTGCTCACGGGTTTCTACCTCATCAACATCGGGTATGCCACTCTGACGCTGCGCAGCACCGACGAAATTACCAGCTACCAGGGCAGCGTCGAGACACTCAGTATCAAGCTTGGCACCATCATCCTGATTTTGGGCGCCATGCACTTCTTCAACCTGTACGTGTTTTATAAGCTCCGCCACCGCGCCCAGGAGTATGCCCGCACCTATCAGTTCGTAGTCGATAAGCCCTTGTAAGGGCCTCTAGTCCCGGGCCGGGCTTCGCGCCAGCAGCCCAGTCCGGGGCTAGAGGCTACGGGTGGCGTGGGTAGAATATGACAAGCTGGCCGGTTGAAACTTTCCGGCTCAAGTCTTGTTGAACTCGCAATCTGCTACCTTGCAGCCCCAAGTTTCGTAAGGAGCAGTTTCATTGTCACCACAAACCCCCTATTGTCATGGGACATAAAGCCATCGAGATTACCGATGCTAACTTCGACCAGATCATCAACTCCGACAAACCCGTGCTCGTGGATTTCTGGGCCGAGTGGTGCGGTCCGTGCCGCATGGTGGGCCCGGTCGTTGAGGAGCTGGCCGGCGAATACGAAGGCAAAGCCATTATCGGCAAAGTCGACGTAGACTCCAACCCCCAGACCTCGGCTAAGTTTGGCATCCGCAGCATCCCGACGCTGCTCGTGTTCAAAAACGGCCAGATCGTGGACAAGCAAGTAGGCGCCGTGCCCAAGCACGTGCTGGCCCAGAAACTGGATGCCCAGGTAACCGTCTAACTTCGGTTAGCGGCCCACTACATAGAAAAAGCCCTGCCGCTCCGAGGAGCAGCAGGGCTTTTCTGTGGCCATTGCTGAGAGGCTAATAACTGTCGTCGGGGTTGCCGGCGCGGGCTTCGGTGGGGGGCGTCTGGGTAGCCTTCACGCCACCAAAGAGCTTGAAGTTAGGGGCAAACATGATGGGCAGCGTGTAGGTCATGGCCGTGGGCACGTTATACTCGCGCCCGGGCTTGAAAGCGGGCAGGGCGGCCACTACCCGGCGGGCCTCAATATCGACCTCGGGGGCCAAACCGCGCACGACGCGTACCTGGCTTACCCGTCCGTCCTCGCCCACCGTGTACGACACGTATACTTTGCCGGTAATATTCTTGCGCCGGGCGGCCTTGGAGTAAATCGTGTTGCGGGCCAAATACTGCATCAAAGCCGCCTGCCCTCCGGGGAATTCGGCCGCCTGCCGACGCCGCGGTATGCCGGCATACAGCTCACCTTCCAGGTTGAAAAACTTCAGGTTGGTGCTGCGCCCGTTTTCGAGCCGCTCCACGGCGCTGAGCTGGCCCGTATCGTAGTAGTAGCGCCACTCGCCGTGGGGCCGGCTGGCCACGTAGGTGCCCTCCGAGCGTTTTTGCCCGTTCCGGTGCACGCTGATCCACTTGCCGGTGCGCATGCCGTCGGTGTACTCCCCGCGCTGGCTCACTTTGCCATCCTCGTACCACGACACGTACACCCCGTCGGCTTCGTCGTTGTGGTAGTGCACCTGCCCGGCCTTGTTGCCATTGGGGTGATACCAGGTAAAGAGCCCATTGCGCACGGCTGGCTCCAAGCCGGTGAGCGTACCGCGCAGCAGCAGGGTGCCATTGAGGGCGTAGTCGCGCATGGCGTAGCCGCCTTCGCCTTTTTTGCGGTCCACCACCCGGTAGTGTGTGGCACTGTCGGGCACGGTTTCTTCGTCGCGGGCATTCAAGTATACGGCCGGCAGGCTTTGCGCCCGGGCTGGGGGCACGAGGGCGGCCGTCGCCAAAAATGCAATGAGTAGCGCTTTCATGGATGTGCGGACAAAAATCAGCTAAGGAAAGATACTTACTTACTTGCTTTTAGCCAAGTAGCGGGATACCAGACTCTAAATCTACGGGATTCAGGGTTGGCTTGCTATACTTTGCACTCGAAATTTAACAGAACAGTTTCCAGGAATAATGCATAAAGTAGAAAAGCCGGGCGCAAGCTCATCAGGCACAAAAGGGCCTGCCTCAGCTGCGGTTGGCAGGAAGCAGGCCCTTAGTGAAAGTCGGCAGCAACTAAAAAGCTACTGCAGCTGAATGGCGCGGTTCATGGTTTCCTCGAGCGAAATAAGCGTTTCGGTGCGCTCGATACCCTCGATGAGCTGCACCCGGTCGTGGAGCACGTCGCGCAGGTGCTGGGTGTCGCGGCACACGAGGCGGGCAAATACGCCGTAGGCGCCAGTGGTAAAATGGATGCTGACCACCTCCGGAATTTCGCGCAGTTGCTCCACCACGCTGGCGTAGACTGAGCTCTTGAGCAGGTAAATTCCGAGAAAAGCACTGACCCCGTACCCGAGCTTTTGGTAGTCAATTTTGAGGGTAGCCCCCTTCACAATGCCCAATTCTTCGAGGCGGGCCATGCGCACGTGCACGGTACCGCCCGAAACGTGGACTTTACGGGCAATTTCGGTGTAGGGAATCTTGGCGTCTTCAATCAGAAGTGCCAATATTTTGCGGTCGGTGTCGTCAAGTTCGTAATTGCGGGCCATTTTTCAGCAGGTTGATTGCCTAATTTGCAAATCTTCTTCAGTGATACTAAAAAGTATGTAAATTTTAAACCATATGTCTGCGATTATTTTATTTATTCAACTCAAATACTAAATTTGTTACAATCCAACACGAACGGTGATGGGCCATTTTGTAGGATGATGAAATTGGCAGACATGCCCTCCTCTCTCGGGGGTGGTGATTTGGGAGAAACTGGTCCGGCGGCCGGCTAACTACACCGTGGAGGTTCGAACCCTTCTTCTACAGCTGATCAGTTGGATAATGTGAGGAGGGAAAAACCAGGACGTATCTGGGTGGGTACGTTCTTATTCAAGAGGCTGCATCTGGGTGGGTGCAGCCTTTTTGTATAGTAACAATCTGCTAACGAAGCAGTCAAAACTTTGCTTCTTTCGTCCAACTGGGTGCAAAGGAAATCAAAAAACGGAACAAGTCGAAAGCCCAGCGGCAAAACAACAGACCAAGCCCAGTTATATTCCGACGCGGGAGAAACAGCTGCCATTCGCGGTTAAAACAGTTTTATACCCGACTAGTCCGACCTCTAGCTACAAGTGAGTACAATTCCTGACTAAAGGTTGCTTGTGCCACCACAAAAATAAAATCCGGGGCGGCCGGGAGTAAGTCAGTGCTTATTCCCGGCCGCCCCGGATTTTGTTTTTACGTCCCGCTCTTTTTAGCGGCGGGCCACGGGTGCGTTTTGGCGCTGGTGCTGAGCCTTGCCCGCATCGAGGAAACGGATGAATTTATTAACGTCCGACTCATAGGTAACGGCCGGGGCCAGTACCACCGGGTTTTCCAGCGTGCTGCTGGGGCTGAGCAGCGTGTAATAGGGCTGGGCATTCATGTTGAAGCGGCTGATCTGGAAGTCCAGGTTCTGCTCGCCCAAAGTCTTTTTCACCCGCTGGTCGCGCTTGGAAGTATACCACTGGTCGGCGGGCAGCTCAGTTTTGTCATCGGCGTACAGGGCCACGATGATGTAGTCGTCGCGCAGGCGCTGCAGCACCCGCGGGTCGCTCCAGACGCCGGCTTCCATCACCCGGCAGTTGCCGCAGTTGTGGCCGGTGAAATCCACGAAAATGGGCTTGTTCTTTTCTTTGGCGCAGGCCAGAGCTTCCTGCAGCGTGAAGTAGCCCGACAGATTATGGGGCAGCTCCAGCACTTCGGCGTAGCGGGGCGAGGTGCACAGCTCGGCGGCAGTAGCTGTGGCCGGAGCCGCGCCGCTGCCGAGCCAGGCAAAATCCTGGCGGGCGGGCGGCGGCGCCAACGCCGATAGGGCATTGAGCGGGGCGCCAAACAAGCCGGGCACCATGTAAAGCATAAACGACAAGGCCACGGCGCCCAGCAGCAGGTGGGGCACGCTCACCCGGGGATTGTCGCTGTCGTGGGGCAGGCGGATTTTACCCAGCAGATACATGCCCAGCAGGCCTGCCAGCACAATCCAGATGGCCAGGAACACCGGGCGGGGCAGCAGGCCCCAGTGGTAGGACAGGTCGGCCGAGCTCAGAAACTTAAAGGCCATGGCCAGCTCCACGAAGCCCAGAACCACCTTGAGCGTATTGAGCCAACCACCCGAGCGGGGCATCGACTTGAGCCAGGTCGGGAACAGGGCAAACAGCACGAAGGGCAAAGCAAAGGCCGTAGAGAAGGCCAGCATACCCAGCGTGGGCCGCAGCAGCTCGCCGTTGGCCGCGGCAATGGCTACCGAGCCCACGATGGGCACGGTGCAGGAAAAAGAGACGAGCACCAGGGTGGCCGCCATGAAAAACAGCCCTGACCAGCCGCCCTGGTCGGCTTTAGCATCTACTTTATTAACTAGGCTGCTGGGCGCGTTGATTTCAAACATGCCCAGAAATGACATGCCGAACAAGAGGAAGATAACGAAGGACAGTAGGTTGGGCAGCCAGTGGGAGCTGATAACGTTGGCCGCGTCGGCGCCGAAGAGCAAACTCAGCACCACGCCCACACCGGTGTAGATGCTGATAATGGAGAGGCCATATACCAGGGCCTTGCTGATGGCCTCGCCCCGGCTGCTCTTGTTGGTGAAGTACGACACCGTCATCGGCAGCATGGGATACACGCAGGGCATGAGCACGGCCACCAGGCCCGCGCCGAAGGCCAGCAGCAGGTATTTCCACAAGCTCAAGCCCGTGCCGGCGGGTGTGTTGGAGGCCGAGGCAGCTACGGGAGCAGCACCAGCAGCACTTTCGGCGGCCGCGGGAGCCACGGTGGCCGAGGCTTCAGGAGAGGCAGCGACCGGGGCCGCGGCTACGGCAGCCGAATCGGCCGCGGGAGTTGCCGTGCCGGCGGCTTGGGGCGTTGTGACGGATGGGGTAGCTGCCGGGGCCGTAGTGGTGGCGGGCGTTGTAGTTGCCGCCGGGGTTGCGGCGGCTACTGCTGCGCCGCTTACCTCGACGGGACCGAAGCTCAGGGTTTCGTTGCCGGGAATGCAGCGCCCGTCCACGTCGGTGCAGCTCTGGTATTCGACGTCGGCCTTGACGGTGAGCGGGCCGGGCTGCAGCACCCGAATGCGCTGCCGGATCTGGCCGGTCTTTTCGAAGTAGGTGACGTCGCCCTTAAACACGTCGTCAAACTTCTTTTTGGCCCCCACCGATTTGGGCTTACCGACCAGCTCGTAGGCCGGGCTTTTGGCAAATGAGAAGGTAAAAACCGTGGGCCCCAGGTCGGGGTCGAAATCAGTAGCGTAGAGGTGCCAGGTGTTGTCGATGCGGGCATTGACAATCAAATCGAGCTCCTCCCCCGCCTTGGCCGCGGGCTGACTGACGGCAGTGCTGAGCTTGGCCGGCGTGAGCACCTGGGCCGACGCCGGGCCGAGTAGCAGCAGCAAAAACCACAGGGGCAGCAGTATTTTCTTATTAAAAAGCATGAAGCAGAGTTAGAACAACGACAACGTTGGGAACAAACAAAGTACGGCAGGAAGTGTCACAATCTTATTATTAAGGCTGCGCGCCACCCCGAAACGCGGGCTGTGCCGGCGGCCGCACCAGCCGCGCCGGGCGCCGAATAGCAACTGAGCTGGAACCGCTTGGATAGAATCTCGTACTTTTGTAGTACCAAGGGAGCTGGGCCGCGTGAGCCCGACCCCCGGATCTATGATCTTAAATATCTTACTTACCGTTCTGCTCGTGTTGCTGAACGGCTTTTTTGTGGCAGCAGAGTTTGCCTTCGTCAAAGTTCGTATCTCCCAAATTGAGATAAAGGCGCAAAGTGGCAACTTTCTGGCCAAGCGGGTGCAAAGCATGCTGCAGGACCTGAACTTCTATTTGTCAGCTACCCAGCTCGGTATTACGCTGGCCTCTCTGGCCCTGGGTTGGATCGGGGAAAGCGTGGTGGCGGAAGTGGTACTGGCCCTTATCCACCAATTCAGTATTGCGTTGTCGGTGGAAGCAGTGCACCGGATTTCGCTGGTCACCTCCTTTTCGATCATCACCGTTCTGCACATTGTACTTGGGGAGCAAGCCCCCAAAGTGCTGGCCATCCAGAAGCCCGAGAGTACGACCATGGCCGTAGCTCTGCCGCTGTGGGCCTTTGCCAAAATCTTCTGGCTTTTTATTAAGCTGCTCAACACGCTTTCCAACCTGGTAGCGGGTTTGTTTGGCGGGCAGGTAACCCACGGCCCCGAGGCCCACTCGGCCGACGAGCTGCGCCTGCTGCTAGACCAAAGCAAGCAGAGCGGCGAAATTCAGGACTCGGAGCATGAGTTGATTGCAAACGTGTTTCAGTTCAACGACCGAATGGTGAAGCAGATTATGGTGCCCCGCACCAAGCTCTCGGCCATCGACGTGGATACGCCCCAGGAAAACATTCTGGAAATTGTCTACAACGAAGGCTATTCCCGCATTCCGGTGTTCGAAGACAATATTGACAACATCGTGGGCGTACTCTACGTGAAGGATCTGCTGCCGATTGTGCGCCGCAATGAGCCCATCGTGCTGTCCAAAATCATGCGGCCGGCGTACTTCGTACCCGAAACGAAGAAGATTAACCGCCTGCTGCGCCAGTTTCAGCGCAAGCACACCCACATGGCCATCGTCTCGGACGAGTTTGGCGGCGTGTCGGGCATCGTGACCATCGAGGACATCATGGAGGAGCTGGTGGGCGAAATCCAGGACGAGTACGACAACGAGGTACCGGTAGTCGAGAAGATTTCGGAAACCGACTACCGCGTCAACACCGCCACGCCCATTTCCGACGCCAACGAGTACCTGCCCTACCCCCTGCCCGAGGGCGACGACTACGAAACTGTGGGCGGTTTGCTCAACGTCATCTATGGCAACATTCCCGAAGTCGGCGACGTGGCCGTGCTCGACAACTACGAGTTTCGGGTGCTGCAACGCTCCCGCCGCGCCGTGGAGCTAGTACAGCTCCGCGTCACGGCCGACGAGGAGCGGCAGCTGGAAACCGGTGAAGGCCTGAATATGTAACCACCCTCACCAGCAATAAAGAAGCCCGCTCTCAGCCGAGAGCGGGCTTCTTTATTAGCCTTGAGCAAAGTGCAGACCTGTTCCTAGCTGGCAGTTGCTATGCGTACTACGGCCAGGAGCACCCCGATACCAATGGCAATCCAGACGCCCTTTGACACTTTGGCGGGCTTCGCAGGTTGCTGGGGCTGACGAGTGGCCTGCTGCTGCTCGGGTGCTACAGCGGCAGCTTGGGCAACCGAGGCGGCCGGCGTCGTGGCCAGGGCCGTTGCGGCCTGATGGGCCGGCAAGGCAGTAGGCTCCGGACTGAGCGGCGCGGCACTGGCCGTAGCTACTGGCTGAGCCGGTGCTGGGCTCACGGATTGAGCGTGGGACGCAAAGGTGGTGACGGTCAGCAGACCGCCGAGTAGAAAAGAGTAGGCTTTTTTCACAAAAAATGCGTTGTATACCTTCCTGAACAGTATGCCCAGGATAGACAAATCAATAACAGCATAATTTGCCACCCGCACAACTAGCCCGCTACTCGGGCTTCAGCCAGCTGGCGTAAAGCACGTAGTTATCGGCCGTGCGGCTTAGGTTGGCGCGCTGCTCCTCCGTCACGGGCTTGATTTTGCGAGCCGGAATTCCGGCGTACAGGTAGCCTGGCTCGCACTGGGTATTTTCCAGCACCACGGCCCCGGCGGCAATAATGCATCCTTGGCCCACCACGGCCTTATCCATCACAATGGCCCCCATGCCGATGAGCACGTCGTCGTCGATGGTACAGCCGTGCACAATGGCTTTGTGGCCGATGCTGACCCGGGAACCCACGGTGGTAGCAGCCTTCTGGTAGGTGCAGTGCAGCACGGCTCCGTCCTGAATATTGGTTTTGTCGCCGATGCGGATGCTGTTCACGTCGCCGCGGATAACGGCGTTAAACCACACGGTGCAGTCGGCGCCCAGCGTCACATCCCCGATAATGGTGGCGTTATCGGCCACGAAACAATTGGCGCCCAAAGTCGGCAGAACGCCGTGAACCGGCAGAATCAAAGCAGGCATATGGTGAAGTTGTGAACTGGTGAAGTTGTGAACTGGTGAACTGGTGAACTGGTGAGATGGTGAGTTTGGTGTTCTGGCGGCGCGGACCTGCGCAGTCCGCGCGGGTTAAACGAAAAACTCACCATCTCACCATCTCACCACTTCACCAGTTCACCTTTATCGGGCCAGCATTCGCCGCCAGGTCCCTTTCTGGACGTTGTATTTGAGGGTGCTGGGCAGGGCCTGCCAGAAGTACTTGTTGATTTCGACTGCGAAGCTGGGCTGCATGTAGCAGTTGATGGTGCAGCCCTCACACTGGGGCAGCCGGCCTTCCAGAGCTACCATCCGCCCCACCTCCGGCGACTGGTAGAGCTCGTAGAGCTGGCCCTGAATGGGGAATTTCTGCTCGCCTAAGTGGTAGCAGGGCACCACCAGTTCGTTGCTCGGCGAGATGACCAGCGTGGTGCTGGCGGCTTTGCACACGGGCGCGGCCACGTGGTTGCCACCGTCCTTGCGCAGCTGAATAAAGGCCTCGTTCAGGTATACACCCCGCTTCTTGCCGAAGGCCGACAGATAATCCAGCTCGGCCGGAGTCAGCTGCTCACCGGTTTCCACGCTGTTGTACTCAAAGGCCGGATTGATGATGAGCATCAGGCCGTTGGGCTGGGCAATGTCGCGGTACACGGCTTCCAGGTCGTGCAGGTTTTCACGGAACACGGTGAATAAAATATCGGGCCGCTCCCCCAGCTCTTTGGCCACCCGGATGCTTTCCAGCACGAAGTCGTAGCAGGCCACGCCCCTGCCCTTGTCGTGCACTTCCTTCTCGGAGGCATCCAGGGAAAAGTGCAGCATATCGACCTTGCCGCGCAGCTTTTCGGCGTACTTGGGGTAGAGCAGGCAGTTGGTAGTCAGGGTCGTGATAAAGCCCATGTCGTGGGCCAGACCCACAAACTCGTGAATCTGTCGGTGCAGCAGCGGCTCCCCACCGGTAAAGTCCATGACGCTCACGCCCAGCCGCTTCAGGTCCCGCAGGTTCTGCTCCACGTCGGCCAGCTGAATATAGGGCGAGGGTTTCTCCCAGATATCACAGAACGAGCACCGCGCATTGCACCGGTAAGTGACGTAATAGTTGCAAAGCACCGGGTGACGAACTAGACGCATAGTGAGGCTAAAGGTACGCAGGAGTCGGCTGGGTGCCGCGGCAGGAATCCGGTACTCGTAACCGGATGCAACCAATTCTGTTCCGTGCAGATCTTCCCAGTATATCATCCACGTCTTTTACCCAGCCTATGAAATTTTCAATGCTATGGCTTGCCGTTGTGGCGCTTACTACCATTGGCCTCAGTGCCTGCGACAAAGAACAGGTCGAATCAAGTGCGGAGTTTGACCAAACACCCATCCTTTTCGGTTCGTTTTACGGAGAATGCCAGGGAGAAAGCTGCATCGAAATATACAAGCTCGATACCCAGGCGCAAACCCTGCAAGAAGACACCAAGGACGCTTATCCCCGTAGCGACGCGCCCTATGACGGCACGTTTGCAGCCCGCAGCCTGGCTGAGTATACGCTGGTAAAAGACTTGGTTTCGCAAATACCCGCCGAGTTACTGCGGGAGAAAGGCCCTGTTATCGGCTCCCCCGACGCCGGTGACTGGGGCGGCTATTACGTGGAAGTACAGCAGGCCGGGCAGCGGCGCTTCTGGCTAATTGACACCCAAAAGCGTAACCTACCCGTTTACCTGCACGCCTTTACGGACACACTGAAAGTACGCCTCAGTAAGTTGCGGTAGCAGCTAGTGCTGCAGAGTCCCGCGCTTAATGTCCCACTGAGTAGGCGTAGCGGCTAGGGCCTCGGCCGTGGCCGGGCCGTAGTGCTCCAGATAATAGTTGCAGAAGCCCTTCAGGGGGCAATTGGGACAGTCGGGCTTGGTAAAAAAGCAGATGTGCTGCCCGTGCCAGTAGTTGTGCTTGTGAAAGTTGAGCAGCACCAGTGCATCCTTTGGCAGCTGGGCCAGCAGCACCTGGTGGGCTTTTTCCACCGACACTTTCGGCCCGATCATACCCACGCGCTGGGCCACCCGGTGCACGTGCGTATCGACGGGCAACACCGGCTTTTGGTAGTTGAAGAGCAGCACCAACGACGCGGTTTTCAACCCGATGCCCGGCATGTCGGTCAGCCACTCCAACCCTTTTTCCACTGGCCAGTCGGCCAGGAAATCGAGCGTGAAGCTGCCCTGCTCGGCCTTGAGGCGGCGCAGAATCTCCTGAATGCGGGGCGCCTGGGTATCGGGCCAGCGGGTGGTCCGGATAGCGTGGGCTAGGTCGGCCGTCGGCGCGGCCAGCACGCCTTCCCAATCCCCGAAGGCCTCCAGCATCCGGTCGTAGGCCAGCTCTTCGTCGTGGTGGGTGGTGCGGTGCGAGAGCAGGGTGCTAATCAGCTCCCGCATGGGCGTGCGGCGCGGTTTAGGATCGAGAGGGCCGAAAAACTCGTTCAGAACCACGTGGTCCTGCCAGGTCTTGTCGGCCGCGGGCAGCGAATAGGCATCGGTCATGCTTGGTTGTACCGCTCCCGCTTCTGCCAGGTTGCCTCAACAGTGTGGATTCTGGCGGCCCGGCCACTAGTGGCCGCCGCATTACCAGACACAAAAAAAGGCGGCACCCGAGGGCACCGCCTTTTGACATTGGCAACTTACGAGCTTAGATGGTGCCTTTTTCGGCAGCCTTCTTCAGCTTTTCGTTAGCGAAGATGGCAACTTCCACGCGGCGGTTAGCAATCCGGCCGGCTTCGGTCGAGTTGTCGGCTACCGGCTGCTTCGAGCCGTAACCCGTTACCGTGAAGCGCGAAGCATCTACCCCTTGCTGCTGGGCGTAGTTGGCCACGGCCTGAGCCCGGCGCTGCGACAGAGGGTCGTTGATGGCGTCCGAACCGCTGGTGTCGGTGTGGCCTTCCACAATAACGTTGGTGTCGTTGTATTTGATGAGGGTTTTAGCCAGCTCAGCAATATTTTCCTGGGCCGTCGAGGTCAGCGCAGCCGAGTTCTTGGCGAACAACAGGCCCGAATCGAAGGTGATTTTGATGCCTTCCCCAACCCGCTCTACGCGGGCACCAGCCATTTCCCGCTTCAGCTCAGCGGCCTGCTTGTCCATGCGGCGACCAATCAGGGCCCCGGCACCACCGCCCACGGCAGCACCAATGATAGCACCTTTGGCCGTGCCCGACTTACCGCCAATCACGCGGCCCAGCACGGCACCGCCGGCGGCACCACCCAAGCCACCGATGATAGCGCCTTTAGCCGTTTTGCTCCAGGGCTTTTTCTCCGTGGTAGTCGTTGTCTGAGCCTGAGCGTAGCTCGTACCCAGCAGCAACACTGCCATCATAATTGCGAAATACGAACGAAGGGTTTTCATCTTGTTGGGAGTTAGTGTTTTTGGTGTGATGTAAATATGCAGAGGTTTTTCTTTTGATGAACAAACTTCTGCTTTTGCCAGAAAGTTTGACCGTCTGTTGTCAAGCATTTTGCAATCCCCTTGCCAAACTATATCAAAGGGCAAAAAAATTTAAAAAAACCTGTTTTCAGTTCCGAAAAGCGTCTTTTCAAGGCGAAAGAATATTTTTACTAACGCCAAATAGAGACAATCTATTGCCATCACCGACTTGATTAAAGCCATTCTTTTATCGCCAGCTTTCTATTGTTTATTTACGCATAAATCAGCTTTCAACTGGCAGTTTCTATTTATAGCTAATTAGTTTAAATTAATCTTAGTCAGGGTGCTAAGTTTCTACTGCTATTGATTAGCCCAAAAATGCCAACAAAAAGGCCGCACCAAAATGGTGCGGCCTTTTATGTGTTTAAGCTTGGTTTGGCAGCTTACAGGGTGCCGTTCTCAGCAGCCTTCTTCATTTTCTCGTTAGCGAAGATGGCAACTTCTACGCGGCGGTTAGCCTGCTTGCCTTCAGCCGTGGTGTTGTCGGCCACGGGCTGCGACGAGCCATAGCCTTTGGTCTGAACACGCGAAGCATCCACGCCCTGGCTGATGGTGTAGTTGGCCACAGCCTGAGCGCGGCGCTCCGACAGGGGCTGGTTGATGGCGTCCGAACCGGAGTTGTCGGTGTGGCCTTCGATGATGACGTTCGTGTCGGGGTACTTTTTCAGCACTTCAGCCATCTTGGTGATTTCGGTTTGCGAAGCCGCACGCAGATCCGACTTGTTGGTGTCGAAAAGGATGCCCGAATCGAAGGTAATTTTGATACCCTCGCCAACGCGCTCCACGCGGGCGTTTTTCATGTCGCGCTGCAGTTCTTCGGCCTGCTTATCCATCTTGCGGCCAATCAGGGCCCCACCGGTACCACCCACGGCGGCGCCAATGATGGCACCGGCTGCGGTACCGTTTTTACCACCGATTACGCGGCCGAGCACGGCCCCAGCAGCGGCGCCGGCGCCGGCACCAATCAGGCCACCTTTGGCCGTTTTGCTCATACCGGTTTTGCGGGCGCCCGTGCCATTATTGGTCGACAGGTCAGGCTGGCTAGCGGGCTGCGACGAAGCGCAGGAGCCGAGGAACATGGTCAAGGCCATGAACAGGGCCAGAAGGGATTTGGGAGATTTCATCAGAAGAGAATTGGTGGAAAGAAAAAAAGAGCGGGTTTGCTTACCAGTCCGGATGTGCTTACTTGACTTGCTGGTAAAATGTTCGCCAAATATAGCCTGCTGGCTATACGGAGCTGAACAACAGATTAAAATTTTCGACCAGGTGAAAAGGAAAGCCCGTTCAGCGCCCCGGAAAGGCGTTGAACGGGCTTTTTCCAAAAAGCTTGCCGAAAATTTGGTCCAACTTAGCGTAGCGTCGGCTGGGGCTGAGCCACAGCTACTTCCGCGGGCCGCAGCATGGTCAGCAAATCGGTGAGGCGCTGCTTGAGGTCCTTGCGGTCCACGATGAAGTCGAGGAAGCCGTGCTCGAGCACGAACTCGGAGCTTTGGAAATCCTTGGGCAAATCCTTACCAATGGTTTCTTTGATAACCCGCGGGCCGGCAAAGCCAATCAGGGCGCCGGGTTCGGCAATGTTGAAGTCGCCGAGCATGGCGAAGGAAGCCGTGACGCCGCCCGTGGTGGGGTCGGTGAGCATGGAAATGTAGGGAATGCCGGCTTCGGAGAGCAGGGCCAGCTTGGCCGAGGTCTTGGCCATCTGCATCAGGGAGTAGCCAGCCTCCATCATGCGCGCCCCACCCGACTTAGAAATCATCAGGAACGGAATGCGGTTTTGGCGGGCGTAGTCGATGGCACGGGCAATTTTCTCGCCCACCACCGAGCCCATGGAGCCCCCGATGAATTTGAAATCCATGCAGGCCACTACCAGCTCCAGGCCGTTGAGGCGGCCGTGGGCCGTGCGCACGGCATCTTTGAGGCCGGTGCTTTTCTGGGTAGCGGCCACGCGCTGCGGATAGGCCTTGGTATCGACGAAGTGCAGCGGGTCGCCGGAGGTCAGGTTCTCGTCCAGCTCGGTGAACTGGTTGTGGTCGAACAGGATTTCGAAGTACTCGGCCGAGTCGACCCGGTCGTGGTGGTTGCACTTGGCACAGGTGTACAGCAGCCGTTTGTGCTCGGCCATGGTGGCCACCGTTTTGCACTCCGGACACTTGTACCACAGGCCGTCGGGCGTCTCCTTCTTCTGCTCCGTCGGGGTGACGATGCCTTTCTCTACGCGCTTAAACCAAGACATTGGGGTAGTCATTCTTATTAGTTGGAAGCTGCAAGGTAAGCGTAGCGGGGCCGGCGGCCAATACGTAAGCGTTACTTGCGGGCTGTGTGGCAGGCAAAGGTAAGTCAGCGGCCCGATTACATTGCTATGCAGCGGGCCTCGGGGCTTTTACGCAAGCGTAATGGCTTGGTCGAGGTAGACGTCCTGAATGGCGTTGAGCAGCGCTACGCCTTCGGCAAAGGGCCGCTGAAACGCCTTGCGGCCCGAAATCAGGCCCTGGCCGCCGGCGCGTTTGTTGATGATGGCCGTGCGCACGGCATCGGCCTGGTCGGAGGCACCTTTGCTTTCCCCACCCGAGTTGATGAGCCCGATGCGGCCCATGTAGCAGTTGGCCACCTGGTAGCGGGTCAGGTCGATGGGGTGGTCGGAGGAGAGGCTTTGGTACATGGCCGGGTGGGTTTTGCCAAACTTCAGGGCCGCGAAGCCGCCGTTGGTTTCGGGCAGCTTCTGCTTGATGATGTCGGCCCCGATGGTGACGCCCAGGTGGTTGGCCTGCCCGGTGAGGTCGGTGGCCACGTGGTAATCCTTATCGGCAGTTTTGAAGGCGTCGTTGCGGGTGTAGCACCAGAGCACGGTGGCCATACCCAGCTCGTGGGCCCGCTCGAAGGCCTGGCTAACTTCGATAAGCTGGCGGTTGGACTGCTCGGAGCCGAAGTAAATGGTGGCGCCCACGGCCACCGCGCCCAGATTCCAGGCTTCTTCCACCGAGCCAAACAGAACCTGGTCGAACTTATTGGGGTAGGTGAGCAGCTCGTTGTGGTTGATTTTAACCAGGAACGGGATTTTATGGGCGTATTTGCGGGCCACCGTCCCGAAGGTGCCAAAGGTGGTAGCCACGGCGTTGCAGCCGCCTTCCAGAGCCAGCCGGATAATATTTTCGGGGTCGAAGTACATCGGGTTAGGCCCGAACGAGGCCCCGGCCGTGTGCTCGATGCCTTGGTCGACGGGCAGAATGCTCAGGTAACCGGTGCCAGCCAGGCGGCCGTGGTGGTAGAGCTGCCCGAGGCTACGCAACACCTGGGGCGGCCGGCTGCTAGGTACGAAGCAGCGGTCCAGAAAGTCGGGGCCCGGCTGGTGGAGCAGGTCGCGGCTGATGGTTTTGCACTCGTGCTGGAGCAGGGCCTCGGTTTCGGCACTCAGGGAAAGTGGGGTAGCCATACGCAGTGCGGTAAAAGGTAAGCTTGAAGACGTAAACAAATATAAGCCGAAAAACCAACGCCAGCGGGCCGTGACTGGCAGATGCGGCCCGGCCTCATTACCTTGCCGCGGGGAGACTGATTCCCAACGAAATCAGCCCCCTAGTAGTGCTTATTCAAGATAATACCTGCGTGAAAAAAACTCCTTCTCTCCTGCTGGGCCTGGCCGTGCTGGCGGGCACGGCGCTGCCGGGCTGCGTGGCTTCCAAAAAATACGACGACCTGCGGGCCCGGCAGCAGGCCACCGAGCAGGGCAAGGCCGAAGCCGAGCGTCAGCAGCGGCAAGCCGTGACCGAGCTCAAAAAAGCCACCGACGAGCTGACCGAAATGCGCCTCAACAACAAGCGCCTCACCGAGGACTCGGCCCAGACCGGCAACGCCCTGCGCCGCACCCGCTCGCTCTACACCCAGCTCACCGACAGCTACGACAAGCTCCTCAAAAACAGTGACCGGGCCATGGCCGATAAATCGGCCGACTATAACAAGGTGGCCAAGGACCTGGCCCGGCGCGAGGCCGAGCTGGGCGAGCTGGACACCAACCTCCGTCGCAGCAAGGCCGACATCGACAAGCTCAACGCCGACCTGAAGGTGCGCGAGGCCCGGCTGGCCGAGCTGCAGCAGGCCCTGGCCGACAAGGACAAAGCCGTAAATGACCTCAAAGCCAGCGTGAGCAACGCCCTGCGCGGCTTCCAGGGCACTGATTTGCAGGTGAAGATGAAGGACGGCAAGGTGTACGTGTCGCTGTCGGAGCAGCTGCTGTTCAAAACGGGCTCGACCAAAGTGGACCCCAAGGGCCAGGAGGCGCTAAAGCAGCTGGCCGCCGTGCTCAAAAACCAGCCCGACGTGAACGTGGTAGTGGAAGGCCATACCGACAACGTGCCCTTCAGCCGGCCCACGGCTGCCATGCAGGACAACTGGGATTTGAGCGTGCTGCGGGCCACCGAAATTGCCCGCCTCATTACCAGTGGTGGCGTGGAGCCCCAGCGCATCACGGCCTCGGGCCGCAGCCAGTACATTCCGGTGGCGGCCAATGACTCGCCCCAGAACAAGGCCTTGAACCGCCGCACCGAAATCATCCTGACGCCCAAGCTCAACGAGCTGCTCAAGATTCTGGACTCGAACTCAACGACTGGCAAGTAGGCCCGCACAGCTGTTGTTTCCGGCCTGAACCTACTGTATTTTAACGGAATAAACTGGACAAAGCAGCCGGCGGGCTGCTTTGTTTTTTCGCCCAATATTCTTCTGTATTTCACTCAACGCCTACCTTCTATGCAGCACCGATTCTTGCTTCGTTTACTATTTCTGGGCCTTATCGGCCTTGGTTGGAGTGTCTCCGCCCGGGCCAGCCACATTCTGGGCGGCGACTTAACGTATGAGTCTTTGGGCAACTTTTCCGACTACCGCAAGTACCGCGTCACGGTGCGTTATTACCGGGACATTTCTACCTCAGTTGAGACCGGGCCCAAAATCACGCTGCTGGCTACCAAGGATGGCTGCTCCTTGAGCACCCCGGGCAGTTTGTCGGCGACTCTGTACCGCACTAGCCAGACGATTATCTCCCCCGCGGGCTGCGCGTCCGGCTTTTCGTACCAACTCAACATTTTTGAAGGGGAGGTTATGCTGGAGCGCGGCCAGTGGCTGCTTAGCGTGAATGAGGAAAATCGGTCGGCGGGAATGCGCAACGTGGTGAACTCCGCCGAGAAGTCCTTCCACGTGGAGGCCTACCTGAACAACCGCGCTTTCCCGGCCAACAACTCCCCCAAGTTTACGTCGTTTACCCTGCCCTACCTCTGCGGCAACCAGGCGCACCGTTATAGCTTCAGCTCTTTCGATGTGGATGGCGACTCGCTGGTATATGAGCCCGTTCAGCCCCAAACGCAGATTCAGAGCGTCTTGGACCCCTGCAGCGTAGATATTCCTTACAGCAGCTACCCCGCCGGCCTTTTCACCGACCCCGTTAGCGGGCAAACGGGTGGCTACTCGTCCGGGACGTATTCGGCGGCGTATCCGCTGGCCTCTTTCCAGGTAATCAACGGGGTGGCCCAACCCTATTTTCAGCTTAACCCTGCCACCGGCGAACTGCTGGCCCAACCCCAGCTGCAGGCTACCGGACCGTACATCGTAGCCGTGCGCGTAAACGAGTTTCGCAAGCTGGCCGGCACCTGGACCAGAATCGGGAGCGTGACGCGGGATGTTATTTACACCGTTTTCAACGGGCAGGGCAACCGCAACCCCGTGCTCAGCGGCCTGCAAATTGACACCAACCCCGCGGCGCAGTCCCCGGATCAGCTGATTCCCGTGGCGGCGGGCCAAACCATTACTCTCACGCTCAGCGCCACCGACCCCGATGCCGGCCAAACCACCCGCATCAGCAGCGACGTGGCCAGCAGTATTCCGGGGGCTTCCTTCCAGACGCTGACCAACGGCCGCGGCCAACTCACCTGGCAGGTGCCGGCCACGCTTAAACCCGGGCGCTACCGCTGCACGGTCACGGTTGCGGACAATGCCAACTGCCCCTTCAGCGGCTCAGAGGTCCGGACGCTGACCTTCCAGGTGAGCGGTACCACGCTGGCCACCAAAGCCGCTTCGCCCCAAATCCTGACGGCCTTTCCCCTGCCTTTCCACGACCAGGTGCAGTTTCAGCTGGCCGCCCGCACCACCCAGACCGTCGTCATCACCGATGAGCTGGGCCGCGAAGTAGCCCGCCTCAACAGCCGCCCCGACGGCCTGGTCATCTGGCAGCCCGCCGCCGCGGTGCCCGCCGGCCTGTACCTTGCCCGCACCGCCGACGGCCGGCAGGTGGCCCGCCTGTTACATTCGGCTCAGTAAATTAGTCGTATTCGCAGCCAACAAAACGGCCGGCTTTCCACCACGGGAAAGCCGGCCGTTTGGCGTTTACCAAGGCGGCAGTTTACTTGGTCGTCGGCAGATTGACCAGCAGGCGGGCGAAGTAGAAGCCGCCGTTGTAGCCAAACTGGTTGGGGTTGTAGATGGTCCGGCCCCGGTTGGTGTTGTCGCGGGAGGAGTTGTAGGCCAAAGCTCCCACGGCGAAGTTTTGCTCGTTGTTGAGCTCATTCACGCGGTACTTGTCGGGGTAGACGTCGAAGATATTGTTAGCCCCCACCGTCAGCCCGATTTCCTTGTTGAGCTGCACGGTCAGGGTCAGGTCGGTTATCCACTTGGCCGCAAACGTCTGGTCGATGCTCGAAAACAGGAAGCCGTTGTTGGCCCCGGGGTTGTCGAGGCGGGCGTCGCGGTACTCCACCGAGCCGAAGCGCACGGTGCGGGCCTCCACGCTGAACATGCCGAAAGAGTAGCCCGCCGTCAGGTTGATTTTGCTCCGGGGCTGGGCACTCTCAATCCGGCCCCGCTGCTGCCGGTCGAATAGCGTGTTCTGCAAGCCAGTCTGGTCGGCATCAATCGTGGACGAGCTGTTGACTTTGCGCACCTCGGTCTTGTTGAAGTTGGCGGCAACAGTCAGCGTGAGGCGGCCCGGACCCAGCTCCATGCGGTTGTTGGCCACCACATCGATGCCGCGGGTGCGGGTATCAATGGCGTTGGCAAAAAACTGCACCTGGCTCACCGGCAAAGTGCCCAGAATGGCGGCCACCGTGGCATTGGCCCGGCTAAACTGCGACGACAGCACAATCCGGTCCTTGATGTCAATCTGGTAGGCATCCACCGTCACGCTGGCCGTGCGCAGCACCCGGGCCGTGACGCCGAGGCTGTAGTTTACCGACTTTTCCTGCTTCAGAGCTGGAATTCCGAAGCCCTGCTGACCCGTGCCGCCCGGCGTGAAGCCGTTGCGCACGATGGGGTTGTCGTTATTTACGGTCAGCACCTGGTTGGGGGCGCCCTGCACAAACTGGGTACTGGTGTTGGTGAAGTAGCGCTGCTGTAGTGAAGGCGCCCGAAAGCCGTTGCTCAGGGCTCCGCGAATGGCCACATCGGGCAGAATGCTGTAGCGGGCCGCCACCTTGCCGCTCACGTTGTTGCCAAAGTCGCTGTAGCGCTCGGCCCGGCCGGCCACGCCCACCAGCAGCTTTTCGGTGATGTCACTTTCCAGGTCAACGTAGCCGGCCGTATTGGTGCGGCTGCGGTTCACGGCGTCGGAAGGCTGGTAGCCGGGAAACACCTGGGCCCCGGCCGCGGCCGGGGTGCCGGGCGCAATCAGGCGGCCGTAGGTAGCGTAAGAGCCCGGCTCCCCGGCCTTGATGCGGTAGTTGTCGTCGCGGTATTCCAGGCCGAAGGCCACGTTGAGCGTACTCAGGGCCGCCACATCGGTGAAGTGGCGGGTGAAGTTCAGGTTGGACGTGTTTTGCCGGAAGGCAATGCTGCCGGCGTAAAAATTGGTTGGACTCAGGCCAATGGGCAGCGAAGCATTGAGCGTGTTGCTGATATCGAAGCGCAGCTCGTTGCGCCCAAAGGTGTTGCTCAGATCCACGTCAAAGCCCGCCACGCGGGTGCGCAGCCCCGAAATGATAGACTGGTCATCAATGAGCGTGTTGATGAAGGGCAGAAAGCCGTTGGGGTAAATGGTGGCGTCGATTTGGGTCAGCTGGTTGGGCAGGCGGTAAAAACCGGCGGCCTTGCCCGTGCGGTGGGTGGCGCCGGCCGTAATGTAGGCTTCAAGGCCCAGGGCGGGCACCAGCGTGTAGCCAAAGTTCAGAAAGCCCCCGTAGTTGCGGGCTTCCGACTGACCCAGGCGCAAATTCTTCCGGTCGTAGCCATTCTGGGCCACCAGGGCGTCGTCCTGGGCTTTCAGCTCCCGGCGCTTGGCCTCAGTATCGGCGCTGCCGGGGTAGTTGCCGCCGTTGCCGCCCAGGTAAATCAGCGGGGCCGTATCGGTGCCGGTACGGTTGGTGTAGCTGCGGTTGCTGAACTGCCCGCTCAGGTCGAGGAAGCCGCGGCCATTCAGGCCTACGCCCACGTTGGCATCGGCCTGGTAGAGGCGGCCGTCGCCCTCGTAGGTTTCGCCCACGGTGCTGCTGGCCTGCACGCCGGTGGTATCGTCCTTGAGCTGAATGTTAATTACGCCGGCAATGGCGTCGGACCCGTACTGGGCGGCGGCCCCGTCGCGCAGCACCTCAATGCGCTTGATGCTGGCATTGGGAATCGTGTTCAAATCAGTGCCCACCGAGCCGCGGCCCACCGTGCCGTTGATGTTGACCAATGCCGAGGAGTGCCGCCGCTTGCCATTCACGAGCACCAGCACCTGGTCGGGACCCAGACCGCGCAACGAGGCCGGGTCTACGTGGTCGGTGCCGTCCGAAATGGCCTGGCGCGACGATTGAAACGAGGGCGCCACGTAGGTCAGAATCTGGGACACGTCGGTTTGGGCAAACACCTTGATTTCCCGGGCCGAAATAACGTCGACCGGGGCCGTGGTCAGGATGTTGGAGCGGCCCTCGGTGGCTCGGGAACCCGTCACGACCACCTCACTGAGGTCGGTGGCGGCATCCTGCAGGCGCACGTCGAGGCTGGTGCGCCCGTTCACCACGATTTGCTGAGCGGCCGAGCCCACGGCAGAAAATACCAGGGTGGCCGCAGGCGGCACCGTAATGCTGTAGCGGCCGTCACTGTCGGTAGAGGTCCCGTTGGTGGTGCCTTTTTCCAGCACCGTTACTCCGGGCTGGGCGCTGCCGCCGGGCCCGGTTACCCGGCCCGTCACGGTCAGGCTCTGGGCCTGGGAGTGGCCCGCTAGTACCAGCAGAATTACCAGTAGCGAGTAAGCAAAGAGGAGAGGTCTTTTCATAGGAACGCAACGGTTAGAAGGTGAAAAATGGAAAAGAGCTAAGCCTGCGGCGCGGCCCGGACGGCGAATTGCGCAATACTATATAGCTGATTTACATAAATATATCTTAGAACACTGTCTTCCCGGCGTACCACAGCCGCTTAGTACCGGCTGTTTTGACCAACATCCAGCCGCTGGCCCTGGGCGGCAACTAAGCTAATATAATAACGGCCAGTTGGTTGCATAACCAACAAGAGGTATGATTCGCATTTATTAGAACATTTCCAATATCAATTTAACTCTTAGAAATAAATATTCATATTTTTACTAAACTTATTTATATATAAATATATTTGACCCGCCTCTCTGTGTTATTCGGAGATGATCCTACGATTTCAACTTATCAGCTCTGTTGCCGGCCTACTCCTGCTGCTTTTGCGCGGGGTCAGCAAGCCGTGTTTCTTTTTCCCTTCCACCTTATTGCTCTCTGCTCATGCGTACCTACCTCACCCTTTCGCTTCTTGCTCTCGGCCTCAGTGGGGCCTTCCTCTCCTGCTCCACGCCGGAACTCGACGACCTGAACGCCCCAACCCGCGCAACCCAGGCGACCAACAAGAAAGCGGAGTTAAGTGCTCCTACTTTGTCCACCGTCGAAGCCACCCAGACGTCTATTACCCTGCGCGTCACGGCCGGGGCCGGCGAGGGGGCTCCCGCCGGGTTCAGTCTGCAGTGGATGAGTGCCGCCGATTACGTTGCTAACGGTAACAGCTGGCTTTCCTCTGACGACCCACGCCTGTTTAAAGCCTCTTTTTCGGGCAATGCCAACCAGTCGCGCTACAACTTAGCCCCGAACCAAAGCGTAACGGTTAACATTGGGGAGATGCTGTTTGATAACGGGGCCTCCACCACTTCGGCCAAGGCCCTGAGCTGCATCACCCAGCAGTACGTGTTCCGGGCGTTTGCCCACGCAACCAGCAGCCTGCAGCGTAGTGATTTTACAGCCCCATATCAAGCGGCCACCCTGTCCTGCCGCGCCAGCGCCACCTGTACCTTTACCCAGGACTACTGGCGCACGCACGGCCCCATTCCCGTGGGCAACAACCGCAACGAGTGGCCTCTGACTTCCCTTACCCTGGGCACGACCACCTACACCGACCTGCAAGCGCTAAGCATTCTGAATACGCCAGCTGAGGGCAGCGCCCTGCTCACTCTGGCCCACCAGCTTATTGCCGCCAAGCTGAACGAGGCCAAGGGCGCCGATGCTACCAGCATCAGTCAGTACATTGGCAGCGCCGACGCCCAGCTGGGCAGCCGCAGCTTACTGCCCGGCACCACCACCGACCAGCCCACCAGTTCCTACCTCGGGGCCGTGTCTACGCTCACCCAGCCCCTGCTCAACTACAACGAGGGAGCTACCGGCCCGGGTCACTGCGCCGAGGCGGAAGACTAATCCTGGCTGACTTACATACCGCGGGCTCCCGCCTGGCCTGGCGGCCGCGCGGGAGCCCGCGGTATGTAACGCCCTAGCCCCGCGCCCGTACCGGCTAGCGGCGCCACCACTGCTCGGGTAGGGGCCCGGCGGCTACTTCCACTCGTTGTCCAGGCGCGGGCAAAAGCAGAGGCACGTCGGGGCCGGCGGCGGCCAGCAGCCGCTCCACGGGCTCGGTCCAGGCGTGGAAGGCCAGGTTGAAGGTGGCCCAGTGCAGGGGCAGCAGCGGGCCACCACCCAGGGCCCGGTGGGCGGCCAGGGCGTGGTCGGGGCCCATGTGAATATCGGCCCACAACGCATCGTAGGCCCCTACTTCCAGCATGACCAGGTCGAAAGGACCGTAAGCTGCTCCGATTTCGCGGAAGGCGGCTTCGTAGGGGCCCGAGTCGCCCCCGAAAAAGGCGCGGTGCGTGGGTCCCAGCAGGCACCAGGAGGCCCAGAACGTATTGTCGCGGGTGAGGCGGCGGCCCGAAAAGTGCCGGGCCGGCGTGGCCACCAGCGTGTGCGCGGCCCCCAGCGTTACTTCCTGCCACCAGTCCAGCTCGGTGATTTGGGCGGCGGGCACGCCCCAGCGGCGCAGGTGGCCGCCCACGCCCAGCGGGCAGAAAAACGGCACCCCGGTGCGGCTTAGCGTCCGAATGGCGTCCTTGTCGAGGTGGTCGTAATGGTCGTGGGAGAGGATAACGGCGTCCAGCGGGGGCAGTTCGGTTAGGGCCAGCGGGGGCGCAAAGAAGCGTTTGGGGCCCACCACGCTCAGTGGGGAAGCCCGCAGCCGCCACACTGGGTCGGTCAGGAACCGTTTGCCATCCAGTTCAATCAACGTGCTGGAATGGCCAAACCAGGTCACGCGCAGGGCTGCCGCCGGCACGGGCTCGGCCAGGGCGGCCACGTCGGCCCGGAAGGGACCCAGCGGGGTTTTGGGCTCCCGCTCCTCGGTGCCGCGCAGCCAGCGGCGCAGCATCTGGCCGTAGTCCATCGACATGCCAGTGGGAAGGGTATTCAGGTACTTTTTGCCGGTAAACTGCGAGGGAGTTTTCATGCGGAAACAAGGAAAGCGAAGCAAACTACTGCTGCCCTAGACGAGCCAGCGGCCCGGATACTTTACTTGTCCGGCTTTATTTCAGGGCGGTCCTCACCACCGGCAGCGCCAGCTGGGCCCACTGCTGCATCTGCCGGCCCGAGTAGTGCAGGCCGTCGGGGGCAAACTGAGTGGCGTCGCCGGCTGCAGCCCGGGTGGCGGACGTTATATCGACGAAGACCACCCCGGCCTGCTGGCACTCGTCGCGCGCTACGGCGTTAAACTGGTCAATTTCCCGGCTTATCTGGGCCTGGTCGTACATCTGGCCAAACGGGGTGCGGCCCCAGTCGGGAATGGACAGCACGAAAACCCGCCCCGGCCGGTGACCGGCAAAGCGGGTGGCCGTGCCCAGCAGCTGCCGAAACTCGGTGCGGTAGGCGGCCTGGGGCAGCTGGCGAAACTGGTTGTTAACCCCAATCAGCAACGACACCAGGTCGTAGGTTTTCTGCTGATCGGCTTCCGCCAGGGCCCGCTGCAGGTCGGTGGTGGTCCAGCCCGTGCGGGCAATGCTCACCGGCGGGGCCAGGCCGGCCAAGCGGCTTAGCTGCGTGGTCCACCGGTCGGCCTCGGCCACGCCTTCCCCAATGGTGTAGGAGTCGCCCAGGGCCAGGTAGGTGTTGCCGGCGCCGGGCAGCTCCGAGCTCGGCCCGGGACTGGGCACGGCCCGCTCGGCATCGTCCTGGGTACAACCGAAGCCGAGAAAAAGACACAGAACCAGCAGGAAGCGCATACGCAGCAGAAAAAAGACCTGCCGCATATACGGCCCCCACCCGTCGGCAGATTGGCCCCACCCGCCAGCCTCTATTCTCCTTCGCACTAGCCCCACCGGATAAAATTCACAGGAGCTCGGATGATTTTCACAGGAGCGCCCGTGATTTTCACGGCAGGCCGCATGAATTTCACGCAAGCCCGAGTGAATTTCACGGGACGTCGGGTGAAAACCACGGGACGTCGGATGAAAATCATGGGAGCTCCTATGAAATTCATGGGACAGCGGATAAATTTTATACCGAGCTCCTATAAAAAAGATGGGAAGCCGGATGAATTTCATCCAGCTTCCCATCCAAAGTAGAGGCAGATTCGGCGGAGCCCGGGCTTAGCCGATGGCCTGCTGGAGGTCCTCAATCAAATCTTCCGCGTCCTCGATGCCCACGCTGAGGCGAATCAGGGAGTCGGAGAGGCCGGCGGCCTTGCGGGCTTCGGCCGGGATGCTGGCGTGGGTCATGGTGGCGGGGTGGCCCGAGAGGCTTTCGACGCCGCCCAGGCTTTCGGCCAGCGAAAACAGCTGAAACTTCTCCAGCACGGCAATGGCGTCCTCTTTCCGGTCGCCCTCGAGCACGAAGGAAATCATGCCGCCGAAGTCGTTCATCTGCCGGGCCGCTACGTCGTGGTTGGGGTGGTCCTGGAAACCGGGCCAGTACACTTTCTCCACCTTGGGGTGGGCCTTGAGGTACTCGGCAATCTTACGGCCGTTTTCGCAGTGGCGCTGCATCCGAATGTGCAGGGTTTTGAGGCCGCGCAGCACCAGGAAGCAATCCTGGGGGCCGGGCGTGCCACCGCAGGCGTTCTGGTAAAAGCTCAGGCGCTGGTGCACCTCGTCGTCGTTGAGCACGATGGCGCCCATCACCGTATCGGAGTGGCCGGCCATGTACTTGGTCAGGGAGTACACCACGATGTCGGCGCCCAGTTCCAGCGGGGTTTGCAGGTAAGGCGTCGAGAAGGTATTGTCCACCACCAGCAGGGCCCCGGCTTCCTTGGCTACCTGGGCGGCGGCGGCAATATCAATGACGTTGAGCAGGGGGTTGGTGGGCGTTTCCACCCAGATCAGCTTGGTGCGCTCGGTTACCTTGGCCCGCACGGCTTCCATGTCGTGCATGGGCACGAAGTGAAATTTGATGCCCAGCGGCTCGTACACTTTGGTGAAGATGCGGTAGGAGCCGCCGTAGAGGTCGTTGGTCGAAATCACCTCGTCGCCGGGCTGCAGCAGCTTGATGACGCAGTCGGTGGCAGCCATACCCGAGGCGAAGGCCAGGCCGTGCTTGCCGTTGTCGAGGGCGGCCAGGGCGTCCTGGAGCTGGGTGCGGGTGGGGTTGTGGGTGCGGGAGTATTCGTAGCCTTTGTGGTCGCCGGGGGAGCGTTGCACGTAGGTCGAGGTCTGGTAGATGGGCGTCATGATGGCCCCGGTGGTGGGGTCGGGATGCACGCCGGCGTGGATGGCTTTGGTACCGAATTTCATGGGTGAGGAGTTACGGAATCAACTGGGAAGACGGGTTATGCGGAGTTGGGCGCCAAAGGTAAGAAGGTAGCCGACAGAAAAGTTTCGCCAAATCGACAGCCGGCGCCTTATGCTCCGCCGTCCACCGGGTATCTTCGTGGCAAAATCCTATTCAACCCTAATCGGCAACTCGTTTGAAACAACTTCTACTGCTGTGGGCGCTGCTTTGTGCCGCCCTGGCCACTGCGGCCACCCCTACCCCATCCGATATTCCGGCCGATACCCTCGACCGGGAACAGGTTTACATCGACTCGGTGCAGGCCGCGCTGCATTACCAGACCGGTCGTATCATGCTGCCCAACGCGCTGGGCGTTCTGAACGTGCCCCCGGGCTTTCGCTACCTCGACGTGAAGCAGAGCGACTACGTGCTAACCAAGCTTTGGGGCAACCCTGACGGCGAGTCCTTGGGCATGCTCTTTCCGCTCAACCGCGGCCCGCTCGACGGCGGCAGTTGGGCCTTCTGCCTCGAATACGACCCCTCGGGCTACGTGCAGGATGATGACGCGGCCGATATCAACTACGACGACCTGCTCAAGCAGATGCAGGACGACACCGAGGAAGGCAACGAGGAACGCGAAAAAGCCGGTTACGGTCGGGTTCTGCTCATCGGCTGGGCCGCCAAGCCCTATTACGACGCCAAGCTCAACGTGCTGCACTGGGCCAAGGAGCTGCGCTTCAGCAGCACCGACGACAACACGCTCAACTACAACGTGCGCCTGCTCGGCCGCCGGGGCGTGCTCAACCTGAACGCCATCGGCAGCATGGAGCAGCTGCCCGAAATCCGGAATACCATCCCGGCCGTCATCAAGAGCGTGTCCTTTGCCAAGGGCCAGCAGTACGCCGATTTCGACCCCAAGCTCGACGAGGTGGCCGCCTACGGCATCGGCGGGCTGATTGCGGGTAAGGTGCTGGCCAAAGTGGGCTTCTTCGCTTTGATTGTGAAGTTCTGGAAAGTCATTCTGGCCCTGGTAGCCGGGGGCTGGACAGCCATTCGCCGGTTTTTCGGCGGCAAAACCGCTGAGGATTAAGCGCCGCTACGCCCGGGGCGGCCAACAGGATTTGGCACTCGGCAGCCTTCAGTCGAGTTCTTTCGTTTTACCTTCGGGCCGGCTGCTCCTAGCCGGCCCGCTTTGTTTTCTGACCTCTGTTCATGGCCTTTCTCAAAGAGCTTTTCCAAAAAAACGCCTCCACCCTGCTGTCCATGATGCTGCTGGTGGCCATGCCCGTTATCGGCAGCGCCTCGCTCACGTTCGTGCTGTATCAGTACCAGGAGCTGCTGCAGCATTTGTCCTTGGGCCAGGCGCTGCTGTACTTCGTCATCATCAGCTTCACCATGGCCTTTGCCCTCACGCCCACCACGTTTGTGGCTCTGGTCACGGGCTTTTACTTCGACTGGCTGGGGCTACCGGGCATGGTGGTGGCCTACGCTCTGGCCTCGCTGGTGGGCTACGAAGTGGCTTCCCGCCTCGACCACGGCAAGATGACCACCTTCCTGCACCACTTCCCCAAGGCCGACGCCGTGATGCGGGAGCTCAAAAACGAAAGCCTGCAGCTCATTATCCTCACCCGGATTTCGCCGGTGCTGCCCTTCGCCCTGATGACCTTCGTACTGGCCGTGATGCGCATCGACCGGCGGCGCTTCCTTATTGGCAGCGTGCTTGGAATGCTGCCGCGCAGCCTGTTTTTTTACTGGCTCGGCACCAAGGCCCAGGACGTGTTTCTGCTGGTCAAAAGCCCCGATACGGGCACGGCGGGCAAGCTGCTGCTGCTGGGCCTGGTGGTTATTTCGCTCTTTGGACTCTACTACATCTTCAACCGCGCCCTGCAGCGGGCCCTGAGCCGTAGCTCGGCGGAGGAGCAAAAATATTAAAACTGGCTTTCAACGATTTGTGCTTTCTTAGAGTCTTTTTTCGGAAGTTTTTTCACCGCCAATTTGCTTGACCCGGATTTTTGCTCTTATCTTTGCAGCACCAAAACGGTAAATGGTTGTATAGCTCAATTGGATAGAGCATCTGACTACGAATCAGAAGGTTTAAGGTTCGACTCCTTATACGACCACACTACAAGCCTTAAACACCCTGTGAACCAAGCGTTTGCAGGGTGTTTTCGTTTACGGGTAAAACATAGGTAAAACAATGGGTCTGTCGCCTATCAATCTGCGCTCAGACAGCGTCGTTAGCAACCACCCCCTATTAGGGTAAGATTAGGCTCTCGTCAAGGTACATCACATTTCTTATCCGACGAGTAGCAAATCCTCTAGACGCGTCGTGTAAGCAGGAGTACGCCACTGAGCTTGCCCCTCCCAAGGAGCCCGCTGTTCGCCCCTACCTAACATGGAGGTAGCTAAACGTACAGTCCCATTCCCAAAGCGACGGTTTAGAGCGTCAAGCTCCGCCATAAGACGAATCCGCTTCTCAGAAACTGGTCCGGCCTCAAAGAGCGTGAGCTGTGTTTGCCCAGCGGGCTCTAACCCATCCAGCACGACGCCGGCCTTGGTGTAGCGGCTGTCGGCTTGCCAGAGGCGTTTCAACGCGACGCGGGCATACCGCAGCAGCTCTAGGGTATCATTCGTCGCCACCGGCAACGTGAGCACGACTGAGCAGGAATACGGTGGTGGCTCCATGCCGTATCGGCTCTTACTCAGAAACACGGTCATATAATGGGCCGCATCCCCTTGTCGGCGGAGCTTCTCCGCGGCCCGGGAGGCAAAAGCACTGATGGCCCCCAGCAAGTCCGGAAAATCACTCAGGGGCTTGCCGAACGTGCGCGAGCAGCACAGCGTCCGACGACTTAGTGTACCGTCTTCGCTGGGAGCCAGCCCCTGACAGGGAAAGCCCTGCAGTTCGCGCACCAGCCGGGCACCCACCACCCCACCCAGATGCTTCCGAGCCAATGCCTCTGAGCAGCCCGCTAGGTCGGCAGCCGTGGTGATACCCATGCTGTAGAGCTTGGTGGCGTACTGCCGGCCAATGCCCCAGATATCTTCCACGGCCACCTGCTCCAGCGCCCAGCGCCGGCGCTCATCGGTGTCGAGGTAACAGACCCCACCCATGGCCGGGCTCTTCTTCGCTAGACGGTTGGCCAGTTTGGCCAGCGTCTTGGTGGGAGCCACTCCCACGCAGGTCGGGATACCAGTACGGGCCAGCACGTTGGCGCGTAAGGTGCGAGCAAAGGTGTCCAGGCTCTGCACGAAAAAGCGCTCCATTCCGTGCAGGTCCAGAAAGGCTTCATCAATAGAGTAAATCTCGACCTCCGGCGTCACTTGGCTCAGGTACCACATCACCCGCCGCGACATATCCCCGTAGAGGGCATAGTTACTCGATAGCACCGTGACCTGGTGCTGCTCCAGCACGGGCTTGACCTGAAAGTAGGGGTCACCCATCTGCAGCCCCAGCGCCTTGGCCTCGGTCGAGCGCGAGATGATGCAGCCGTCATTGTTGCTGAGCACCACCACTGGCTGCCCATCAAGACGGGGCTGAAAAACCCGTTCACATGACACGTAAAAGTTGTTGCAGTCGACTAAGCCGAACATACCCTAGTCGCGTGTCCGCAGCAGGGCCGCGAGTTTACCGGGCACAATCTCGTGCAGTACATGGGTAACCACGCCCCAGATCTTGATGGCTCCGGCGTCGACAATCTCCCAGGGCTTATAGTCGGGGTTCTCCGGCTTGAGCCACCAAGTACCGTGCTCGCAGACCAAGCGCTTGACTGTGCACTCGCCCTCTACCACAGCGACGACGATATGCCCGTGGTCGGCTTCCATCTGTTTGTCTACCCCTAGCAGATCACCTTCGTGAATCTCGGCATCGCGCATACTCTCTCCGCTGACTCGGACTAAGTAGGTGGCATCAGGGTGGCGCAGCAGCAGGCGGTTCAGATCGAAGAGCTCATCCACGTGGTCCGATGCGGGCGAAGGGAAGCCAGCAGGAATCCGGCAGTTAAAAAGCGGGAGCAAAAAGGGTGTCTGGGTGGGTGTAACCCGGATTAATTCAATGTTGCGCATATAGTCGACTCAGCTAGGTGTGTCCGCAATGTTACGTATTGCTAACTAAATTAGTAACACTTAAGCTAAAACAATGAGCAATGCAATTGGCTGTAACTCCGCCATTCAACGACGACAATGATATCGGCTTCAGCTGTTTAGCAGCAGGAAGGAACCTTGTCTTGTCTGAAGTGGTAGAAGCAACACGTTTCCTGCTGAATCCCTTCAGGTAGCCTGCTGCACTTACGTGTAGCCGGGCTGCTGGCCTATGTCCTTGGTGACATATGGCTCAGTGAGTGCGATACTGCTCTCACTCACAGGGGCGTGGAGTGTCGCATCAGCAGGTTTTACTGAAATGTTAGACCTAACCCCAGCAACGGATATTCGACCGGCTGATACACTTTTCGTTTCTGTATCGGCCATGTGTATGCTGGTAGCCTTGGCACACCGGGGACTGGGCCATCTTAACCTGACAGGCCTAGCTCTGCACGAGCGGTACCTAACCGGCGCAGTACTCGTGCTGGTGGGCATCGCTGGCTTTTTCGTCGACTGGTAGACGTGCGCTCCTGGCTCTTCTCCTTCTCTGATTTACTCCCGCTTTCCATGCCTGACCCTTCGTCCGATAACCTGAATGAGGAGCTGAACACCGCTAAGCAGGTGCAGCCCGAAAATGTGGGTGCACTCACCCGCACCCAGCTCACACCTGAAGCTGCCTCGGCCCCGGAGGGCCACGACGTCCCTGGCCACGACCACAACGAGGTTGGGCACGCGGGCCACAACCATCCCGCTGGTAAACGTGTGGTCGACAAAGGCGGAGTAGCCGAAGATGAGCAAGCTGGCCACGACCATGGCAGTGACGACGACCACGGCCCTGCCAGCAACAGCCCTTATCTGGTACCGGGCATTAGCTTGGTGCTCATGCTGGCCGGCATTACAATGGACTACTACCAAGTCGGCTTCTTCACCGGCTACGTGCGCCCTATCTGGTACGGGGCAGCTTACCTCTTAGTGGGGTGGAAGGTCATTCGCTCAGCCATCCAAAGCATTCCCAGCGGCAACATCTTCAACGAGTTCCTGCTTATGAGCATTGCCACCATCGGCGCCATTGCCCTGGGCGAATACGCTGAAGGGGTGGCCGTGATGCTGTTCTACACTGTGGGCGAGCTGTTCCAGGACGCGGCCGTAAACCGCGCCAAGCGCAGCATCAAGGCCCTGCTCGAAATCCAGGCCACCGAAGTGGGCGTGCTCCGCAATGGCCAGCGCCGGATGCTCGACCCCAAAGAGGTGGTCGTGGGTGACATCATCGAAGTCAAGCCCGGCGAGAAAGTAGCCCTTGACGGTACCCTGCAGTCTGAGCGCGGCACCTTCAACACGGCTGCCCTTACCGGCGAGTCCGTGCCCCAGACCAAGCAGAAGGGCGAAACGGTGCTGGCCGGCATGATTAACCAGGATACGCTGAGCCAGATTGCCGTCACCGCCGCTTTCCAGGACACCAAGCTGAGCAAGATTCTGGCGATGGTGCAGGACGCGGTGGGCCGTAAAGCCAAAACTCAGCAGTTCATCACCAAGTTCGCTCGCATCTACACGCCCATCGTGGTAGGGCTGGCTCTACTGCTCACCTTCCTGCCCTACGTCTTCGTAGATGATTACGTATTCCGCGACTGGCTCTACCGGGCGCTAGTGTTCCTGGTTATCTCGTGTCCCTGTGCCCTGGTTATCAGCATTCCGCTGGGTTACTTCGGCGGCATTGGCGCGGCCTCCAAAGTGGGCGTGCTCTTCAAAGGCTCCAACTTTCTTGATGTTATGCGCGAGATTGACACCGTGGTGATGGACAAGACGGGTACCCTGACCAAGGGCGTGTTCGCCGTGCAGCAGGTCGTTACAGCCCCGGGACAAACCAAAGCCCGGTTTACGGCTCTGGCAGCTGCTCTCGAAGCCAAGTCCACGCACCCTATTGCCCAGGCGCTGGTGCAGTACGTCAAGCCCACGGGCACTTCGCTCGCAGTTGAAAATGTGGAGGAGATTTCCGGTCACGGCCTGCGCGGCCATGTCGACGGTCAGGAAGTACTAGCCGGCAACACCAAGCTGCTTACCAAATTCAATGTCGCCTATCCCGCTGAAATTGACCAGCAGGTCGACAGCATCGTGGTAGTGGCCGTTGGTAACCAGTATGCTGGCTACCTCACCGTAGCCGACGAAATCAAGGAAGATGCCGCCCAGGCTGTGCGTGAGCTCCAGGCACAGGGTATCAAGACCATTGTCATGCTCTCCGGCGATAAGGACACCATCGTGCAGCGTGTGGCCAAAACACTAGGCATCACCGAAGCTCACGGCGGCCTGCTGCCTGAAGACAAAGCTGCCCACGTTGAGCGCCTGAAAGCCATCGGCCACCACCTGGCCTTTGTCGGCGACGGCGTCAACGACGCCCCTGTAGTCGCCCTGGCTGATGTCGGCATTGCCATGGGTGGCCTTGGTTCCGACGCGACCATCGAAACGGCCGACGTCGTGATTCAAACTGACCATCCCAGCAAAATTGCTACTGCCCGCCGCATCGCTGTGGCCACCCATACAGTCGTCTGGCAGAACATCTGGCTGGCCTTTGCCGTGAAAGCCGTGGTGCTGGCTCTCGGAGCCGGCGGCCTGGCCACGATGTGGGAAGCCGTATTCGCCGATGTGGGCGTGGCCCTACTCGCCATCCTTAACGCTGTGCGTATCCAGCGCATGAACTTCACCTCCAAGCCCTAGTTTCCCTATAATGACAACTGAAGCTGCCCCTACCAACCGCGAACGGGCCGAACGTGGTCAGACCTCTACCCTTATCGGCATTGGTGCCAACATCGCCCTGGTGCTCGGCAAAGGTACGGCGGGCGTGGTCGGTCATTCCTACGCCCTCATCGCCGAAGCCATCGAGTCTGGCACTGACATCTTCAGCTCGCTCATCGTCTGGTTCGGCCTGCGCACTGCCGCCCGTGAGCCTGACGAGAACCACCCCTACGGCCACGGCAAAGCCGAGCCGCTGGCCGCCATTGCGGTTGCTTTTGCCCTCGTGTGTGCCGCGGCCTACATCGCCACCGAAGGCATCCTCCATATCCTGACACCCCACCAGCTACCGGCTCCCTTCACTTTGGCTGTGCTGGCGGTGGTCATTGCCATCAAGGAGACCTTGTATCGGCGGGTTAACAAGGTCGGGGAGGAAGTAGACAGCAACGCCGTGAAGGCTGACGCCTGGCACCACCGCGCTGATGTCATCACCTCCTGCACCGCCTTCATGGGCATCAGCATTGCCCTGATCGGCGGCAAAGGGTGGGAAGCGGCCGACGACTGGGCGGCCCTGGTAGCTTGCTGCTTCATCGTCTACAACGCCTACCACATCTTTCGGCCGGCTTTCGGAGAAATAATGGATGAAGCCCCGGAGGGAACCTGGACCGAGGATGTGCGTGCCCTGGCCGAAGCCGTGCCAGGCGTGGTGGCAACCGAAAAGTGCTTCGTGCGCAAGATGGGCTTCGAGTACTTCGCCGACCTGCACGTGATGGTGAACGGCGACATCAGTGTACGCGAAGGCCACGACATTGCCGGCGCTGTCAAAGCCGCCATCATGCAGGCTAAGCCTGCTGTCTACAACGTGCTGGTACACATCGAGCCTAGCACATAAGGCACCACTTTCTCCCTTCTATGAAACGACACCCTGCTTATCTCGCGCTACTGCTCGGTGCCAGCGTTATCTTCATCTGCTGTAATTCCCGGCACGATACCGACGAGCACCGAGCAGGAAGTCCACGTAAGCAAGCCCAAGGCGGCTCCCGTAGCGACGCTACCTAGCCTCCGCGATACCTTAAGACTACTGGCGCACCAACTTGACACCGTGCGTCGTGACGGCTGTTGGGACGAGGACTTTGCTCGCCTTATGACCGTGCACCACATAGGTGCATTGCGCTTGGCTGCGGTGGAGCTTTCGCACGGCAACGACTCTACCCTGCGGGCTCTAGCCCATTATGTGCTCAAAGGCCACGAGCGTGACAACAGCATGCTACTGTTGGCCCTGGCTCGGCAACCGCCCAAGGGCAAGAAATACCGCCCCGGTAACGCCAAAGACCCATTTGTCCGGCGCATTGCCACTGCCCTAGCGCCCCTGCACCAGCCACCAGCCACCCCCGGCCCTCTCGACGCCGACTTTGCCACCCTCATGCAGGTGCACCACCAAACCGGCGTAGCCCTGGCCCAAGCGCAATGATTCTTGCGTCCGTATGCTAGCAGCGAACGAAATCTATTTAGAACCTTTCTAATAAATTCCTCAGTATTTGTAATCATTCCAAATAAAGGCAATAGCTTTGGGGCGTCAACACTGCACTAAACATTAATCTCGCCTCATGACCTTCAAGTACATTCCCACCGCGCTGCTAGCCCTAACAGTTGTCCTAAGCTCCTGCGACAAGAATGACACCGAGTCCGCGCCCACTCTGCGCGCCAAGATGGACACCAGCACTCTGACGGCCACTTCTAAATACACGGAGTCGTTTAAAGACGGTAATGGCCAGTCGACTGTCGACCTAACGACCTCGAACCAGCGCCTGGACATGTTCTCAGAGCTGAACTCTTACATGGCCCTGGTGGCAGTGGCGGCTCCTGCCACGCCAACCACGCTGGACGCGGCCAAGCTGCGCGGCTATTATACCAACACCGGCGGCTACTTCACGGGTGCCGGCCTGAACGCCTCGGGCCTGAACCTGCGCACCAGCACCGCGGCCTCGTTCCCGGCCACCAACGCCGAAACCGTGCGCACTTATGTTGACACCAAGCTGACCCAGCTGGCCACCGCCAGCCAGTCGGTAAACAACGTGGCCACGCCCGGCAATGCCGGCCGCCTGGGCCGCTACCTGGTGGATGGCAACGGCATCGAGGTGAATCAGGTGATTCAGAAGGCCCTGATTGGCGCCCTGCTGCTCGACCAGATTGACAACGTGCTGCTGACCGACAACGCCCTGAAGGCCAACAATAGCAGAGTGGTCGACGGCAAAGCCTACTCGGAGTTGGAGCACAACTGGGATTTGGCCTACGGTTTTCTGACCAACAACGCCATCATGACCACGGACATCAACCTGACGCCCCGGGAGCGGTTCCTGGCCAGCTACCTGAACGAGAAGAATCCCACGGCTTCGCCGAACGTGTACATGGCCTTCCTAAAGGGCCGCGCTGCCATCGTCAACAATGACGCGGCCGGCGTGAAAACCCAGGCTGACCTGATTCGCACTGAGCTGGAGAAAACTATTGCGCTGGCTGCGGTGTCTTACCTGAGCAACTGGAAATCGGCTTCGACCCTGGACGTGAAGGCGCATGCTCTGGGTGAAGGCCTCGGCTTTGTGTACTCGCTGCGCTTCTGCACCAAGTACGGCGCTGATGCTACTTTCTCGGACAACCTGCTTACCGGCCTCACGTCGGGCACCAATGGTACCTGGAGCCTGACCAACACCCAGGCTGATGTGGCTATCAACGCCATCAAAGCCAAGTTCAGCATTCAGTAAATTTGGCTCGCTTACGGCAAGCGGAACCCAGGCCAACGCACCAGGCAGCCCCGGCCGCCTGGTGCGTTGGCCTTCGCCACGAAAAAAAGCTCTCTGATGAAAAAGCCCGTTTTATTTGCCCTGTTGCTGCTGTTGGTGGCAGTCGGCGTCTTCAGCTGCAAGAAGGACCCCAGCGGTGACGCAGCCGGCCCCGACACGGCGCTGGACCGCAAAGCCCTGCTCACCCAGTGGGCCGACAGTCTGGTAAAGCCCGGCTACCAGCGCTTTAATGACAAGCTGGCCGTGCTCAAGGCCAAGACCACGGCCTTCACGGCGACGCCCACCCCGGCCACGCTCGTGGATGCGCGCCAGGCCTGGCAGGCGGCCTACGTGGAGTGGCAGAAGGTGGAGCTGTTTGAGTTTGGCCCGGCCGAATCGGTGAGCTTGCGCAACCACTTCAACATCTACCCGACCGACGCGGCCGGCATCAACCGCAACATCAGCACCGGCAGCTACGACTTTGAAGTGGCCACGGCCATTCCGCAGCAGGGTTTTCCGGCACTGGACTATTTGCTGAATGGCGTGGCCAGCGGCGACGCGGCCATTGTGCAGCAGTACGCGGCCTCGGCCAACCACCGCCGCTACCTGACCGACGTGGTGGCCAAGATGGACCAGACTTTCGGCACGGTGTATTCGCAGTGGAACGGCTCGTACCGCGACGCCTTCGTGAACAACGCCGGCACCGACGCCAGCTCGTCGCTTTCGCGGGTCATCAACGCGTATTCGCTGTACTTCGAGCGTTACCTGCGCGCCGGCAAAGTGGGCATTCCGGCCGGCACCATGACCGGCGTGGCCCGTCCCGAGAAGATTGAAGCCTACTACCTGAAAGGTACGCTGCCCCTGCAGCTGGCCACCACGGCCCACGCCACGGTGCAGCAGTTTTTTAATGGTCGCGCAGGCCGGCCTTCGCTCAAAAGCTACCTTGACGCCCTCGGTGCCAAGGACAGCCGCACGGGCCAGAGCCTGACCAGCATCATCAACACCCAGTTTGGCGTGTCGTTTCAGCAGCTCAACACCCTGGGCCCGGACCTGTTCACGACCATTACGGCCCGCAACGCCGACGCCGTGACGTCCTACAATGAGATGCAGAAAGCCGTGCGCCTGATTAAGGTAGACATGACCTCAGCCCTGGGCATTACGGTAACCTACGTCGACAACGACGGCGACTAAATGACCGACAGGCTTCGGCACTATCTGCAGGCGTACACTTCTGCCGCACCACTGGCCACGTTCCGCGTGGCCTTTGGCGTTTTGGTGCTGGCCAGCGTGGTGCGCTTCTGGGCCAAGGGCTGGATTGAGGAGCTGTATCTGCAGCCGAAGTTTTTCTTCTCGTACTACGGGTTTGAGTGGGTGAAGCCCCTGGGCACGTACACCTACGGGCTGTTTGTGGTTTGCGGGCTGTGCGCCTTGCTGCTGACCCTGGGCTGGTGGTACCGCACGGCGGCGGTGGGCTTGTTTGTGAGCTTCACCTACATCGAGCTTATGGACAAAAGCACCTACCTCAACCACTACTACTTTGTGAGCCTGGCGGCGTTTCTGCTGGTGCTGCTGCCCGCCGGCCGCTTCTTTTCCGTCGATGCCCACCTCGACCCCGCGCGCTGGCGTAGCCAGGTGCCGCGCTGGACGGTGGATGCGTTGCGCCTGCTGGTAGGCATCGTGTACTGCTACGCCGGGCTGGCCAAGCTCAACTCCGACTGGCTGGGGCAGGCTATGCCGCTGCGCATCTGGCTGCCAGCCAAAAACGATTTGTGGCTCGTCGGACCCCTGTTCAACCACGTCTGGGTGGCCTATGCCTTCAGCTGGTTCGGGGCTTTCTATGATTTGACGGTTCCCTTCTTCCTGCTGTACCGGCCCACGCGGGCCTGGGCCTACGCCGCCGTGGTGGTGTTTCACATACTAACGGCCGTGCTGTTTCCCATCGGCATGTTCCCCTACGTGATGATAGTGGCGGCGCTGGTGTTCTTCCCCGCCGATGCCCACGTGCGGACCCTGGCCCGGCTGCGGCGCTGGGTGCTGCGCACGCCGACGCTGCCCCGGCTGGCCCAGCCGCTGGTGTACGCGCCGCGCACCCGGCAGGTCCTGCTGCTGGTTTTGGGCGTGTTTTTCGTGGTCCAGCTGCTGTTGCCCTTCCGCTACCTGCTCTACCCGCGCGAGCTGTTCTGGACCGAGGAAGGCTACCGCTTTTCGTGGCGGGTGATGCTGATGGAAAAGATGGGCCAGGTGCAGTTCAAGGTGGTGGACGGGGTCACCGGCCGGGCCCGGCTCGTGAATAACTACGAACACTTGAGCGTGCTCCAGGAGAAGATGATGAGCACCCAGCCCGACATGCTGGTACAGTTTGCCCACTACCTACGCGACTACTACGCCCGCCGCGGCGTGCAAAACCCCAAAGTATACGCCGATGCCTACGTGAGCCTGAACGGCCGCCTGGGTAAAAGCTTCATTGACCCTACCGTGGATTTGGCCCGCGTGACCGACGACCTGCGGCCCAAGCCCTGGATTTTACCTTTCGACGATGAGATTACCGGTTTATAGCGCGGCCCTGGTGGTGAGCGTACTCTCTTCATTTTCGGCCCTGGCGCAGCAGGCCGCGCTGCAGGGCCGGGTGCGCGAGGCCAACACCGGCCGGCCCGTGGCGGGCTGCGAGGTGTACGTGCGCGGCTCCCGCCAAATTGCCCGCACCGACTCGGCCGGCCTATTTACCCTAGCCAAGCTGCCGGCCGGGCGCCAGCAACTGCAGTTTTCCTCTATCGGCTACGAGCCCTTCAAAACCGAAGTGGACGTGCCGCCCAACGGCGGCATTCTGGATTTCACCCTCACACGGCGGGAGCGGCAGCTCAAGGAAGTAGTGGTGGCGGCTCCCCAAACCCGCTTCGGGCCGCAGCGGCTGCGCGAGGTGGAGGGCACGGCTATTTTCGCGGCCAAAAAGTCGGACGTCATCGTGCCCGACAACCTGGTGGCCAACCTGGCCACCAACAACGCCCGGCAGGTATACGCCCGAGTGGCGGGGCTCAACATCTGGGAAAGCGACCAGGGCGGCCTGCAGCTCAGCATTGGCGGCCGGGGCCTGGACCCCAACCGCACCAGCAACTTCAACGTGCGGCAGAACAACTACGACATCTCGGCCGACGCCTTGGGCTACCCCGAAAGCTACTACACGCCGCCCATCGAGGCCATCAAGCGGATTCAGCTGGTGCGCGGGGCGGCCTCGCTGCAGTACGGCACCCAGTTCGGCGGACTGCTCAACTTCGAGCTGCGCGCGCCGGAGCCTGATAAAACCGTGTCGGTGGTATCGCGGCAGACGGCAGGCTCCTACGGCTTTTTCAATTCCTTCAACAGTGTGAGCGGCACGGTAAAGAAGCTCAGCTACTACACTTTTGCCCAGTACAAGCGCGGCGACGGCTGGCGGCCCAATTCCCACTTCGACAGCAAAACGGCCTACGCCGACGTGCGCTATCAGTTTACGGAGAATTTCAAGGTCGGTACTCAGGTCACTCACATGGACTACCTGGCCCAGCAGCCCGGCGGCCTGAGCGACGCACAGTTTGTCCAGAATGCCCGGCAGAGCAACCGCGAGCGGAACTGGTTTGCCGTGGACTGGAACCTGTTCAATGCCTCGGCCGACTGGAAGCTCACCCCCCAATCCAATATTAACGTGCTGGCTTTTGGACTGCGGGCTACGCGCAAGTCCCTGGGCTTTCGGCCCAATCAGGTGGAGCTGCCCGACAAAGACTTCTATCTGCGCGACCTTATCACCGGCGAATTTCAGAATTATGGCGTGGAAGCTCGCTACCTGAACCGCTACCAGCTAGGCAGCAAAACCGGCGTGCTGCTGCTGGGCACGCGCTACTACCACGGCTACAACCACAGCGTGCAGGGTTTCGGTCCAACGGGTCGGGGAGCCGATTTTCGCTACGTGGGGCCGGAAGGCGAGACGTTTGCCAGCAGCTTCTCCGACTTCGAGTTTCCTAACCAGAACGTGGCGGTGTTTGCCGAAAACATCTTCTACCTCAGCGACAAGGTGTCGGTGACCCCCGGGGTGCGCTACGAGTACATTCGCACAAAATCGCAGGGCACCTACGGCAACGTGATTCGCGATAACGCCAATAACATCGACGCCATCATCCAAAAGGACGAGCAGCGGCTCAGCCCGCGCGGCTTCGTGCTGGGCGGCATCGGCGTGAGCTATAAGCCGGTGGAAACGCGGGAGCTCTATGGCAACATTTCGCAGAACTACCGCTCCATCACGTTTTCGGACATGCGCATTGCCAACCCTTCGGCCGTTATCGACCCCAACCTGCAGGACGAGCGCGGCTACTCCGCCGACCTGGGCCTGCGCGGTGAGCAGGGCCAGTGGCTGACTTACGACGTGAGCTTGTTTGCCCTGCAGTACGGCAACCGCATCGGCGAAGTACAGACCTACGATGCTGCCGACCGGGTGCTACGCCGCCGCAGCAACGTGGGCCGCGCCCTGATTCTGGGCGTTGAATCATACGCTGAAGTAGACCTGCTGCGCGCTGCCCACCCCGCCGTCGAGCCGGGCCGCTGGTCGCTAGCCGCCTTCGGCAACTTGGCTCTGATTCGGGGACGCTACACGCAAAGCGAAATTGCGGGCGTGAAAGGCAACCCGGTCGAGTTTGTGCCGGATGTCAACCTCAAAACTGGCGCCCGGGTGGGCTTCGGACCATTCAAAGGTTCGCTGCAGGCCACTTACCTGTCGAAGCAGTATACCGACGCCACCAAGGCCGAGCTGGGCGGCGTGTCGGCCGTGGTGGGTCGCATTCCAGCCTACACCGTGCTCGACGCCTCCGTGTCATGGGAGCGGCGCTGGCTCAAGCTCGAAGGCAGCGTGAACAACCTGGCCGACGCCATCTACTTCACCCGCCGCGCCACTGGCTACCCCGGCCCCGGCATCCTGCCTTCCGATGGGCGCAGCTTTTTCCTGACTGTAGCCGCTAAGTGGTAGAGCCTGCGGAAGTGGCAGGACCTCCAATTCGGCCCACCATGAAACCCTATAACGCTCCACTCGCCGAGGTGCTGCACGCCTGGCCCCGACTGCGGAGCCGCTTTCATGGGCAAAAGCAGATTTCCGAAGCGCAGCTCCTGACCGGTTTTACTCAGCTTGTTTCGGCCGTTGCCCCCGCCATCTGGCCCACCATTCGGCAGGAACTGCTGCGTAACGAGTTGTTGTACGAGGTGGGCGGAAACTGCTTTTCCTTCGAGGCACCGCTGGTAACCAGCGCACCCGGCACCATGCTGGAAACGGCCTGGCTGGGTGTATGGCAGCAGCTACAGGCTCATTTGGTGTTGCCGCTGGGCTGCTTGTGGTCCACACAATGGCTCCATCCCTACCTACCTGACTTGCCCGACCTGCTGGTGGTAGAAGTGAGTTGGGCTGAAGTGAACTACGCCCGGCAGGTGCTGGAAAACCATCAGGCCGAAGCAGCCGTTGCCACCACATCGGCACTATGCTCAGTGCTGGTGCGTGCCTGGCGCCCTAGTGCCCCCGTCCGCCGCGTCAAAGGCATTCCCACGGCCCGGCCTGAGAAAATGCTGGTCGACGTCGGGCAGATTCCCGAGCTTGCTCCCTTCGCGTCAGAAGCTGCGCTGAAGTCGGCTCTGACGGCTTTGCACGCCAGCGGCGGGCTGAACATGGACCGTCTCCGGCGCTACGCTGTGGCCTGCCAGTTGTCGGAGCAGTGGAATACCTAACTGCCACCCTTGTTAGCTGCATAGGGTGGCTTGTCACTCTTTAACATTACGTGCCCTCATCGGGTCCAAGACGGCGCCAACGACCCTTAATGCTTCATCCCCCGCATGCTGCTGGCCGGGCCTTTGCCCAACTGGTCCAGCGCGGCGCGGAATCCGGTGGCCAGCGGCGTAGCGGGGCCGCGCCCGTAGTAGTGCAGAAACATCATGCGCGGCGTGTCGCCCAGCATGTGATTATGCACGGCCACCACTTCTAGGTTGTGGGCGCGCAGGGTTTTAATTACGGGGTTGACTTCGTGCTCCAGCATGGCAATGTCGCCGGCAATGTGGGCGTCGTCTTGCCGACCGGCAAATGCCGCCCAGGAATTAAGGCCGATGGCAGCCGTCATTTCCGTGCCCATCATCAGGCACTGCAAGTCGTCGCGGCCCACGGTGTACTTGTAGGAGGGTCCGTTCACCACGCCTTTGTACTTCACCAGCGCATCGAGGGCGGCCAGGTCAAACAGCTCATTGCCCGTGAGTGGGCCCGCGGCGGGGGTGGCGTTGCCCGGGGTCGCCGGCCCCGGCGAAGCCGACTGCGGCTGGTTGGCAGGCAGCAGCTTGGAATCTTTGAGCGTGGCAGCAAACTTCCGGGCCAGCTCCACCGAGGCGCCCATGCCGGAAATATGCATGTAGTAGATGCGGGGCTCCTCGTAGAAGAAGTGGTTGTGCACGGCCCCGATTTCCAGCCCGTTGGCCAAGGCAGCCGACATTAGCGGGTTCACTTCTTCCTGCAGCAGCACCGTGTCGCTCATCAGCATCGCGGACTTCCCGTCCAGCGTGTGCTTGATGGCCACCCATCCGCCAAAGCCGAAGGCAATGGGTACCGGTTCGCCCTTGATTTTCACCTTCAGGTCGTTGCGGGGCAGGCTTATCAGGTGGGTGGCCTGCGCCTCGTTGTAGGTGCCCTTCTTGCCCAGCGCGGCATCAATGGCCGTCTGGTCGGCCTGGCTCAGCGGCGGGGTTTTGCCCGGAGCAGCAACGGATGCCGCGCTGGTCAGTGAGGGCGAGCCGCTCAGCAGCGTGGTGGCGCCCAACACCGCGGCGGCGCGCAGGGCCTCGCGCCGGGAAACAGAAGAATGAGCCATCGAACCGGAATAGAAAGAAACGTGAACGAATACGCCGGCTCAAAGCCGGTAAGCCAAGTTACGCTTACACACACACTGCGTTCAAGGTTGGAGGCACTGCCAACGTGCCCAGCCGCATTTCGTAAAAAGGCCGCACCTCTTTTCCACTGAAATATGAACACAACCTACGCATCCTATGCTTTCGCCCTGCTGCGCATCGTCGCCGGGCTGCTCTTCGCCATGCACGGCAGCCAGAAGCTGCTCGGTTTTCCCGGCGGCCCGCAGGTGCCCCTTGCCTCGATGATGGGGGTGGCCGGCATTATTGAGCTGGTGGGCGGCCTGCTCATCGCCGTGGGGCTTTTCGCCCGCGTTGCGGCGTTTCTGGCCAGCGGCGAAATGGCCGCGGCCTACTTCATGGCCCACTTTCCGCAAAGCCCGCTGCCCATCGTCAACAAGGGCGAGGCCGCCGTGCTGTTCTGCTTCCTTTTTCTCTACATCGCCGCCCACGGCGCAGGCATCTGGAGTTTGGACGGCCTACGCCACGGACGCCAAGTGGGAGAACCCGTCAGATCATGATCACCCGAATACACACCCTGCCGCAACGGCTCTTCCCGCCTCGGCAGCAGCCGTTGCGGCAGGGTGTGCCAGGGACTTTTAGCGGGTAGCTACACCGTCGGCTTTCGCAATAACATTGAATGTCAGCGTAAAGGCATCGTCAATGGCCTTGTCACCAATGCTTTCAAAGAAAGATTTGGACCGGTAGCGGATGTCGTACTTGGTGCGGTCGATAGTGGCTGTGCCCGAGGCCGCGGCGACGCCGCTTTTCACGCCTGCTTTGGCCGGAAAGCTCAACGGGTTGGTTTTGCCTTTGATGGTCAAATCGCCGGTGATGGTGACATTGTCGGCGTCTTTGGCAGCGCCTTTAATGGGCGTTACACTGGTGATAACGAAGGTGGCCGTGGGATTTTTGTCCACACCGAAGAAGTCGTCGGACTTTAGGTGACCCACCAGCCGCTCGCTCTGGTCGTTGTCCTTGATGGAGGTCATGTCCACGGTAAAAGTGCCGCCCACAATCTGGCTGCCTTTCACCAGCACCTGCCCGCTCTGGAACTGGACGGTGCCGTTGTGCTGACCGGTCACTTTTTTAGCCAGCCAGCCCAGCGTACTCAGCTGCGGCTGCAGCACGTAGGTGCCGGGCGTAGGCTTGCGTGATTCCGTAGCAAACAGTACACCATTGCGAGCAGCCAACGAGGGAGCTCCCAGCGCAGCCGCCGCGAGTAACATGAGTAAAATGCGCTTTTTCATGAGGGTTAAATTGAGGGGTTGCTGAAAGGCCACAAGTTAAGCGGCCAACTACTAACGCCCCCAGCCCACCCGCCGCGCAGTCCTCTGGCTTTGCTAGTTGCCCCGTGTGGCGCTTGCCCTAAGCCAGCCGAAGCCAGTGGCAGGCCGCTTCCAGGCTGGCCACCGGAATCTGGTGGCCGCCGGCAAATTCCGGCGGCCACTATGTTAAAGCATCCAAGCTCCGCTGCGCGTGGCTCTCCGGCCCCAGCCGCTGGTACTTGGTCGGCGTCAGCCCCGTCACCTGCCGAAACTGCCGCGACAAATTCGCTGGGCTGCTGTACCCGAGTTGCTGCGCCACCTCGGCCATGGTCTGCTCGCCGGACGCCAACAGAATCATGTTCGAATCTTGTATAATCTTGCTCCCGCCGCTTTCCTCCAAGTAGCCGGACCGGCACGTTTGCGCCCCAAAATCAGTTAACCAAGCACCGCCCGCCCTCATTGGCAGCACGTTGGCATCAGCAAGCGCCGAACCATTCACCACGCAAAGCGGTAAAAGGTCAGTTCAACTGCTCACGGGTTCTTTCCTACTTTTGCGGTTGTCCGTGTTTCATCCGGCTTGGTATGTTCCGTAGTCTCTTCCCCTTCCGCCGTTTGCTGGCGACGAGCTTCCTGCTCGTCTTCGTCAACGTGTTCGTGGGCCAGTGCTACTGCGCTACCATGAACCCGACCACTCGCGGCGGGATAATGGGCATGTCCAAAGGCAGCCACTGCGCCGAAACGCCTCCCGCTAAGCCCAGTCATCCCGGCTGCCACGGCCATGGCAAGACAGTCAAGAAAGACGTAGCCGGGCACTCGCACAAGAAATCCAGCCGCAGCCACGACTGCTGCAAAGACAAGTCGGCTTCGCTGCTCTCCTCGCTCACCACCCCGGGCCAGAAGCAGCTGCTCAGCCCCGTACCCGCCCTGCTGCCTGATTCCCAGGACTTTCAGTTCCGGCCCTTCGCCGGCCAGTGGAATCGCACTCTGGCGGTGCAGTTGGTGCCCCGGCGGCACCTGCCCCCCAAAATACCCGACATCCGCATTTTTATCCAGTCGCTGACTGTCTGATTTTTCCGACGCGCTAAGGCTCGCGCCGGCATAGCCATGCTATGTCCGGGGCGGGCCTTTTCGTTTGCCCGTCGCGCTGCCTAAGGCCGCCCACCATTCCCTTCAACTTCCGGGTTTTCCCTCTCCGCAATGAAAGATTGTTGCGAACCGGCCGCCGGCCCGCCACCCCGCGGTCCGTTCCGCCAGCTGCTGCGCGGCCTGCTCTACGTCGCGTTAGCCGCCGCCATTGGCTTCGTGCTCTGGCAGCAATTCCAGGCCTGAGCACCCCACCCGCTCGGCTTCCTCATCCCCAGTTAGTACATTTTTCATGAACCGTTTCCTCGTTTACCTGCTGGCCAGCGCCAGCCTCTTCACCGTCGCAAGTTGCTCCTCCGATTCATCGAGCAGCGCCACCAATACCGTCACCACACCCACAGGCACCGCGGCCGACAGCACCGCCGGGCACGCCGGTGGTCACACCTACGCCTGCCCCATGCACCCCGAGGTCACCAGCACTAAGGAGGGCGAGAAGTGCTCCAAGTGCGGCATGGCCTTGGTGCACAACGACCAGGTGAGCAACGGCAAAACCTACCAAATGAAGTTTGCGCCCACCCCTATGCGGATGGTCGCCGGCCAGCCCGTCACGCTCACCTACACGCCGCAGGAAGTCGGCAATGAACAAGCCCCCGTGCCGCTGGCCGTGGTGCACGAAAAGAAAATCCACCTCATCATCGTGCGCAAAGACCTCTCGGCCTTCTACCACGAGCACCCCGAGTACACCGCTGAAGGCAACTATCGCGCGCCCTTCACTTTCGCAACGGGTGGCGACTATGTGCTGTTTCAGGACTACACGCCCGACGGCAGCAGCCACCAGCTCGGCCGTCAGCCCGTCACGGTACAGGGCCCCAAGTACACGCCCGTCAAGTACAGCCAGGACCAGATGCAGTGGAGCCAGGACGGCTACCAGGCCACGCTTTCCTTCGACAAAGACCTGAAAGTCGGCCGGCTGCTGGCCATGAAAATCAACCTCACCAAAGGCGGCCACCCCGTCACTGACCTTGACAACTACCTCGGGGCCCTCGGCCACGTCGTGGTCATCAGTGAAGACACCGAACGGTACCTGCACGTGCACCCCAACGATCAGGCCGACAAAGGCCCCGCCATCGGCTTCAACACCAACTTCGAAGCCCCCGGCCTCTACCGCGTCTTCCTGCAGTTCAACCACGCCGGCACCATTCACACCGGCAACTTCACCGTCAACGTCAAAGCCTAACTCACCTCCCAACCCATCAAGCCCTAACCCATGAAAAAGTCCGCTTTCTTCCTCGCTTCCCTCTGTATCAGCACCGGCCTGTTCAGCAGCTGCGGCGACAGCAACAAATCTGCCGAAACCACCACTACGGCCACCACCGAAGCCAGCACCTCGGCTGATTCCGCCGGCAGCATGGCCGGCATGGACCACTCGGGCATGAGCCACGACGCCAACGCCTCGGGCATGATGGCCGTGATGACCAGCATGATGAAGAACATGGAGTCGTTCAAGCCCGCCGGCAACACCGACCACGACTTCGCCCACATGATGATGGCCCACCACCAGGGTGCCGTCGACATGTCGGCCTTGGAGCTCAAGGAAGGCAAAGACGCGACCCTGCGCGCCATGGCTCAGAAAATCAGCGACGACCAGCAGAAGGAAATCAAGGACCTCGAAGCCATTGCCACCCGCCTCGACGGCGCCCCTACCAACTACAAGCCCCAGGACCCCGCCGACCCGTTCACCAGCAAGATGAAAACCTCGATGGACGACATGATGAACATGGGCCAGCCCACCGGCAACGTAGACCAAGACTTCGCCGCCATGATGGTGCCTCACCACCAGAGCGCCATCGACATGGCCAAGGCCGAGCTGGCCCACGGCCGCGACACCAAGCTTAAGGAAATGGCCCAGGGCATGATTGACGCCCAGCAGAAGGAAATCCAGCAGTTCAAGGACTGGCAGGCCAAAAACGGCGGCAAGATGAGCGGCTCGGCTGCCGTCTACGAGTGCCCCATGGGTTGTGAGGGCAGCCGCAGCAACAAGCCCGGCAAGTGCCCCACCTGCGAAATGACGCTGGAAAAGAAAGCCTAACTAGGCGCCGGGGTCTTACCCACTCCCTCATTCGGAATACCCGCCCCGCGTCCACCACCAGCGCGAGGTGTATGCCTCTTCACTCTCATGCAAACACAACCAAGCACTTACAGGCCCGCGTGGCTGCTGATACTCCTGCTGGCCCTGTTTTCGGTGCCGGCCGTAGCCCAGCAGGTTGTGGTGCGCCCGGACAGCGCCGAAGCCCAGGCCCTGCGCCGGCACCCGCGCCTGCGCCAGTCCACCCAGGAAATTGAGGAGCAGCGCGCCCTCAAGCGCGGCAGCTTCTCGCTGCGCAACCCCGACTTCCTATTCTCCGCTCCAACAGGCGAACGGTGGGCCCCCGGCGTGGTGCAAACCATCGACTTTCCCACCGTGTACCGCCAGCAGGCCCGCAACGCCCAGGCCGGCATCGCCCTGGCCGAGCGCGGTCTCGACATGAACCGCGCCACCGTACGCCGCGACGTACGCCTAGCTTACCTGACCCTGCAAGTGAGCGAAGCCCAGGTGCGCCAGCTCACCTACCAGGACAGCCTGTACCAAGGGTTGCGCGTGGCCACCGACCGCCTTTTCAAAGCCGGCGAAGTCACGTCGCTGCAGCGCATCAGCACCGAGGCCGAAGCCCGCCAGGTAGCCAACCAGTTGGCCCAGGCCCAGGTAGACCGCCGCTCCGCCCAGCGCCGCCTCGGCCTGCTGCTTGGCCAGCCCGACGCCAACCTCACCACCGGCACTGACCTCCGCCGCACCGGCCAAGAGCTGGCCCGCATCGGAACTGAACTGCTTGGCAGCTTGCCCGTGCAGGACAGCGTTGCCCTCGCCCAGAGCCCTACGCTGGCTTACTACGCCCAAAACGTGGGCCTGAGCCAGTCGGGTATCAGCCTGGTGCGGGCCCGCCGTACGCCAGCCCTCACCGTGGGCTACCAGAACCAGGCCTTTGCAGATTCCCCCTTCAAGTACCGGCTACAGTTCGGGGTGTCAGTGCCCATTTACTTCTGGACGTACCGTTCGCAGCTGCAGGCGGCCACGGCCCGCACCAAAGCTGCCCAGGCGCAGGCGCAGGTGCAGCAGCTGGAGCTCGGCACCCAGTACCAGCAGGCCCTGGCCGACACCCGCAAGTTCGCCGCCTCTCTGGCCTACTACGAGCAAACCGGCCTGCCCCAGGCCACGGCCATCATCAGCCAGTCGCAGCGCCTGTTCCGGGCCGGTGAAATCAGCTACCTCGTTCTGATTCAAAGCCTCAACCAGGCGTTTACCATCCAGAATACCTACCTGACCACCATCCGCGACTACCGGCAGGCCCTCACCGAACTCAATTACCTCCGCGGCCAGTAACCCCAGCTTATGAGACCCTCCCTTAAAATCACGCTATTGCTGGTGCTGCTGGCCCTGTGGCAAGTCGGCCCGGCCCGCGCCCACGGCGGCGAGGACCACGGCGGCACCGCCAAAGCCTCCGGCGGTGCCTTCCCCACCACGTTTTCGGTAGCGGCCCTGTCCGAGAAGTTCGAACTGCTGTTGCGTTTCGAGCCCCTCGAAAAGGGGAAAGACGCTGACCTACGCCTCTTCATCTCCGACTACGCCACCAACGCGCCCATCAAAGGTGCCAAGGTCACCATCACCTGCCCCGAAGCGCCGGCCCTCAAGTTCGCGGTGTCCGAGAAAGAGCCCGGCAGTTACTTAGTCGAAAGCAGCTTTCCGGAGAACAAGAAATACAGCCTCGCCGTCAACATTGTGGCCGGCTCCCAAGCCGACCTGATGGCACTGCAGGGCCTGGAAGTGGGCAAGAAGCTGCCCGTAGCTCCCGAAGCCACCCACGCTGACGGGTCCATTTTCTCCTCCTGGAAAACCATTCTGGCCCTGGTCGGGGCCTTCGCCTTTGGCATCCTGCTCACCGTGCTGCTCATGCGTCGCCGCGCGGCTGCGCCCGTTTCCACCTCCACGCCTCCCGTTTATGAAAACCACGCCTAAACTCCTCGCGGCTACGGCCGCCGTGGCGGCGGTGCTCACCGTGCTGCTGCCCCCACCCACCCATCTGTTCGCTCATGGAGGCGAAGACCATAGCGCGGGTGCCCAGCCTACTGCCGGCGTGGGGCTGGTCGACGCCGTAGCCCTGCCCAAGGAAAGCCAGTTTCTCTTTGGCGTGCGCACCGCCCTTGCCGGCTATTCCGCTACCTACAACCGCCTCACGCTCTACGGCACCGTTTCTTCGGCCGCCGGCGGCGAGGGCCGCGTGATAGCACCCCAAACCGGGCGCATCGTGAGCCTCTCGGCTCAGGTGGGCCAGCCAGTTCGCGCCGGCCAGGCGTTAGCCATGGTCGACCAAACCCTTGACGCCACCCAGCAAATCGGCCTCAGCACCGAGCGGGCCAACGCCCAGGCTGAGCTGCGCGCCGCCCAGCAGGACTACGCCCGCCTGCAAAGCATTGCCGACATCGCCGCCCGCAAAGACGTGGTAGCTGCCGAGCTGCGCCTGCGCCAGGCCCGCCAGAACGCGGCCATCTACAATGGCCAGGCCAGCAGCCGCCGCGCCACCATCACCTCGCCCATCAGCGGCACCGTCGACGTGTTCAACCTCGCCGTAGGGCAGCAAGTCACCCAAGGCGACGAGCTGTTCCGCGTACTCAACCCCGGCAAGCTGCGCGTCACGGCCGAAGTTTTCGCCCAGGACCTGCCCAAAATCACGCCCGGCGCCCAGTTTCGGGTCGAAGGCCTGCAGGGTCAGGAAGGCAGTGCACCCGCCAAGTTGGTGGTGTTCAGCAACGCCGTAAATCCCGTGAACCAGGCCCGCCAGCTTATCCTTGAGCTCGATGGCGCCGAAGGCAATTCCTTCCGCGCCGGCCAAGCTGTGAACGTGCAGGTGGTGGGCCAGGCCGGCAACGGCCCCAAGCAGCTCGTGGTGCCCACCTCGGCCCTCACCGACCTCAATGGAAAGCCCGTAGTATTCGTGCACACCGACCCCGAAACCTTCAAAATCCGCTACGTGCAGCCCGGTTCCGCCAACGGCGAGCAAACCGTGCTGCTCGGCGGCACCGTGAACGAAAACGACCGGGTGGTAACCGTGGGCACCTACCAGCTCAAATCCATCTACCTCAACCAATAGCGGGATGCTCGATAAAATCATCCGCTTTGCCCTGCAGAACCGGCTGCTCATGCTGGCCTTCGCGGCGGGCCTGCTCATTGCCGGCACCTACACCGCGCGCCAGCTGCCCGTCGACGTGCTGCCCGACCTCGACCGCCCCCGCGTAACGGTCTTCCTCGAATCCCCCGGCATGGCACCCGAGGAGGTAGAAGCCCTCGTGACGCTGCCGGTCGAAACCGCCCTCAACGGCGCCACAGGCGTGTCGGCTGTTCGCTCCAACTCCGCCATCGGCCTTGGTCTTGTGTTCGTAGAGTTCGACTATGGCACCGACATCTTCACCGCTCGCCAGATCGTGGCCGAAAAGCTGCAAACCGTGGGCGAGCAGCTGCCCACGGGCGTCACGCCCGTGCTCGGCCCCATTTCCTCAGTCATGGGCCAGATTATGCTCGTCGGCATGTCCAGCAGCAACGGCCAGACCACCGCGGCCGACCTGCGCACCCTGGCCAACTACACCGTGCGCCAGCGCCTGCTCAGCATCCCCGGTGTGGCCCAGGTCATTCCCATCGGCGGCGACAACCTGCAGTACCAGGTGCTGCTCGACATGCCCCGCCTCAACGCCGTGGGCCTGACCGTGACGCAGGTAGAAGAGGCCCTACGCCGCTCCAACCTTAACACCACGGGCAACTTCTTCGACCGCAACGGCTCCGAAGTCCTCATCCGCAACCTCGGCCGCCTGCGCTCGGTGCAAGACATCGAAAACATTATCGTCGGCTACCGCGAGAACTCGCCCATCACTGTCAAGCAGGTGGCCAGCGTCGAGTTCGGTGCCCGCTTCAAGCGCGGCGATGGCAGCGTCAACGGCCAACCCGCCGTCATCCTCAGCATCGAGAAGCAGCCCGGCGCGGCCACCGTGGGCCTGACCCAGGCCGTGGAGAAAGCCATTGCCGAGCTGCAGCCCTCCCTGCCCAAGGACGTGCAGCTCAACACCCGCCTGTTCAAGCAGGCCGACTTCATCGAGTCGTCGATTACCAACGTGGAAGAAGCCCTGCGCGACGGCGCCATTCTGGTCGTCATCGTGCTGTTTGCCTTTTTGCTGAACGTGCGCACCACGTTTATTTCCCTGGTCGCCATTCCGCTCTCGCTGCTGGTCACGGCCCTGGTGTTCCGGGCCGCCGGCATCAGCATCAACACCATGACACTCGGCGGTCTGGCCATAGCCATCGGTGAATTAGTCGACGACGCCATCGTGGACGTGGAAAACGTGTTCCGCCGCCTGCGCGAAAACCAGCACCTCCCGCAGCCCAAACCCGCCCTGCAGGTCATCTACGCGGCCAGCTCCGAGGTGCGCAACTCCATCGTGTACGCCACCATCATCGTGGTGCTGGTATTCCTGCCGCTGTTTGCGCTGGAAGGCATGGAAGGCCGCATTTTCGCGCCGTTGGGCATTGCCTACATCACGAGCATCGTGGCCTCGCTCTTCGTGTCGCTCACGGTTACGCCCGTACTCTGCTACTACCTGCTGCCCAAGATGAAGCAGATTCGCGAAGCCGAGCAGGAAGGCCGCCTCATCCGCTGGCTCAAGGGCAAGGACACGCGCCTGCTGAATTGGGGCCTGACGCACCCCAAAGTCATTCTCACCACCACGGCCGTCCTCTTCCTCGCCGCCGCGGCCATGGTGCCCTTCTTCGGTACCGAGTTTCTGCCGCCCTTCAACGAAGGCTCCCTGACCGTCAATTTCTCGGCTCCGGCCGGCACTTCGCTCACCGAGTCCAACAAGCTCGGCACCTTGGGCGAGCAGCAGATGCTCAAGATTCCGGAAGTGGCCTACACCGCCCGCCGCACCGGCCGCGCCGAACTGGACGAGCACGCAGAGTCGGTGAACAACTCCGAAATCGAGGTGGCCTTCAAAACCGAAGAGGAGCTGAAAAAGGAGGGCCGTGAGATGCGCAGCCGCGACGAAATCCTGGCCGACCTGCGCCAGCGCCTCAGCCTCATTGCCGGCGTGAACGTGAACATCGGCCAGCCCATTTCTCACCGCCTCGACCACCTGCTCTCCGGCGTGCGGGCCCAGGTGGCCATCAAAGTCTTCGGCAACGACTTGCTAGAACTCCGTCGCTACGCAAATGACATCCGCAACGCCGCGAGCACTGTGCCCGGCGTGGTCGACCTACAGGTGGAGAAGCAGGTACAGATTCCGCAGCTGCTGGTGCGACCCCGCGACGCCGCCCTGCGCGCCTACGGCCTGGAGCGCGGTCAGGTAGTGGCCACCCTCGAAACGCTGTTTCAGGGCGATGTGGTATCCCAGATGCTCGATGGCCAGAAACGCTTCGACCTCATCGTGAAGCTGCCCGAAGCCCAGCGCAGCGACGTGGCCACCATCGCCAATACCCGTATCGAAACGCCGTCTGGTGCCCTTATCCCGGTGAGTCAGGTGGCCGATGTGAGCTATGAGCCCGGCCCTAACACCGTCAACCACGAAAACACCCAACGTCGCATCACCATCTCCATGAACGTGGCCGACCGCGACCTGGGCAGCACGGTCAAAGAAGTGCAGGCCCGCATTGCCCAGCAGGTCAAGCTGCCCGCCGGGTACTACCTCACCTACGGCGGCCAGTTTGAAAGCCAGCAGTCGGCTTCCAGCAAGATTCTCTGGCTAAGCCTGTTTTCGCTGGCCGGCATCTTCCTGGTGCTGTACTCGCACTTCAAGTCCACGCTCATGGTGGGCCAGATTATGCTCAACATCCCGCTGGCCCTTATCGGCTCGGTAGTGGCGGTGCTGCTCACCGGCGGCACCTTCAGCATTGCCTCGCTGGTGGGCTTCATCACCCTCACCGGCATTGCCTCCCGCAACGGCATCATGATGATTTCGCACTACATCCACCTCGTAGAACACGAAGGCGAGAAGTTCAGCAAGGAGATGATCCTGCGCGGCTCGCTCGAACGTCTGGTACCTGTGCTCATGACAGCCCTCGTAGCCGCCCTGGCCCTGGTGCCGCTCACGCTGGCTAAAGACGCGCCGGGCAAGGAAATCCTTTACCCCGTGGCCACCGTCATCCTCGGCGGCCTGCTCAGCTCCACCTTCCTCGACATCATCGTGACGCCGGTGGTCTTCTGGCTGTTTGGCGAACGAGCTCTAGCCCAGTACCGCCGCGGGCACAGCGACATCAGCCTCGATGCCCACCCGCAGGAGCTCGACGCCCAGCCACTCACGCCGCCCAACGACCTCAACCCCGTGCAGCCCGCCGTATAAGTCGGCATGCAGCACTATCCGGCAGCCTCTCGCTTTTTTGTCTCTTTTTCCAACCTTAACCCCCTTTCCCATGCACGCTCAAAACCAATCCCTCCTCGACGCTCTCAACGCCTGCATCGCTGCCTGTGAGCATTGCGCTACCGCCTGCCTGCAAGAGCAGGACGTGCAGATGATGGCGCGTTGCATCAGCATCGACCGCGACTGTGCAGACATCTGCGCCATCACCGCCCGCTTCGTGGCCCGGGGCTCGGAGCACGCCATGCACGTCATGCGCGAGTGTGCCGAAATTTGCGGCATCTGCGCCACCGAATGCGAGAAGCATGGTGCCCACATGCAGCATTGTAAAGAGTGCGCTGAAGCCTGCCGTCGTTGCGAACAAGCCTGCCGCGCCGCCATGAACTCGGCAGCTTAACCCAGTGCTGGTAGAAAAGCCGGCCCTATTCCATGAGACAAAACGCCCGGTTACCGGGCGTTTTTGTTTTTAACTCCAACCCACACCGAGCGCGAAATCATGCAAGTCCACGGCTTAATTCTGTAGCCTTGCACCTGCACGTTCTCTATAGTTTTGCCTGTTCTGTTTCCGTAGCCCGACGTGCTCGGGATTACCCAACCACTCCTGGCATGCAAACCCTCAAATTCAAAACCAACATCAACTGCGGCGGCTGCATCAAAGCCGTAACGCCCACCCTCAATGGCGAGAAAGCCATCACCTCTTGGCAGGTCGATACCGCAAATCCCAATAAGGTGCTGACTGTGACCGGCGATGTGACTGACGAGCAGATACTGGCTCTGGTGGAAGACGCCGGCTTCAAAGCTGAAAAGGCGTAACCACTCAACTATTCCTCACTACCACACGCAGGCTGGTACCACTGGTTCGAGCTCCTATTGCGCAGTAAGTAACCCGTCTGGATTCGTAATAAAGCTGGCTCTTGTCTGGAAGCATGTATACAGCTCCAAGCCAGAGCCAGCTTTCTAGCCCCGTGGTTCCCGGAAATAGTGCAGCAGCTACTGCTTGGACTAGGGCACCCACAGCTTGGTCCTGGGCCACGGTGCTCAACTCAGCAACGTCGCCTTTGATGTCGTCTAAGCTCATGATTGCTGCACACTGATTGTCGACAAGGGTGACGCTCATATGCCGACGTACACACAGGTTGTCATTCACTTGAGCTGAGAGCGTGTCTGCACTCTGACCCTTGTCGAGAGAGGACGTGTACGCTTGCCGCTCAAACAAGTCACCCCCCTGCCCCCCGTCAGGAAAGTGACTCTTCCGTGCCGCTCCTGATACAGCAACCAGAAGGTCGCTGAAGCACAAGTGAGAGTCGTTACAAGTCGTCGAAAAACGTTGCTCTCTTCAACCTTCATGACGAAGATCGACTAGCCCACCATGCCCGAAGAAACGGACATGGTGTTTTGCAGAAGCGGGTCAGGCAACTGCTCGTGCTTCTGCCCAGTGGCAGGAGTTAGGTTATTGTCCGGTACAAAACCACGCAAAAAAACCGAGTTAGCTATATTGGTACAGCAGGCGCAGTAGAGGAAAAGTTCTACTAGTGAACGGGACTCACACGGCTTCTTGCTGCTGTAGTGCTCTCTAATAATCTACGACATAATTCGGTCCTGTGCAACATGTGCCGCAAACAAAGCCGAAAATATTGCCCGACTTCGTTGCTGTATCCTTCGGCAGCGGAAGAACGATCTGTCTAAAACACAGTTCCCGGAGTAAAACTGCAGCGCGTGCACACGAGCAAGTAGGAACTCGAATCATGCCCTTTCGCCCCGACTTCCTGAGGTCACCGACTTCGAGGTTTGATAGTACATTAGATAGCTAACTCGGTCAACTGCTCCTCAATTAGGGTACTGAAACCTGTCGTACGTCAGCGATGGGCACCCACTTTCTCAACTGTTTCCCGCATCCTCATTCGGGTCTTACTGTTTGGTCAGGGGCGGCTTGTAATGTCTGGGTAAGTGTAGTAACTCTCCTCGACTGTGAGGTGCTTCTCCGCCTTTCGTTAGCTTACCACTATGAAAGCAATTCTACTCGTTATCCTATCGAGCACCCTCTTATTTGGCTGTGCTACTTCTAAGCCACCCGTCGTGACGCAGACGGTTCGAGATGAATCCGTAGATGATGTGGTCATCAACCTGTTTACGACCCCTTCTGCGGATGGGGCAGATTTAAGATCATCGCCAGATGAGTCCGCCTCGGTTGTGACTCACTTCTCTCCGACTCGTCAGATCATGGTGAAGCGGACTCGTCGGAAGCAATGGGCAATCATCGACTACAATGGTGTGGAAGGCTACATCCTGTTGTCGCAACTAGCGCCGTTCACCGCTCCCAGTACTCCTTACAGCTCAGGTAGTAGTTCTGGGGGCTCTAGTTCTCCAAGCCGCAACATCCAAACCGGACCCAGAGGAGGTCAGTACTACATCAACAAGAACGGCAATAAGACCTACATTAAACACTAGACACGAAAAAGCCCCTACCACATAGGCAGGGGCTTTTTATTTGCACAGGTTGCGCGTTCTTCTGGTGTGCCGTGACAGGCTTGAGCTCCTGGGACGCGGGCGCAGCTTGCTGAGCAGCTTTAGCGGTCAGATTAGCACCCTGCGCGGGCCATGAACGAGTATCGTTTGTGCGGGAAAAAATCTGGAAAAACAAGAGGACCCCGCGTGAGCGAGAGTACCGGGTATACCAGGAACTACCCCCCCGTACTTCGCGGCAACCGACCCACCCCCCACCTCATGCAGCCTCGCGTGATGCCTGGCGAGTTACATCGTTTACGTTTAACTGCTGCAGAGTTATGAAACACCTCCTTCACCCGGCCAGTCGCCGGCAATGCCGTATGCGCTTGTTGCTCCAGGGCAGTAGCGGATCTGGCAAAACCATGAGTGCCCTGCTGGTCGCCTACGGTCTGGCCGGCGACTGGGCCAAAGTAGCCATCATCGACAGCGAGCGGGGTTCAGCCCACCTCTACGCGGACTTGGGTGCGTACCAGGTTCTGCCGCTTACAGCTCCCTTCACCCCGGAACGGTACATGGATGCGCTGGCTACCTGTGAACAAGCGGGAATGGAAGTTATCATCCTGGACTCCATCACCCACTGCTGGGAGTACCTGCTCGACTACCACGCCAGCCTGCCGGGCAATTCCTTCACGGCCTGGAGTAAGGTTACGCCGCGTCACAATGCCTTCGTGGACCGACTGCTACGCTCCCCGGCCCACATCATTGCCACCGTGCGCTCGAAGACGGAATACGCTCTTTCGGAGAAGAACGGTAAGCAAGTGCCCGAGAAGCTGGGCATGAAGAGCATCCAACGCGACGGGCTGGACTACGAGTTCAGCCTGGTGTTTGAGCTGGACGCGAAGCACCATGCCGTAGCCAGCAAGGACCGCACCCGCCTGTTCGTGGACCAGCCCCCGTTCCGGTTAGGGGAAGGCACCGGCCAGGCGCTGCTGGAATGGTGCGCTGCCGGCCTGCCGGCTCCGGAAAGCGAGGACGATGTCCGTCAGTCCATTCGCCTTTGTCAGACACTGGATGAGCTGCTGGCACTCTACTACCGCCTGGAGCCCGCGTACCAGGTTGCCCTCAAGGCCGAGTTCCAGGACCAGAAACAACACCTGCAAACCCTGTCCGACGCTCCCAGCAGCGTGGGCAATAACAAACTCTTTACTCAACCCTCACAACTCTCCACTCATGGAAACCTCGCTCATTCGGCTTAGTGCCACCCCAGCTCCAATGCACATCCTTCAGGAGGTCGACCCGCAAGAGTCGGCCTCTTTTGCTTCCTCCACGTCCCGCGCCTTCATCGAGGCCAACACGACAGCAACCAGCTTCTCAGAAATCCGGCGGGACCATATCATTCCGGTCTTCGTGAAGGACAACGAGCCGCTGATCAGCCAAGCCGACTTCATCCAGGTCACCGCGCAGGCTGTACGCGACGTGTTTCGCGGGGAAGAGATTCTGACACCGCAGATCCGGGTATCTCACCCGATTAAGGGCCGTATTCCGGATGCCAAGGACAAGCCGGCCAGTCAGCTACAGGACTGGGAGCGCACGCTGTACTACGAGCGCATGATGTTCGCTATCGAGATACCGAGCATGTTCGATACGATCGGCGGCAACCGGCTGACCCTGATCGTGGGTGGGGTGAAAGCCTACAACCTGGACAACCTCTATAACCGCAAGGGAGCCGTGGAGCACTTCAAGCTCTTCGTGGGCTTCGAGAACATGGTCTGTACGAACCTCTGCGTCCGGACTGACGGCTGCATGGGGGACGTGCGCGTGAGCAGCCTAGAGCAGCTGCAAAAGGCCATCATCCAGCTGCTGCAGTCCTATGACCTGCACCGGCACCTGCGCCAGATGCAGGCCCTAACGGAGTACTCCCTTACCGAGCAGCAGTTCGCCCAACTTATCGGACGGTGTCGGATGTATCAGTACCTGCCGGCTGCTACCAAGCAGCACATTCCGGCGCTGCTCTATGGAGACCAGCAGTTGGCCAGCGTTTGCAAGGACTACTATCGTGACCAGAGCTTTTGCCGCGAGCCAAACGGCGACATCAACTTGTGGCGTCTCTACAACCTGTTCACCGGGGCCAACAAGTCCACCTACATTGACCAGTTTCTGGACAGGTCAGTCAACGCCCTGGATTTTGTTCAACAGGTACAAGGAGCACTCAATGGTCGCATGACCAACTGGTACTTGAGCTAAGCCACTTCTCAGAAACCCGTTTCGGCAGCATACGAGCCGGACGGGTTTCTGACTTGGGGAGTGAAGCGGGTAAATGGCTCTTCATCACCTGGTTCACTTGACTCAGCGCTCCACCGTGAACCATCCCGTCAGGCTTGGTTTTGGGTAAGGCTGTTACGCGTCCACTCGACTTGCTCTGCTACGGAGTTACCCGCTGCTAAACGGTGAAGCAGAGACTTCACCATATAGTCCGTCTGTGCATAGTTCAGAGTGGGGTTGCTCTCAATCACCTCCTGTGCTAGTTCCTGGTAGTACATCAGGTTACGCGCCAGGTAGTATGCTTCCCCTTCAAAGCTGGGGGTTTCGACACTGTTCTTCTCCTCTAGGTACTGCGCAACCCAGTTGGCGAAGTCGTCGAGGGCATCCAAGTCGACCTGAACGATTTTTCCCGCTTTCCACAACATAGGGGCACGCTGCTCGAAAAGCTTGACCCACTTTTTAAGGGAAAGGGGTGGGAGCGTCAGCTGCAGTATCTCTATTGCGTGTGTCATCGCCTGCATACGCTCCACAGGGGTAGCTTCAGCATACGCTAGGAGTTGAGTCGAGTCGAATGAGGTAGGTGCCATGGTGCGTGTAGGAGTGAAAGGGCGAAATAACTACCCGCGCAAGTAAAACATAAAAACGGAATAAGGGCGTATACGCCCTTATTCCGTTTAGTAGCTTGCGACAGCTTGCCGTGTGAAAAACCCGGCGGGTCTCAAAGCCTTTTCTGATCGATTGCGGTACTTGCGTAAACAACGCGGGTACTCTCAGCAGAAGCTGGCCGACATCGCCAACGTAGAGCAGTCCACCATCAGGCGGATTGAACGTGTACAGCTCGCGCCAACACTCGACCTGCTGATTTCCCTCAGCCGTGCGTTAGAGCTGGAGGTGCGTGACTTGGTTGATGACCCAGCCATAACCAACTCCGACACGGAGATTTAAGTACTATCGGCTCTCTCAAAACGCGGGCGCCAACAAGTCCCTTTCCTACCCGTTGAGTTCCGGGACTACTCAGTGAATACGCTTGATTGCGCAATGGCGACAGAGGGTACCGTAACGGCCGCAACACAAGCAGGTCTATGAACCTGCGCATGACCGTAAACATGCAGTCGACTTGTTGAAACACTAAGTTGGTTTGTAGTCGGCGACTTCCATGCCAGCGAACTTCACTTCAGCATGAAGTAGTACCCTTGCCGTACTCCTCTAACCCACCAAAGCATCATGCTGCCCAGAGCCGGGTACTGCTCTCGTCCCAATCAACTCCTACTAGCCGCTCCTCTCTATCAACCCTACCCTCAACTTCCACATGATTACATGTGTGGAGAACGGTACCATTTTTGGGACTTGCCGTCAACAGTGGCAGCCCATCTGGGCAGAGCGACTGAATGTGCTCAGCCATGAGCAAGTCATACGGATGCGGCCCTTCACGCAGCTTGGCTTGCTCCTGAAGCAGGCGGTAGTCTCCTTGCCTACGCTTGAAAGTTGATTTGGGAACGTGAGGTCGTACTCCTTCCCACCACGCTAGGTCTGCGCCTGAGTAGAGGAGCGCGCCATCAGCTATGGATAGGTCTGAGTAGTCAAACGGAAGTCGGCGAACGGTTTTTCCCCACTGCTCATGCACATAGGCAGCGACAGTATTGAATACATCGGGTGCCACCAAGTCTACCAGAGTCAGTGTGGTGCGTCCGGTGAGCTTGTTCAGGACGCGGACACGCGTAAACACAACCTCGAACCTCAAAAGGTGACGACAACCTATTGGCAATGGGATACCCTGGCGGGCAGCGTATGCTCCCTTGTCGTAGTACTTAAGCCTGTAATCAGCGTGTACTGCAAAGTATTCTAACGGCCGCAGGCAACCTGTTGGGGGAGCTAACGGATAAAATCGGCTTTTTTTGTGGTAGCTCAGTGTTTCCAGAAAAGGAAGCGGCGAGGAGGGGACGACGATGTTTACTCCCGCTTCGAGCTTCCGCGTTACGAAAGCCTCAGGAGGCAGTCCCAGGGCAGAAGCAAGGTCAATGCACGCGTCTACTGCTTCATCTGCGTTAAACATGCCGACGTTCGACCCCTGTGCGAAGCTGTGCAGGGAACCCCGTACAGTGCCCCAGTATTGGCCGGGGACGTACTCGATACGCAGGTTACGGTAACGAACCTGGATGCGTCCTCTTTCATCAGTCTGGCCATCGTTGCCGGCAAAGGCAGACGATTGTGCCAGAGCGTCTTCAAACTCCTGAACAGGCTCGGGAAGGCGAAAATACAGGTGTAGGTTATCGTACACGTCTTTACGCAACTGCCCGAAACGGCTTGTGGTGGTGCTTCAGTAGCAAGCGGTCGATTTCTTCCCGGTTGTAGTAGATTTTCCCAACAACCTGGCTGAACCCAATCAGCCCCTCATCGCGCCACGTCTGTAACGTGCGCCTGCTGATCTTGAGCAAAGCGGCGGCTTCGGTACTGTCCAGCCATTCGATGGCGGTCTTCTTACGCTCTTCCTCCATGAGCTTCTTCATGTAGATAAACGTGTTCTGCTGAAGCTGCTTGAACGCTTCGTTGTGTAGTACTACTACTTCCATATGGGGTGAAGTGAAATGGTCGTTTCGGTTTGACAATGCGAAATAACCGTGTAGATCACCTCTACAAAACCCCCATCACTACTACCTGTAGTAGACTTGTAGTAGCCCTGCGGTGTCTGGCACAGGAAAAAGCCGTAGGCTCTATCTGTACGCCACTCTCACCACATCACCCCTAGACCAAAATAGGCAACAGATTTTGCGCTCCCTGTAGTGAGTTCTACACGAAGCTTACCGGAGCACACTGCCGAGTTCTCTAATCTCGTCCCTCTTGGGCGTGTTTTCATCCTTGACTCCTGTACTCACCAGTTCACTGGCGGTGAAGCTGTCGCCATTACGATGGACAAAACACGCAGCTACCGCGACCCACTTTTTGGGCTTGTTGTCTCCAGGGAGCTTCAGCTTAGGCACAATCGTTTTGAAGAGGTACTGAAGCTGCTTGTTGGTCCCCGTCCACGTGACGGGTTTAAGGACAACCTTCCCCGAGAATATCGCCCTGAAGTCCTCAATTGAGGTATCGGGAGCAATTAGCTGAAGCTCACTGCGTAATTTGTGAAACAAGTCACCCAGATAACGGCTCGTCAAACCCTTGTCCTCTGCGCTGCTACCCGCCTCCACGCACTTGTACTGATAGCTAACAACCGGCTCCTCTTCAGTAGTAGGTGCTTCTATTGAGCTCGTTCCGGATTGCAGCGGACTATGTGAGACAGCAAAGTCTTTAATGCTGACCAGGGCTTTGAAGACGCATGGGTACCTATGGTACACCTGCTGTTCGGAGACGATGTTAATCAGTCCCTCCACGTCCCGCATCAGCTGCTTGAAGGCGGCCGTTCTCTCAGCCTGAGACCCCGAAGTCACCTGCTTGTAAATGCGAACTATACTCTTTTCGGTCTTCTCTGGTATCTGAGCACACACCTCTTTCCCAAAGTCGCGGGTTATTGAAACAGAGGGCTCAAACAGAACCGACTGTTTGTAACTAAGCGTTTCTGCTTCGGCATCGTACTCGACCTCGCTCCACTCCTCCCCTATACGCGGTGTGGATGTTGTCATGCGGGTGTACTCGTGGTGAAACGCATTGCGTCGCTGGATGAGCTTTCCCCGTTCTATTAGCCGCATGAAGTACAATAAAGCCGACTTTGGTTCCTTCATGAATATCAGTTGAATGCGTCCATCGCCTGGTCGAGCTTCTCGTTGACGATTTTCGCGTAAATCTGTGTCGTGTTGATAGAGTGGTGACCCATCAGCTTGGACACCAACTCAATTGCTACCCCCTTCGTCAGGGCTCTCGTTGCGAAAGTGTGCCGCGAACTGTGAAAACTGATGTGCTTCTCGATTCCCGCCCGCTCAGCGATGATCTTCAGGTTCTTGTTGGCATAAGCGGTTGCCGACGAGATGACTCTGTGCAGCGCCCTGGGGTCAGTGTAGTCGACATACGTATGAAGAAAAGGGAAGATGTAGTCAGATGGCTTACCCCCATCGTGACGGTAGAGCTGCAGTATCTCCAGCGCCCTGTTCGGCACCTTGACCGATACAGCATCGTTCGTCTTCTGCATCGTGATACGGATGTGGGTACCCGAGAAGTTGCTCCACCTGAGCTGGAGCAGGTCGGAGATCCGCAGGCCACCCGCGTAAGCAGCGAAGACGAACAGGTTCCGATGGTGCCAAAGCTTAAGGCCCTCCTTCAACGGCAAGGTCCACAACGCCTCTAGCTCGTCTTCTGAGAGGTATGATTTAGTCGTCTTCTCCAACTTGAGCTTGAACTTCCGAAACGGGTCACGGGCAACGGAAAACAAGTCCTCCCGGATAGCGTCGTTGATGAGCTTACGAAAGATCTTGAGGTTGGAGTGAATGGTATTGACCGAGTTTCCCAGCTCGTCGTGTAAGTAGTCCTCATACTGCTTCAGGAAGCTGACCGTGACCTCGTCGAAGAGCAAGTCGCTTGTCCCCAAGAAAACCTTGAGTTTGGAGAACACAGCTGCAGCTTTGGTCAGTGAGCTAATCTTACCAGTTTTCTCCAGCGTGTGCAGGTGCTTTTCGAAATACTTGAGGAAGCTCTCCGACGACTGCCCCATGATGGTGTTCTTGATTTGGACGGGCGAAACGAACTTCGACTCCCGCTGCATATCCAACGCTGTTGCATCTGCTTCGGCGAGCTTAGCAGATAGGTAAGCGTTTGTGTGTGCCATTTTAGGGTGCGACTTTTTCACACGCCCTAAGTCGCTGTTCCAATCTTGCGGCTTCACCCGTAGACCAATGGAGATGTACTTCGGCTTCCTGTCCTTAATAATGCGCAGGTACACGGGTGCCTCACCGGCCTTATTTATCTTCTCCTCCATCAGGAGTACCTTTACACTTGCCATGTGGTTAGGGACGTTGTTACCCTACGAAGGTACATCCAAGCCGTGAAAGGTAAAACAACAGGTAAAACATTACCCTCAAACCAGTACAAAAACGTGCAACTAGCAAACAACCCCCGCAGCCTTTAAACGGCCTTTACGCTGGAAATAATGCGCAACCGTACGCAAGTATGCTACAAGTACGGAGTCCTTATACGACCACAGAAAAGGCCTCTAGCAGCACGCTAGAGGCCTTTTTGTTTTTGCCCGGGAACCCCGCATTACCCCCAGCCCTACTGCTGCCGCACCCGTAGCACGCCGGCAATATCCACTTGGGGCGGCAACACCCCGCTGCGGGCAAAGTCGGCCCAGAGCTGCCGCACCGGCCGGCCGGCTTCTTGCACCTGTTCCCAGGTGGCCCGGCCCAGGATGGGCGCAAACGACCAGCTGGCCTGGGAGCCCAGTAACAAGGGCAAATCGATGGTGTGGGCCGCGCCAAATGCACTACCGGGTGGCCGAAACAAGACCAGAAAGTGGTAGGCCCGGCCCCCAGCCCGGGCGTGGCGGCGCGCAAAAGCTTTGGTAGCCCGCAGATACACCAGCCGGGAACTGATGGCCACCAAGGGCCGCGCCAACAGCCGCCCCAGCAGCGGCAGGCTCAGCAGACGGCGGTACTTAGGGTCGAGCACCGCAAAAAACCGGGTTTCTTCGGCCGTAGCTCCAATCAGTACATCCACTCCGGGCGCGGCGGCTTGCCAGGCCTTGTCCACATGACCCTCCTCAGGCAGCGGATGGGCACCATACTGCGTGCCGAAGGGCATGCCGCTTTTCAGGCCAAACCGCCGAGCAGCTTGCGTTACGGTACTTTCGCGGGCCAGCACCTCATCGATAGTGGCCGTGGGCTCAAAGCTGCCCGCGGCCTGGGCCATGGCCCGGCTCATTGCCTGCCGGTTGCGCGACAACCCCAGCGGGGCGCTGTGCATAATCACGCGCCTGAACAGGCCCTGGGCGCCTTCGGCCACCATCAGGTGGGCAATGGCGTCGGCACCGGCCGACTGCCCAAACAGCGTAACCAAGTCCGGGTTGCCCCCGAAGGCCGGGCTATTGCGCTGCACCCAGCGCAGGGCTTCGAGCAGGTCTAGCAGGCCCAGGTTGGGCGGCGCCCCGCCCTGCTGCCCCAGAAAGCCCAATAGTCCCAGCCGATACGTCACGGCCACAAACACAAGGCGCTGCTCGCTCACCCAAACGGCCGGATCATACACGGGCAGGTCGCCGGCCCCGGTTACGTAGGAGCCGCCATGCACCCACACCACGACCGGCAGTTGCTCGTCGGGGCGGTAGTCGGCCGGGCGCGTGACGGAAAGGCGCAGGCAGTCCTCGTCGTAGCTGATGCCCGCAAACAAGCTTCCCAGGGCGGGGGCCAGCAAGGAATCGGCTACCTGCGGGCAGGCCGGAGCCGGGGCCGTAGCCAGGATTGGGGCCGTAGCGGGTGGTTCGGCTACCGGGGCCTGAAACCGGACGGCCCGGGCGTAGCGGATACCGGTAGCGCGCAGCACGGCCCCGTCGTGCCGGCCAATAATGTGGCCGGCGGGCGCGTGAAAGTGAGCAGAATTAGCGGAGGTCATACGCAAAGGTACGCCCGGTTAAACCGAAAGGGGCAGCATTAAGCCCCCGCAGAGCTTCTCCATTCCACTGCCCGGACTACCCGCTCTGCCAAGGGTTGCTGTATTGCCGCAGCTGAGCAACCTGCTACGCTTCCGAGGTCATTGGTGATGGGCCAACCCCGTAGAAATGCGCTACAGTAGCAAATAGCTCGTGCTTGGTACTGCCTTCAAAGCAGACGGCAGAAAAGCCAGGCTTGCCGCGGGGCGGCGCCACTACTCCGGCAGTGGCGACTCATTAGGTGAAAGTAGGGCGGCTATTTTCTTGCTTCTCTTGAGCCCCGGCCGCTTGCGGCGGTGCCGGGCCCGTTGCGCCCGAATTAAGAACAACTTCCAATCCTGTGGATCAGCTGGAAAAGGCGCAGAAAGCGGGTCACCATGGCGCAGATAGTGCCAGAAGTCACGTATAAATTGACCTATCACGTAGCAGTTACAGAAAAATAGATAGGCTAGAGTAAACCGTGCTGAAGCTATGTATAACTCAACCAAAAGCTCAACGCACACGGGAGCTTTTGGTTGACAAAAAATAATGGAACAGACTGCTTTTGCACCGGCTACTAAGCCAGCAGCTTACGGGGTTAAACAAACGGCACCCTTGCAGGTGGGCTTGATGAAGGTAATTCTGCCAAATACTGTAAGCAAAGCTTTCCCCAAAGTATGGCAGCAGTTTGGTTGCCACCGCTGCTCTCAAGCCAAACGTCAAAAGCCCTGATGGTTACACCAAGGCTTTTGACGTTTGTACCGGCGTGCCGGTGCTGACTAGCGCTTAGCTCTGGGAGCAACCGGCTTCCGGACCGTAGTACCCGGCCTTACGGCCTTGCGGGTGCCGGTTTTGGTTGTCGGCGCTTTGCGGAGGGCCTTTTTGCGGACGGAGCGGGCCTTGCCGGCTTTGGCGGGCGTGCTGGTTGGTTGGGCACCGTATTTGGCCTGGGCCGCATTCTTGCCCGAGCTGACAAACAAGTCGAACTCCACGCGGCGGTTGCGGGCCCGGCCGGCGTCGGTGGCGTTGCTTACAATGGGGTAACGCGGGCCGTAGCCACGCATCTCGATGCGGTTTTCGGCCACGCCCTTTTCCACCAGGTAGCGCCGGGCGGCGGCGGCCCGCTCCCGGGAAAGCGCCAGGTTGAAGGCAGCCGGCCCCTTGTTATCGGTGTGGCCGGCAATGCTGAGGGAATAGTCGGGGTAGTCGCTCAGCACGGGTACCAAGGCATCGAGCGTGGGGTACGAGGACGGCAGCAGCACGGCCTTGTTGGTTTCGAAGCGGATGGAGCGGGTGGCGGCCTGCAGGCTGCGGCGCACTTCGGCCCTGATTTCGGGGCACCCGCCGTTGCTGGCGGGTCCGGCGCTGTTGGGGCAGCGGTCCGCGGCGTTGAGCACTCCGTCGCCGTCGGTATCGGTGCTGGCCGGGGCGGGAACCGGAGCCGCTGGAGCTACGGCGGTGCTGTCGGTGGTGTCGGCTACGGGGCAGCCCGAAGCATCCACGGTAGCACCGGCGGGCGTGTCGGGGCACTTGTCGTCGGGGTCAATGATACCGTCGCTGTCGGCATCGGGGCAGCCCTGCCGGTCGATGCTGCCGGCAATGTCGGGGCAGTTATCTTCCGAGTCGGTCACGCCGTCGTTGTCTTTATCGGGGCAGCCGCGCAGCTCGGCCACGCCGGCCTCGGTGGCGCAGGCGTCGAGGTAGTCGGGCACACCGTCGGCGTCGCCGTCGAGCGGGCAGCCATTGTCATCCACCAACACGCCAGCCGGGGTATTGGCGCACTTGTCGAGGCGGTCCGACACGCCGTCTTCGTCCATATCCAGGGCCTGACCCAGGTTAAACGTCAGCCCGACGCTGTGCTGCAAGAACCGGTCGGCCCAGCGGGGCGTACCTGCTTCCACGGTGCCGTCGAGGTTGGCGTACATCGGCAGGTGCTGGCCACTTTGCACAAATACGCTTACCCCGGCCCCCAGGCGCAAACTGATACCGGCGGCGGCAAACAGGTCGACGTAGCCTTTATCGAGGTCGATGCGGGCCCCGCCGAACTGCCCGGTTCGGCTAGCGTAGGTCCAGCCCGGGGCGGCCAGCAGGTAGGGCTGAATCAAGCTATTTTCCTTCAGGGCCCAGCCGTTGTTGAGCTTGAGCTTGAAGCCCAGATTCACGTTAATTAGCGTGGTTTTGAAGTGGGTATTCTCGCTTCGGCGGCCAGTCAGCTCCCCGTACAACACCTGGGTGCTTAAATCCAGGCCTTTGCCCAGATACTGATTGATGACCAGGCCAGGCGCGAGCTGCGTATTGTCGAGCTTCCAGTAGTCGGAGCCAAAGTCGCCCTGGTACTGCAGGCCGTTGGCCACCAGGCCCAGCCCGGTGCGCCGCTCCGACGTTTGGGCCTGGGCCGGGGGCGCCACCAGCGCCGCCAGGCCCAGGGCCGTTACCACAAATTGAAAACGGAGTAGCAAGTGCTTCATATTAGGGGAGGCGGAGGTACACCGAAGCGAAAGGGCCGGCGGGGGTGTAAGCAATACCGGCGAATTCGGGAACCGAACTTTAATAATACATTTATTCCGCAACTAACGCTACGGGAATTCGACTTTCGGCGGCGCCTCCACTTCCTGCACTGCCCTTATCCGGCTCTGGCCGAGCCCGTAAGCATAAAGCCCCGACTTCGTTGCCGAAGTCGGGGCTTGGTGGGTGGTGGCGCCGGGCCTTAGTCGGCGCGCAGGTTGCGGATGGGATTGGTAGTAGCGGCCTTCAGGGCCTGGTAGCTCACGGTGAGAAAGGCCACGGCGGCGGCCAGCAGCCCCGCCGCCCCGAAGGCCCACCAGGGAATACTGATGCGGTAGGCAAAGTCCTGCAGCCAGCGGCTCAAAGCCAGCCAGGCCAGCGGGAAGGCAATAACGGCCGCCACCCCGACCAGCAGCAGAAACTCCCGGGAGAGCAGCCCCACGATGGTCAGCACGTCGGCGCCGAGGACTTTGCGGATGCCGATTTCCTTTTTGCGCCGCTCGGCCGCGTAGGTGGCCAGCCCAAACAGCCCGAGGCAGCCCACGAAGATGGCCACGCCAGTAAAGGAGAAGAGCAGGGTCTGCAGCTTGTCTTCGGCCTGGTACAATTGGGCGAAGTTGTCGTCCAGGAAGCGGTACTCGATGGGCGTCTCGGGGCTAAATTTGGCCCACACCTGCTTGACGCCCTCCAGGGAGCTGCCCAGGTTGTCGGCCTTGAGCTTGACGGCCACTTTCCAGTAAGCCGGCGGAAAAATCTGCAGCACGGCCGGCTCCAACCGGTCGTAGAGGCTCTTGTAATGAAAGTCCTTGACCACGCCGATAATCTGGCCTACTTTGAGCGAATCGGGGTTTTTCTCGTTCCATACGGGCCACTGCACCTTCTGGCCCAGGGCCTGCTGGGGGCTGCCGAAGCCAAATTCGCGCACGGCCGTTTCGTTCAGGATAAAGCCGTGGTCCTGGTCGGTACTCAGCGCCCGGGAAAAGTCGCGGCCGGCCACTAGCTGCAACCCCAGGGTCTTGATGTAGTCGTAGTCCACCATCAGCTGGGTAACGGAGTGCTCTTTCATTTCGCCGTTGGTGGGCACCTGCAGCCCGTCGCCGGCCACCTGGTCGCCGGGGAAGCCGTAGCCGATGCTGACGGCCGCCACCCCGGGCACCTGCTGGAGCTCGTGCTTGAAGGTTTCGTAGTGCTTGGTCATGTTCTCGCCCCGCATGGGGAAAAACATGATTTGCTCCCGGTTGAAGCCCAAATCCTTGTTGTGCAGATACGACACCTGCCGGAACACGACCAGGGCGCACACAATCAGGAAGACCGACAGGGCAAACTGCACCACTATCAGGCCGTGCCGCAGCCACTGCACCCGGCCGAAGATACCGTCGGTAACCACCGCGCTTTTCAGCACTTTCACCGGCTGAAAGCTCGACAGCACCAGGGCCGGGTAAAAGCCCGCCACCAGGCCCACTACCACCGTGAGCAGGGCCAGCCCGCCGAGCAGGGCCGGATTGCGAAGCACGTCAAAGGTCATGGTCTTGCCGGTAAAAGCGTTGAGCGAGGGCAGCAGCAGGGAGGTCAGCACGGCGGCCAGCACCACGCTGGCCAGGGTGAGCAGCACCGTTTCGCTCAGGAACTGCAGCATCAGCTGCTGCTGGCTGGCCCCGATGGTTTTGCGGATGCCCACTTCCTTGGCCCGCTGCATGGATTTGGCCGTGGCCAGGTTCACGAAGTTGAAGCCCGCAATCAACAGAATAAAGCCCGCAATAAGCGCCAGGGCCTTCACGTAGGTGATGTTGCCCTTGATGGCCGAGTCGTACTTGAAGCTGGCCGAGTACAGGTGCACCTCGCGCAGAGGCTGCAGATACGGCACTGCAGTGAGCTTGTCCTTCTCGCTCAGCGTGGGCTGCACTTTCTCCACGAGGTAGCGCTGCAGCTTGGCCTGGGTTTGGCGGGCGTCGGCGCCGGGCCGGAGCTTGACGTAGGTGTAAAACTGCTGCCAGCCCCAATTGCTCATGCGCGGCTTGGGCAGCTGCGCCGCGGCCATCGGGAGAATGTAGTTGACTTTGCGGTGAAACTTGTCGAGGCCGTTTTGCAGCACGCCCTTCACCACCAGGGTCGACTTATTGATCTTCAGCTCCTGGCCGACGGGGTTTACGTCCCCGAAAAAGGTGCGGGCCACGTCCTCGGCCAGCACCACCGACGTGGTGCCGTCCAGGGCGCCGGCGGCCGAGCCGTACTTAAAGGGCAGCTGAAAAATGCTGAAAAAGGTGGAGTCCGCAATTATGCCGTCCTCGACGTAGATTTTCTTCTCGCCTACTTCCAGCAGATTCAGGCTGGAGCCGGTCATCAGAATGCGCATCGTTTGCTCGACCTCCGGAAACTCCTGCTTGAGGGAGGTGGCAAACATGGGCGACACCGAGCTGAAGATTTCGGGCGTTTCGGTTTTGGTTTGCTGAGTGTAGACGCGGTAAATCCGGTCGGCGGCCGGCACGAACCGGTCGAATTGCAGCTCGTCGTGCACGAAGAGGCCGATGAGCAGGCAGGCCGTCAGGCCCAGGGCCAGGCCGGCAATGTTGAGAAAGGAAAAGCCCTTGTGGCGCACCAGGTTGCGGTAGGCCACAAGCAGGTAGTTTTTAAACATGGTCGTACCAGTTGGGTAGTGGTGGACGAATAGGAGGAAAAAGCAGCCGGCGACTATTCGTCGCGCAGGCTCTGCGTGGGGTTGAGCCGGGCCGCTTGCAGAGCCTGGGTACTAATGGTAAGCCAGGCCACGGTGACGGCCAGCAGGCCTGCGCCCAGAAAGTACCAGGCCTGCAGCGTGATGCGGTATTCAAAGTCATCGAGCCACTGCTTCACCACCAGGTAGCTGAGCGGCAACGCCAGCAGAATGCCCACTCCTACCAGCTTGGTAAGGTCGCGGGAGAGGAGGTAGACAATACTCAGCTCGCTGGCCCCGAGCACCTTGCGGATGCCGATTTCCTTGCGGCGCTTTTCGGCCGTAAAGGCAGTGAGCCCAAACAAGCCCAAACAGGAAATCAGGATGGCTAGGCCGGCAAAGTAGCTGGCCAGCACCCCAACGCGCCGCTCGGCAGCGTACTGGACCTGGTAATCCCCGTCGAGAAAGTGGTAAGTAAGCGTCTGCCCCGGGTTAAACGCGGCGTAGAGCTGCCGGAGCTGGGCTATGGTTTCCTGCTCCCGGCCCGGGGCCAGCCGAACAAGGATGGTAGTAGTCGCCGTGGGCTCCAACCGAAAAATGAGGGGCTTCACTTTCTCGTGCAACGACTGGAAGTGAAAGTCCCTGACGACGCCCACAATCCGCCGCTCGTCCAGCATCTGCCCCACCGGGTTTTGCAGGCCCAGGCTGGCTACCAAGGCCTCGTTCACGATAATCTGAACGCTGTCGGTGCGGAATTGCGGCGAAAAGCTGCGGCCGTCTTTCAACTCAATGCCCAGCGTTTCGAGCAGGTCGAAGCTTACGCCCATGTGGTGAACGAGAATCTTCCGGCCTTGCCACTCTATTGGGATTCCCGCGCCGTCGTTCGTGTCTATAAACGAGCCCAACATGCCGGAGGCGTTTACCACGCCCGGCAGCCGCTTTAGCTCGGCTAGAAAAGCTTCAGGCTGTTGGGCCGCTTTGACTCCCGCTTCGAAGGCGACGACGCCGGTGCGGTCGTACCCCAGGTCTTTGCTTTCGACGAAGGCAAGCTGCCGCTGAATGACCCACACGCAGACGATGAACAGCACGGAGAGCATGAACTGGAAAACCACTAGCCCTTTGCGCGTCCACAGGTCGGCCACCGAACCGGCGAGCTGCCCCTTGAGCACCTCCACCGGCCGCAGCCCCGACAGGTAAATAGCTGGGTAGCTACCCGCCAGCAGCCCCGTAATCAGCGTAATCCCGAGCGCCGAAAAAACCAAGTGCGGCTTGAAGGCCAGCGCCAGTTGCTTGCCGGTGATGTCGTTGAACTGCGGCAACAACAACTCGACTAAAACCAGCGCAATCAATAGCGCAATGATGCTCATGAGCACCGATTCAGCCAGAAAGTGCGCAGCCAGCGAAAAGCGGCCCGCGCCCAGCGTTTTCTTCACCCCGATTTCCTTCAGCCGGCGCGAGGCCTTGGCCGTGGCCAGGTTCATGAAATTGATGCAGGCAATGACCAGAATAAACACCGCAATGGCCGAAAACAGCTTCACGTACTCAATCCGCCCGCCCGACGGCACGCCGTTGCTGTACTCGCCGTGGAGGTAGTTGTCGGCATAGTGCTGCACGAGCAGAGCGCGTTCCTTATTCGTGGTCAGCTTGCGCTGAAGCAGGCCCGACATCTTGGTTCGAAACTGCGCTTCATCGGCGCCCTCGTGCAGCACCACGAAGGTGTTGAAAGGCCCATCCTGGGCCCAGTTGATCGACTCCCCCATTTTCATGATGCCCTTGAAGGCATCGAAGCTGAGCACCACGTCAAACCGGTCGGTAGAATTGGCCGGAATGGGCCCGAACACGCCCGTTACGACGACGGTTTGCTTGAGGTCAGCCAGTTGCCATTCTACCGTTTTGCCCACGGCATTGGCCGCCGTGCCGAACAGGGCCACGGCCATGTCCTGCGAGAGCACAGCGGCGGTGTTGTTGGCCAGCACCTGGCTGGCGTCACCTTGTTGCAGGTTGTAGGAAAAGATGCGAAAGAAGTCTTTGCCGGCAAATTTTGCTTCGGCCCGCACGGTTTTTCCCTTTGCCACCAGCGTGAACCCAGGAAAGAAATTGGGCGGGGTGGCCACGGCCGCGTACTGGATTTCGGGCATCTCCTCGACCAGCGCCTCGGCCAGCAGCGGTGCCGTGCCACTGGTGTTGATGCCCTCGGCCGTGCGCTGGTTTTCCAGCACCTGAAACAGCCGCCCGGTAGTGGCGTGGTACCGGTCGAAGCTCCATTCATCGTACACCCATAAGTAAATGGTAAGTACCCCCGCCAAGCCCACTGACAAGCCCACCAAGTTGATGAAAAAGGTTGTTTTGAACCGCTTGAAGTTCCGGTAAATTAGAAGGAGGGAATGCTGAATCATGGGTTCGGCGAAGTAGGGATGAGTGCCTCAGAAAAAGCCAAGGCACGAGAACTGCGGCGCTACGCCCGGGCGTGCTCCAGCACCACCTGCCCGTCGAGCAGGCGAATCACGCGGTGGGCATAGCGGGCATCGTGCTCGGAGTGGGTGACCATGATGATGGTAGTGCCGGCTTCGTTGAGCTCCGTGAGCAGTTCCATCACCTCGTTGCCGTTGCGGGAATCGAGGTTGCCGGTGGGTTCGTCGGCCAGGATGAGGCGGGGCGAGTTGACCACGGCCCGGGCCACGGCCACGCGCTGCTGCTGCCCGCCCGAAAGCTGCTGCGGGAAGTGGTTACGGCGGTGCATGATCTGCATTTTTTCCAGCACCTGCTCCACGCGCTGCCTCCGCTCGGCGGCGCCCACGCCCAGGTAAATCAGGGGCAATTCCACGTTTTCGTACACGGTAAGCTCCTCAATCAGGTTGAAGCTCTGAAACACGAACCCGATGTGCTCCTTGCGCAGGGTCGCGCGGCGCCGCTCCGGCAGGCGGGCCACCTCCACCCCGGCAAAGGCGAAGGAGCCGCCGTCGGGCTCGTCGAGCAAGCCCAGGATGTTGAGCAGCGTCGACTTGCCGCAGCCCGAGGGCCCCATTATGGCCACAAACTCGCCTTCCCGCACGACCAAAGACACGTCGTTGAGGGCCTTGGTTTGCACCTCCGCGGTGCGGTAAATCTTCTCGAGGTGTTCAATCTGAATCATCGTGGTAGGGAAAGGGTGCGGGGAATGTCGGGGAAAGAAAAAGCAGAAAAAACCCGGCCTGCGGAGTGCCGCCCACTCAGCCCGCTGCCGCGTTGCAGCGCGGCGGCGGGCTCGGGCTCCGTTCACTCACCATTGGTTTGCGGGGCGCGGGCCGCCGGGCTTAGGGCTCCCAAACCCGGCGGCAACCGGCGACACTCCGCGGGTCGGGGTTGGCAGAAATGGCGGCTGGCTTAGTGGGTCGGCGTGGGATGGAGCTGCAGCTCGCCCATCGTGTCGAAGCCTTCGTAGCTGGAAGTAATGACCCGGTCGCCGGGCCGCAGGCCGCTGAGCACTTCGAAGTAGTCGGGGTTCTGGCGGCCCAGGCGAATGTCGGCCCGGTAGGCCCGGGTGCCATCCTCACTGAGCTTGAAAATCCAATTGCCGCCGGTTTTCTGGTTGAAGCCGCCCCGGGGCACGCGCAGGGCCTGGGTCTGGTCGCTCAGGGCCAGGCGCACCGGCAAGGACTGCCCCTGGCGGATAGCCGTGGGCGGGGAGCCGCTAAACTCCAAATCGACTTGCAGGCCCCGGGTTACCTGCGGAAAGATCTTGGTCACGCGCAGCTCGTAGCGCCGCCCATTGAACGTCATTTCCGCCGCCTGGCCGGGAAAAATCCGGGCAATGTAGTACTGGTCGAGCAGGGCGCGCACCTTCAGGCCGGTGAGCATGTCGAGCTGGCCGATGCGCTGCCCACGGGTTTTGAGCTCCCCGATTTCGGCGTTGAGCGAGGTCACGCGCCCGGCCGCCGGGGCCTTGATGGTCAAATCGTCGAGCTTGCGGCGCATCAGGGCCAGGTTGCTTTGCATGCGCCCCACCGACTGCTGCATCTGCCCGATCTGCTGGCCCATCGTCAGCGAATCCTGGCGCAGGGCTTGGCGGGTGAGCTGCTGGCGGCGCTGCTGGTAGCGGTAGTTGTTCTGACTTTGGGTGAACTCCTGGCGCGAAATGACTTTTTGCTCAAACAGCGTCTGGTTGAGCTCGTACTGGCGCTGGGCCTCGCGCAGCTGGTAGTCGATATCGGCCAGCTGGTTGAGCTGCTGGATGCGGTTTTGCTGGAGCAGGTTGCGGGTGTTGTGCAGGTTGTTCATCAAGTCGAAGACGGCCGTTTCGCGGTTCACCATTTCCAGCTGCAAGTCGGTGTTGGCCAGCTGAATAATGGGCTGCCCGGGCGTGAGCGTGGCCCCGTCTTCCACCAGAATGCGCTGCACGGTGCCGCCTTCGGGCGCGTCGAGGTAAATTGTCTTAATGGGCATCACCACGCCCTCGACCGGCACAAACTCCTGAAACGGCCCCCTGGACACGGCGCTGATAGTCAACCGCTCGGGGTCGAGGTTGAGCTTGGCGGGCCCGGCGGCCGACAGCAGGCTGGCCGCGCCCCAGGCGCCCACCAGCACCAGCGCGGCCAGCAGCAGCAGGCGCCGCGGGGTCCAGGTTTTCTTTTGAATGGCTACATCCATGGGTAAAGCAGGGGCTGGAAATGAGGAACCCGCTGCTAACCCAAAGCCAGTAAGAACGATGCCAGCAAATTAACCCACTGATTTACTGCAGATTAATTTTAAAACCCAAAGCACTGGCCCGGAAAGCGTCCGGTTTTGATACAGTCCACTGTCCGCTGCTGATACAGTGGCTAGTTGCCCTACCGGCCACAAGTGGGTTTACGGGCCCGGGAAGCAGGTTTTTAGAAATTAGTATAGTTTATGGTAGGAATTCGGGGCCTTGCTCCGCCGGGGCGGGCTTGCTCCTTTTACCTTTATTGTCCCATGATTCTGAAGAAAGCACGCGTTTTGGTAGTTGACGACGACACGGACGTGTTGTTTGCCGTGCGCCTGCTGCTCAAAACCGAAGTCCAGGAGGTCGTCACCGAGAAGAACCCCGAGTTGCTGCTGTCCTTGCTCAGCCGGCAGCACTTCGACGTGATATTCCTGGATATGAACTACAAAAGCACCCTGGGCAGCGGCAACGAGGGCCTGTACTGGCTGGGGCGCATCCGGGAAAAAGACCCCGGGGCCACCGTCATCATGATTACGGCCCACGGCGAGGTCAGCACGGCCGTCCGCGCCCTCAAGGCCGGGGCCACCGATTTTATCGTGAAGCCCTGGCACAACGCCCAGTTGCTCGAAACCCTAACAGCGGCCCTGGAGCCGCGCCCCACCGGAGGTTCGCGCCCTACCGCCCCGCTCCCCCCCCGCCGGCCGGCTTCCTTCGCCGAGTTTGAGCTGCTGGGGCAGTCGGAAGCCATGCAGGAGGTGTTTTACAAGATTGAGAAAGTGGCGCCCACCGAGGCCAACGTGCTGCTGCTGGGCGAAAACGGCACCGGCAAGGAGCTGGTGGCCCAGGCCCTGCACAAACGCTCCTTCCGGGCCAGCCAGCCCTTCGTCACCGCCGATTTGGCGGCCATGAGTGAAGGAATCTTCGAAAGTGAGCTGTTTGGGCACAAGAAAGGCTCGTTTACCGACGCCCGCGAAGACCGGCAGGGTCGGTTTGCCGCCGCCTCCGGGGGCACCTTGTTTCTGGACGAAGTCGGTAACATCAGCCTAGCCCAGCAGGCCAAGCTGCTCACCGTGCTACAAAACCGCCAGGTAATTCCGCTGGGCTCCAACGTGCTCGTGCCGGTGGATATCCGCCTGATTTCGGCCACCAACGCCCCGCTCTACGAGCTGGCGGCCCGCCAGGAGTTTCGCCAGGACCTTATTTACCGGCTCAACACCGTCGAAATTACCCTGCCCCCGCTGCGGGCCCGGGCCGACGACGTACTGCTACTGGCCCGGCACTTTGCCGGCCTCTACGCGGCCCGCAACCGCAAGCCCGTGCCCGATTTCGAGCCCGCCACGTTGCAGAAGCTTAGGGAGCACCACTGGCCCGGCAACGTACGGGAGTTGCAGCATGCCGTGGAGCGGGCCATTATCCTGGCCGAAACCGACGTGCTCCGGCCCCAGGATTTCCGCTTTGCCACCCCGCCCGCCCCGGTTGCGGCCGGCCCCGCGCCGGAAGGGCCGCTCCACCTGCAGGAAGTCGAGAAAAACACGATTATGCGCGTCATCGAGCGGCACAACGGCAATATTACCAAGGCGGCCAAGGAGCTGGGCCTGACCCGCACGGCCCTGTACCGCCGCCTCGAAAAACATGACCTTTAAGCGCCTCGAAGTTGGAATTGCGGTGCGCCTGCTGGGGCTGCTGGCCGTGCTGGGCGGCCTGAGCTACGCCCTGCCGCGGGGGGCTTACCTGCTCGGGCTGCTGCTGGCGGGCCTGCTGCTGGGGGCCGTGTGGGAGCTGACCCGCTACCTGACTCGCCCCAACCGGGCCCTAGCCGACTACCTGCTGGCCGTGCGCTACCACGACTTCGCCCAGCACTACAACGACGCCCACGCCGACCGGACCCTGCAGCCGCTCTACCGGGCTTTCAATGAGCTCAACGGAGCCTTCCGTCAACTCAGCGCCGAGCGGGAAGCGCAGTTTGCCTACCTGCAAACCGTGCTCCAGCTCATCGACACCGGCATTCTGTCCTTTGATGAGCACGGGCAGGTGGAATGGCTGAACGAGGCCTTTAAGCAAACCCTGGAGCTGCCCTACCTGAAGAACATTCAGGCCCTGCAAAAGCGCCACCCGGTGCTCTACGACGCTATCCGGAGCGTGCAGCCCGGCGAGCCGACCATCGTGCGGCTGAGCGTGGGCGCCAAGCCCCTGCAGCTGCTGCTCTCGGCCACGGGGTTTCGGCTGCAGCAGCGGCAGTTTACGCTGGTGGCATTCAAGAACGTGAGCCACGCCCTGGAAGAAAACGAAACGGCGGCCTGGCAGAAGCTGCTGCGGGTAATGACCCACGAAATTATGAACTCGGTGGCCCCCATTGCCTCCCTGGCCGATACGTTGCGCCGCCACGTGCAGCAGGAGCTGACCACCCAGCCCACTGGCCACGACCTGCTCGACGACGTGGCCGAGGGCATCGGCATTATCCAAAACCGTAGCGAGGGGCTGTTGCGCTTTGCCCAGGTGTACCGCGACCTGAGCACCATCAGCGCCCCACTGCTGACTACGGTGTACGTGCAGGAGCTGTTTGCCAGCATCCGGGGCCTGATGCGCGCCCAGCTCGACGAGGCCGGCATTACGCTGCTCACCACCGTGGAGCCGCCCGACCTGCGCTTCAGTGCCGACTGCCGCCTGCTGGAGCAAGTACTCATCAACCTGGTGCTCAACGCGGCCCATGCCTTGCGCCCGAGCCTGGGCCCGCGCATCGAGCTGCAAGCCCAGGCTACCCCCGACGGCCGGGTGCTGATGCGGGTAGCTGACAATGGCACCGGTATTGCGCCCGAGCTGCTGGACAGCATCTTCATTCCCTTTTTCACGACCCGCAAAGACGGCACGGGCATCGGCCTGAGCCTGGCCAAGCAGATCATGCACCTGCACAAGGGCAGCATCCGGGTGCACTCCGCGGTGGGCGAAGGGGCCGTGTTTCAGCTCGAATTCCCGAAGGCCTAGCGCCGGATGCGCACCGACGACTCCCGGATAATGAGTTTGGGCTCCAGCACGACGGGCTTAAGGGGCGCGGCGGTGGCGGGGCGGTTTAGGAGCTTGAGCAGCAAGCGCACGGCGGTGCGGCCCATTTGCTCACTGCGCTGGTCCACCGACGTCAGCCGGGGCTCGGTCAGCTCGGTGAAGGCCTCGTTGCTGAAGCCAATCAGGGCCACGTCCTGGGGCACGCGCAGCCCTTGCTCCTTAGCCACCTGCATAGCCCCCACGATGGCCAGGTCGTTGGAGGCAAACACGGCATCGGGGCGCTGGGGCAGCCGCAGCAGCTTGCGCATGGCCTGGGTCCCGCTTTTGAGGTTGATGTCGCTGTGGTGCGACACATACTCGCGGCGCAGGGGCAGCCCGTGGGCCTGGAGCGCGTCGAGGTAGCCCTGGTAGCGGTTCTTGTTGATGTTGACGTGCAGCGGGCCGCTGAAAATGCCAATCCGGGTGCAGCCCTGCTCGATGAGGTGAGACACGGCCTGGTAGGCCCCCAGATAGTCGTTGAGCACCACGGCACTCACGTTGGGCCCCTGGAAACCCTCGATAATTCGGTCGAAGAACACGAGCGGCAGGCGCTGATTCTTGACCTCGTCGAAGTGGGTAAAATCCTGGGTAGTGTTAGCCAACGACACCAGAATGCCTTCCACCTGGGCGTTCATAAACAGGTCGATGTTCTTCTTTTCCTGCTGCACGTCTTCGTCCGACTGGCAGATCAGCACGTTGTAGCCCGACTTGCTGGCCTCGGTGGCAATGCCGTGCACGACGTGGGGAAAGAAGTTGCCGGTAATGTGGGGCACCAGCACGCCCAGGGTTTTGCTGTGGCCCCGGCGCAGGGCGGCGGCCAGCTGGTTGGGCCGGTAGTTGAGCTCCTGAGCCGCCTGCCGCACCCGCTCCTTGGTAGCCTCGCTCACGTCGTTGTGGTCGGCCAGGGCCCGGGAAACGGTGGAGGCCGACAGGTTCAGGGCTTTAGCTAAATCAGTAATGGAGGCCCGACGGTTTGCCATGCACTTGAAAAATTGGGTGGACAGTTGCCGGGGCTCAAGATAGAGCCAATTTCACAGCAAAACCCGCGCGTGTATGAAATCTGCCTTATCTTTAGCGCAGTTCCGGGGCGCGGCAGCCCCGAAACTTTTGGCCCCTTTGCCCCGGTTTATCCAGTAATAAGGCGGCCGAATCGTACAGTCCCGGCCCGGGCAGTTCCGGTGGCGAAGCCTGGCTTCGGCTCCGGTAGTGGCCGCGCCGGGGTGCCGCGGCTTACCCTCGCTCTTCCTCATTCCCATTCTCCTTTCGTACCCTAATTTCTCTCCCTCAATGGCAGAATCAACGCTTACCGGCTTGCGCGCCGGCGTGCTCCACGGCGACGAAGTTCAATCCCTGTTTAAGGTAGCCAAGGCCCAGGGCTTTGCCCTGCCCGCCGTCAACGTGACGGGCAGCAACACGGTAAATGCCGTGCTCGAAACGGCCAAGGCGCTCAACTCGCCGGTTATCATCCAGTTTTCGAACGGTGGGGCCCAGTTCTTCGCCGGCAAATCGGTGCCCAACGGCGACCAGCGCGCCAGCATTGCCGGCGCCATTTCGGGCGCCCAGCACGTGCACCTGATGGCCCAGCTCTACGACGTGCCGGTGATTCTGCACACCGACCACGCCGCTAAAAAGCTCCTGCCCTGGATTGACGGCTTGCTCGAAGCCGGCGAAAAGCACTACGCCCAGTACGGCCAGCCCCTCTACAGCTCCCACATGCTGGACCTGTCGGAGGAGCCGATTGAGGAGAACATCGAAATCTGCAAGCGTTACCTGGAGCGCATGGCCAAAATTGGCATGACGCTGGAAATTGAGCTGGGCGTAACCGGCGGCGAGGAAGACGGCGTCGACAACTCCGACGTGGACTCCAGCAAGCTCTACACCCAGCCCGAGGAAGTGGCCTACGCCTACGAGCAGCTGAGCGAGGTGAGCAACCGCTTCACCATCGCCGCCGCTTTCGGCAACGTGCACGGTGTGTACAAACCCGGCAACGTGAAGCTGCAGCCCAAGATCCTGCACAACTCCCAGGAGTTTCTGCGCCAGAAGCACAACATCGAGGAGGCCCTGCCCATCGACTTCGTGTTTCACGGCGGCTCGGGCTCGTCGCAGGAGGAAATCCGCGAGGCCATCAGCTACGGCGCCATCAAGATGAACATCGACACCGACCTGCAGTGGGCCCTGTGGGAAGGTATCAAGGACTATTACGTGCAGAACGAAGCCTTCCTACAGGGCCAGATCGGTAACCCCAGCGGCGCCGACTCGCCCAACAAGAAGTACTACGACCCGCGCGTGTGGCTGCGCAAAGGCGAAGAAACCTTTGTGGCGCGCCTCAAGCAAGCCTTCGAAGACTTGAACGCCGTCAACCGCCGCCCCTAGTTTATTGCCCGGCCCGCGTGGCTACCCCCCTTCTGAAAAAGCCCCCGCAAAACCTTGCGGGGGCTTTTTTTGTAGTAAGCCTATCCAGCCGGAAGGGGTAAGGGCAAAAACAATTCAACTTTTGCCCGGGTAGGGTTATGATTACATAGCCGCAGATTAATAGATTTGCAGGGTTGTGCTTACAGCAACTGGCACTTTTCCGGCCGCTACCCGTTGGTGGCTTTTTATTAACTCACGGCCTTTCCCGCTCCCAGGCTGTCCCGCCGGGTTTTTCCCGCTCAAACTACACCCACCCATGACCAACCGTAAGCAGCATATTGCCCAGGTAGCATTGCAGCTATTCGGCGACAAGGGCTTCGAGCACACGCCCACCCAGCTGATTGCCAAAGAGGCAGGCGTCTCGGAAGCCCTGATCTTCAAGTACTTTGGCTCCAAGGAACAACTCCTGGAGTTTATTATAAAGAACGGCTACAAGCGCATCATCGAGGCCAACCGCGGCTGGCTGGAGGAGCGCGACCCGCTGGGTCTGATTCACAGCGTGATTGAGCTGCCCTATAAGCTGGTCAAGGAAGAGCCGTACTTCTGGAAGCTCCAGTCGCGGCTGACCAACAGCGAAGTGGCCCAGAAGCAGCACGAGCGGTTTTTGCAGCCCGTACCGGCCCTGCTGCACCGCGCCTTCGAGAAGCTGCACTACCAGGAGCCCGACAAGGAAGTAAGCCTGCTGCTGCTGCTCATCGACGCGCTGTGGAAAATTCAGGCCCAGAAAACCGACGAGCAGATTCAGGAGATGCTGAACTTTATCAAGTCCAAGTACCAGGACCAGGCGTAGCGGCGGCCGTTACGCAGCACGACGAGGCCGGGCCAGGAATGGGCCGGCTTTTTTGTGTCCGGCAGAGCGTGTGGCAGCGTAAACCCAGCCTTACATCCGAAGCATATTTTTTTGCCTTATTTATAGTATTACAACGTATATTTTGAAATTGTATCAATTAAATCACTTATTGAACAAGGTTTTTTGCGTGTTTTTTAACCGCGGGGTATTGTGCCCTAAAAGTGGAAATCCAGCCTGTTTCGCGGGTTAAATCCGGCGGGGCAGGTGTGCTTTAAGTGTGTAACCTACTAGCAGAGTCAATTTCAGGCGCCTGCTGAACCCATTTAGCAGCTTGCTTTTAGCCGGATGAAAAGGGTATATTTGGCTACACCACCCCTGTTGCTACCGACCTTTTTTCCTTGCCGCGCAGCTTTGCCTATTGCTCGCGCCGTCGCCTAGCTCTTCCCCTTGTCTTCCCGTCCGGTCTTACTTCTGAGCCCTACTGCTCGGCCGGCTTCCGCACGTCTGTTCTTTCCACTTCCAATCCCACCAACCATGAAAAAAACCTTTACTACGCTGTGGCGTGCCGCAGCCATCCTGGCATTGTGCAACGTTCCGGCCAAAGCCCAAACTTACCAGCAAGTCTGGGCTGATGAATTCAACGGCAGCATCAGTTCGAGCTGGGTGTTCGAAACCGGCGGCGGCGGCTGGGGCAACAACGAAAAACAGTACTACCAGCGCGCCAACGCCACCGTCAACGGCACGGAGCTGATGATTACGGCCCGCAAGGAAAACGTGGGCGGCATGCCCTACACCTCGGCCCGGATGAAAACCCAGGGGCTGAAGCAGTTCACTTTCGGCAAGATTGAGGCCCGCATGAAGCTGCCCCTGGGCCAAGGCTTGTGGCCCGCCTTCTGGATGCTGGGCGCCAATATTGGGTCGGTGGGCTGGCCGGCCTGCGGCGAAATTGACGTTATGGAGCACATCAACGCCGAAAACAAGGTGTACGGCACCGTGCACTGGGACAGCAACGGCCACGCCGAGTACGGCGGCAACATCATTACCTCCCCCGACGCCTACCACGTGTACTCGGTGGAATGGGAGCCGACCTACATCCGTTGGTTTGTGGACGGCGTGAAGTACCACGAAATCAACATTACGGGCGGCACGGGCAGCACCGAGGAATTTCAGCGGCCCTTCTTTCTGCTGCTGAACCTGGCCGTGGCCGGCAACTGGCCCGGGCAAACCGTGGACGAAAGCAAGCTGCCCGCCACCATGTTTGTGGACTACGTGCGGGTGTACCAGAAAACCAGCACGCCCCCGCCGACCACCACCTCGCTCACTATTCAGGCCGAAAGCTACAGCTCCATGAACGGCGTGCAGCTGGAAACGACCTCCGACACGGGTGGCGGCCAGGATGTGGGCTGGATTGACGCCGGCGACTGGATGGCCTACAGCAGCATCAACTTCCCGACTTCGGGCACTTACACCCTGGAGTACCGCGTGGCCAGCCCCAGCGGCGGCACCTTGTCGTCGGACCTGAACGCCGGCTCTATTCAGCTCGGCAACGTGGCCATTCCGGCTACCGGTGGCTGGCAAAACTGGACCACCGTGTCGAAGACGGTGAATGTGAATGCCGGCACCTACAACTTCGGCGTCTTTGCCCAGACCGGCGGCTGGAATATTAACTGGATCCGGATTACCAAGTCGGGCACGGCGCGAATGGCGGCGGAAACGGCTGTAGCAACGGTAGCCCCGGCCGAGTTTGACCTCTACCCCAACCCGGCCACCTCGCAGCTCACGATTCGGGCGGAGCGAGACCTGAGCGGCAGCCAGTACCAGATTGTGGACGACCGGGGCAAAGTAGTAGCCAGCGGTACGGCCCACACCAACCGCCTCGACGTGGCGGGCCTCAAAAACGGGCTCTACACGCTGGTCCTCGTTACCAAGGACCACCAGAAGCTGACCCGCCGCTTCAGCAAATAACCGCTTTTTACGGCTTTCGGCAGGCTGCCCGCGGGGGCAGCCTGCTCAGCTGTTACCCGTTGCTTTCCGCTTTTCTCTTTCCTGCTCTCCTTCTGTTTCCCCTTCCACATCACCATGAAAAAAACTACTCTTTACGGGCTAAGCGCGTTGCTGCTCGGCGGCGCGCTCAGCACTCAGGCCCAGGAGCGGGCCACTCAGCCGGCTTACTCTTTGGGCTCCAGCCAGGAGCTGGTACGGCAGCTCGAAGTCCAGGCGGCAACAGCCGAGGCCCGGCGGGCCGTGCCCACAGTCCAGCTGCGCGTATCGGCCAGTCAGGCCTTCGTGGGCAAAGTAAACTACCGGGAAGACCTGGCTGCCAGCGGCGAATACGTGGTGGGCGAAATCCAGAACGTACCGGGCTCCTCATTTCTGCTGCGCATTGAAGGCGGCAGCGTCAAGGGCAACATCATTTTCCGCCAGAGCCGCCAGGCTTACAGCTACTCGGCCGACGCCCGCGGCAACGTGCTGGTGCAGCCCGCCGACATCAACAAGCTTATCTGCATCGACTACAATCAGCCCGTCGGCTACCGGAACCCAGCGCCCCAGACGGATAATACGGCCAGCAAAATCGCCGTTATTTCCCTGCAAAGCCTGCCCGGCGCCCGGGGCTGCGTCATGCTCGATTTCGACGGGCAATACGTGTCGGGTACGCCCTGGAACAACGGCAACCCAATTAACGCCGCGCCCTCGGGCATGACCGACGCGGCCATTCAGGAGTTCTGGGAGCTGGTCAGTGAGGATTACCGGCCCTTCAGCATGAACGTGACTACCGACGAGGCCGTGTTCAACTCCTACCCCAAAACCATGCGCATGCGCTGCATTATCACGCCGACCAACACGGCGGCGCCCGGCGCGGGCGGGGTGGCCTACCTCACCTCCTTCAACTGGAACGACGACACGCCCTGCTGGGTGTTTATGACCTCGCCCAAAGCCGGCGGCGAAGCGGCTTCGCACGAAGTGGGCCACACCCTGGGCCTGAGCCACGACGGCCGCCTCAACCCCAAGGAAGAGTACTACGACGCCCGCAGCTCGGCCGGCAACTGGGCCCCGATTATGGGTGCGGGCTACTACAAGCCCGTCACGCACTGGAGCCGCGGGGAGTACGCTTCGGCCAGCCAGACGCAGGACGACCTGGCCATCATGAGCGGTGCCACGTACAACGTGGGCTACCGCAACGACGACCACAGCAACAGCATCAGCGGGGCCACGAACCTGGCCCGCAACGGCAACAGCGTTTCGGGCGCGGGCATTATCGAGCGGACCAGTGACCAGGACTACTTTGCCTTCAGCACCAGTGGCGGCACCGTGAGTTTGAACCTGAGCACCGTGAGCCGGCACGGCGACCTGGACATCGTAGGGCGGCTCTTTACAAGTACCGGTGCCCAGATTGGCACCTTCGATACGCAAGGCAGCTTGAGCACCACGCTCAGCGCCAACCTGGGCGCGGGCACCTACTACCTGCAGATTGACGGGACCAGCTACGGCAACCCTACCACCGACGGCTACTCCGACTACGCCTCCCTGGGCACGTTCAGCATTTCAGGCACGGTGCCAGCTCCCGTATCGAGCGGCGTGGCTACTGTGTACAAGGACTGCAACTACACCGGCACGGCCGTGGCCCTGCCCGCCGGCGACTACACCCTCGCGGCCCTGCAAAGCCGCGGTATCCTGAACGACGACATTTCCTCGCTCACCGTGAACGGGGGCTACCAGGTGGTGCTCTACGAAAATGACAACTTCAGCGGCGCGGCCCTGACGCTCACGGCCAGCAACAGCTGCTTGGTGAATAACCCGCTGAGCACCGGCAACTGGAACGACAAGGCCACTTCCCTGCGGGTGCAGCCGGCCGCGTCCAGCTTCAGCGTGACTTTGCAAGCTGAAGCGGCCAGCGTGAACAACGGTATGACGGCCGAAACCACGACTGATGTGGACGGGGGCCAGAACATGGGCTACGTGGATGCCGGCGACTACCTGGTCTGGAACGGCATCAACGTCCCCACTACCGGCTCTTACCTCATCGAGTACCGCGTGGCCAGCCCCAGCGGCGGCACGATTTCGTCGGACCTCAACGCCGGCGCCCTTCAGTTCGGCAACTCGGCCATTCCGGCCACCGGCGGCTGGCAAACCTGGACCACCGTGTTGAAAACCGTGACTATCAATGCCGGCACCTACAATTTCGGTATCTATGCCCAGACCGGCGGCTGGAACCTCAACTGGGTCCGCATCACCAAGACCGGAGCAGCCCGCCTGGCTGGTTCCGAAACGGCCAGTGTAGCTCAGGCCGCGCCCACGCTGGAAATTTACCCCAACCCGGTAACCGACCAGCTTCGGATTCGCGCGGATCAGAGCTTGGTCGGCAGTGAATACCAGATTCTGGACGCCTGGGGCAAGGTAGTAGCCAGTGGCTCGGCCGCGGCCGGGCAGCTGAACGTGGCCGCCCTGCAACCCGGCATGTACACGCTACGGCTCGTCATCGAGGGTAAAGTGCAGCCCACTAAGCGCTTTGTGAAATAACCCCGGCGGCCGGGGCCGCTCAGTATTGAGTTGCCCCGGCCGCCTTTATTTTCTTCGAAATTATGGTACGTAGCCGCAGAATACCGGAAAAATTCGTCCGCGCTGGTTTTGGGGCGCTAGTGCTGCTGCTGGGTTTTGCCGGCGCTGCCCAGGCCCAAACCAAAAGTCCGAAGCGGGGCCTGGCTTACGGCTACCATTCGGCCGCCGACATGCAGGTGCTGGCCCCGGGCGTGAGCTGGTGGTATAACTGGTACTCGCGGCCCGACGCCGATGCGGCGGCCGTGTACCCGGGCCTGGGCGTGGACTACGTGCCCATGCAGTGGGGCCGCGACCTGGACGGCAGCCCCGTTACCGCCGACCGGCTAGCAGCTAATATTCCGGCCGGAGCCAAGTACCTGCTGGGGTTCAACGAGCCCAACTTTCGGTATCAGGCCAACCTGACGCCCACCCAGGCGGCGGCGCTGTGGCCGGTGCTGCAGGAAGTAGCCCGGCGCAAAAACCTCAAGCTCGTGTCGCCGGCCGTGAACTACTGCGGCGACTGTGTTGCGGAAAACGGCACTACCTACTACTCGCCCACGCAGTACCTGGACGCCTTTTTTGCCGCCTGCCCCACCTGTCAGGTCGACTACATTGCGGTGCACACCTACGTGTGTGAGGAACGCTGGCTGCGCGACAAGATTGCCGAGCTCAAGAAGTATAACAAGCCCATCTGGCTGACCGAGTTTGCCTGCGGCGACATGCCCGCCACCCAGATTTCGCTGGCCGTGCAGCAGAAATACCTGCTGGACGCGGTAAACTACCTGGAGAAAGAGCCGGCCATTTTCCGCTATGCCTGGTTTTCGGGCCGCAACAACGAGATTCCCAACATCAACCTGCTCGGTGCCTCCGGCCAGCTGACGCCCCTGGGCCAGCAGTACGTGAGCCTGCCCGTGGGCTGGGAACCGGGCCGGCTTACGCCGGTAGCCACCCGGGCTTCCTCCCAGGAAAGCAACGCTACCGGAGCGGCCAACGCTACCGATACCAACATCAATACCCGCTGGGCCAGTGCTTTTGCCGACCCGCAGTACCTGCAGCTCGACTTTGGCAGCACCCAAAACTTCACCCGCGTGCAGCTGAGCTGGGAGGCCGCCTTTGCCCCGGATTACCAGCTCCAAACTTCCCCAGACGGCCTCACCTGGACCACGATTCGAACCGTAGTCAACGGCGACGGGGGCGTCGACAACCTGACTGGGCTCAGCGGTCGGGGCCGCTACCTGCGCCTGCTGGGCACCCGGCGCGCCACCGCTTACGGCTACTCGCTCTACGAAATCGAGGTATTCGGCAGTGCCGCCAGTGCCTTGAAGACGGCCGCGGTGGCCACCACCGGCCCGGCCGAAACCCTGCAGCTTTACCCCAACCCCGCCGAAACCGCGCTGCACGTGGCCGTCGGCGACGGAACCGGCCTGCGGCACCTGACCATCACCAACGCCCTGGGCCGCACTGTGCTTACCCGCTCGGGCCCTGATGCTGAGCTCAACATTGTCACCTTGCCGGCCGGCCTGTACGTCGTGCGGGCCACCACTACCGATGGGCGGCAGCTCACCCAACGGTTTGTGAAGCGCTAAACCTAGCCACTTGGCTCTTCTGCCCGCTACCCCACTCTCTGCCGACGCCCGGCGGCCCGCCGACCTGTCCCTTTTTCCACTCCAAAACCCATTCTATGAAAACGAACAGCTTACTCAAACGAGCCATAGCCCTAGTGCTGCTTTTGCTGGCCTCGCTCACCACGTTTGCCCAGTTCCGGGTTATCGGCTACATGCCCTCCTGGGCCGGCGACGTAAGCACCGTACAGTACAGCAAGCTGACTCACATCAACTACGCTTTTCTGCTGCCCACCACCACCGGCGGCCTGCAGCCCATTGAAAACCCGTCCAAGCTCCAAAGCCTGGTGTCGACGGCCCACGCCAACGGGGTGAAAGTGCTGATTTCGGTCGGCGGCTGGAATGATGGCAATGACAGCGGCTTCGAAAGCATCGGGGCCAATGCCACCTACCGCAACACCTTCGTTACCAATCTGGTCAACTTTGCCAACCAGTACAACCTCGACGGCGTGGACATCGACTGGGAATACCCCGACGCCGGGGCCTCGGCCAACAACCACGCCCTGCTGATGCAGCAGCTATCCACCGAGATGCACAGCCGCGGCAAGCTGCTCACGGCCGCCGTAGTGGGCACGGGTGGGGCCAGCATCCTCAACAGCGTCTTCACCTCCGTAGACTTTCTGAACCTGATGGCCTACGACTACAACAACTTCGACCACTCGACCTACGACTACGCGTCCCAGTCCATCAGCTACTGGCGGGGCCGGGGCCTGCCGGCCAACAAAACTGTGCTCGGCGTGCCCTTCTACGGCCGGCCCACCTGGGAATCGTACGCCCAGCTGCTGGCCCGCGGCGCCAGCCCCAACGCCGACGTCTTCGACGGCGTGGGCTACAATGGCATCCCGACCATCAAAAGCAAAACCAACCTGGCCTTCGATCAGGGCAGCGGCATCATGATCTGGGAACTGTCGCAGGATGCCACCGGTGCCAACTCCCTGCTCACGGCCATCAACCAGGTGGTGTTGCAGCGCAACGGTACGACAGCGCCCGTACAGGCCATTCCGGGCCGGGTGGAAGCCGAAAAGTTTGCCACGCAGTCGGGCACCCAGACTGAAACCACTACCGACACCGGCGGCGGACTAAACGTGAGCTACTTCGACGGCGGCGACTGGCTCGACTACAGCGTCAACGTGGCCGCGGCGGGTTCCTACACGCTCAGCTTCCGGGTGGCTTCGGCTACCGGCGGCGCCACGTTGCAGCTGCGCACCAGCAGCGGCGCGGTGCTGGGCAGCATCAACGTGGGCAACACCGGTGGCTGGCAGAGCTGGCAAACCATTAACGCCACCGTGACCCTGCCCGCCGGCCGCCAAACCCTGCGCCTGTACGCAGTGGCCTCCACGGGCTGCAACGTGAACTGGCTCAACTTCGCCAGCGCCACGCCCAGCTTCTCGACTACCATCCAGGCCGAAGCCTACACCAGCATGCAGGGCGTGCAGACCGAAACTACCACCGACACCGGCGGGGGCCAAAACGTGGGCTATATCGACGCTACCGACTGGATGGCCTACGCCAACGTCAACTTCCCTACCACCGGCACCTACCTCATCGAATACCGGGTGGCCAGTCCCAGCGGCAGCACCTTATCGTCGGACCTCAATGCCGGCGCCATTCAGCTCGGCAACGTGACCATTCCGGCCACTGGCGGCTGGCAAACCTGGACCACCGTGTCGCAAACGGTAACTATTACCGCGGGCACCTACAGCTTCGGCGTGTACGCCCAGGCCGGCGGCTGGAACTTCAACTGGCTGCGCATCACCAAAGCCGGAGCCGCCCGGCCCGCTGGCACTACCCTGGCCACCACCAGCTCCCAGCTCGACCGAAACCTGGACCTGTACCCCAACCCGGCCGCCCGCACCCTGCATTTCCGCTCGGAGGCCAACCTGGCTGGCAGTCAGTACCAAATAGTCGACGTAACCGGCCGCACCGTGCTGAGCGGGCAGCTTTCGGCCGCCGACCTGGACGTTGCGGCGCTGAAAGCCGGGGTCTACACGGTACGCTTGGTTGCTGAAGGACAGGCCAGCGTGACGCGCCGCTTTGTCAAGGAAGCCGAGTAAAAACCGAGGCTATTCTGCATGCCATGTCGACCAACGGGAGACATGACGGTTTGACGAGAGCTACCCGAAACACAAAAAGTCCGCTCCCAGACTGGGAGCGGACTTTTTTGCGTAAACAAACCAATCCTAAATAATCGTACTCAAGCCCAGGGCAATGTTGTTCTTGTGGAGTTGGCAGTCCAGGATGTCCAGGATGCCGTAGGCCACGAAGCTGCCCACTTGCTCGGTCGTGTAGGGCGACTTGGCGTTGAGCTCGGGCGTCAGCACGCCTTGCTCGAGGGCATTGTCCACGGCTTTGCGCACCGAGTTGGCTTCCTCTTGCAGCCCGAAGTGCTCCAGCAGCATGGCCGCCGACAAAATCGTGGCAATGGGGTTGGCAATTCCCTTGCCCTTGGCCTGCGGGTAGGAGCCGTGAATGGGCTCGAACAGCGCTACTTCGTCGCCGACGGAGGCCGAAGGCAAGAGGCCCAGCGAGCCGGCAATAACGGAGGCCTCATCGCTGATAATGTCGCCGAACATGTTTTCGGTTAGAATCACGTCGAACTGTTTCGGGCTCAGAATCATCTGCATGGCCGCGTTGTCCACGAACAGGTAGTCGACCAGCACCTTGGGGTACTGCAGGGCAATGTCCTGCACCACTTCGCGCCACAGCCGGGAGGTTTCCAGCACGTTGGCCTTATCCACCAGGGTCAGCTTGCCGCGGCGGGCTTCGGCGGCCTGAAAAGCCCGGTGGGCAATCCGCTCAATTTCGTAGCGGCTGTAGGAGCAGTTGTCGTAGGCCGAGCCGTCGTCGCGGCGGCCTTTCTCGCCGAAGTAGATGCCGCCGGTCAGCTCCCGGAAGATGACCATGTCGGCGCCCTGAATCCGGTCTTTCTTCAGCGGCGAGTGTTCCAGTAGCCGGTCGTAGGCCGTCACGGGCCGGATGTTGGCATAGAGTCCCAGCGACTTGCGCAGGCGCAGCAGTCCTTGCTCGGGGCGCACCTTGGCGCTGGGGTTGTTGTCGTATTTGGGGTCGCCGATGGCCCCGAGCAGCACGGCATCGGCGGTGCGGCAGGCTTCGAGGGTGGCTTCCGGCAGTGGGTCACCGGTGGCATCGATGGCGCAGGCGCCCATGAGCTGGTAGTCGAAGATGAACTCGTGCCCGAACTTGTCGGCTACGGCCTTCAGGGCCCGCACCGCTTCCTGACACACTTCCGGCCCAATTCCGTCGCCGGACAGCACCACGATTCGTTTGCTTAAAATACCCATTTGCGCAGCTGTTCGTAGGTTTTGATGGCGTCCCGTTGGCTCACCAGGTAGTCGATATCGTCGTAGCCGTTGATCAGGCACTCCTTCTTGTAAGCGTCCAACTCGAAGCTGATACTAGTTTCCCAGACCGGCACCGACAAGGTCTGGCTGGGCAAATCCACCACCAGCTGGGTTTCAGGCTCCAGCTCGATTTGCCGGAACAAGCCCTGCAGCACCTCATCGGACACCTGCAGCGGCAGCAGGCCCGTGTTCAGGGCATTGCCGCGGAAGATGTCGGCGAAATAGCTTGAAATAACCACCTTGAAACCCGCATCATACAAAGCCCAGGCGGCATGTTCCCGGCTCGAGCCGCAGCCAAAGTTTTTGCCCGCCAGCAGAATCTGGCCCTGGTAGCGGGGGTTATTCAGCACAAAATCGGCCTTGGGCTGCCCGTCGGCCTGGTAGCGCCAGTCGGCAAACAGGTTTTGGCCGAAACCCTCCCGGGTCGTGGCCTTCAGGAAACGGGCCGGGATAATCTGGTCCGTATCGACGTTTTCGATGGGCAGCGGGACGACGCCCGAGCGGAGCGTTTGAAATTTTTCCATGGGTGGGCTGGAAGGTGGTTTAAGCTGCGTCAAGTGAAAGGAGAAACCAGTTTGCGGTAGCCGACTGGTCCGGCGGGCCCAAGGCCAGCTTCCTAGCCGATTCCTCCTCTCGCTTGCGTGCCTTGCGACGCTCAGGTCGCGGCAAAGTAGCAGGGTGTTCGTTTAGGTTTTTTATCAGGTCGTCATGTCGAGCAACGCGAGACATGACGTGCTTTTTTTGCTTGGTTATCAGTTCAAATACTGGGTGATGTCGACAATGCGGCCTTCCACGGCCGTGATGGCCGCCACCAGCGGGCTGGCCAGCAAGGTGCGGGCGCCGGGGCCCTGGCGACCTTCGAAGTTGCGGTTGGAGGTCGAGACGCAGTAGGCGCCGGCCGGAATCTTGTCGTCGTTCATGGCCAGGCAGGCCGAGCAGCCCGGCTCCCGCAGCTCGAAGCCGGCTTCAGCCAGCACCTGGTCGAGCCCTTCGGCAATGGCTTGTTTCTCGACCAGCTTGGAGCCGGGCACGATGATGGCCTCCACGTGGGTGGCCTTGTGCTTGCCCTTCACGTACGCCGCCACGGCCCGCAGGTCCTCGATGCGGGAGTTGGTGCAGCTGCCGATAAAGACGTAGTTGATTTCCTTGCCCAGCAACGACTCACCAGGGGAAAAGCCCATATAAGCCAACGACTTGTCGAAGCTGGCCGCTTCCCCGTCGGTACCGAGCACCGGAATCGAGCTATTCAGCGCGATGCCCATACCGGGGTTAGTGCCGTAGGTTATCATCGGGGGAATGGTGGCAGCGTCGAAGCTCAGCTCCGACTCGAACTCGGCCCCTTCTTCCGAGTACAAGGTTTGCCAATACGCCACGGCCTGCTCCCACCGTTCCCCCTGCGGGGCGTAGGGCCGGCCTTGCAAGTACTCAAACGTAGTGGCATCCGGGGCAATGAGGCCGCCGCGGGCTCCCATTTCGATGCTCATGTTGCAGACCGTCATGCGGCCTTCCATGCTCAGGCCGCGAATGGCGCTGCCGGCGTACTCCACAAAGTAGCCCGTAGCCCCGCCCGTTCCGAGCTTCGAAATGATGTAGAGGATGATATCCTTGGCCGTCACACCGGGCCGTAGCGCGCCGTCCACGGTGATGCGCATGCGCTTGGGCCGGCTGATGAGCAAGCACTGCGAAGCCATGACCTGGGTCACTTGGCTGGTGCCGATACCGAAGGCAATGGTCCCAAAGGCGCCGTGGGTCGAGGTGTGACTGTCGCCGCACACGATGGTCATGCCCGGCTGGGTCACACCCAGCTCCGGCCCGATGACGTGCACGATACCCTGGTACTGGTGGCCCAGCCCGAACAGCTCCACGCCGAACTTTTGGCAGTTTTCGGTGAGCTTATCTACCTGGGAGCGGCTCAGCGGGTCCTCAATCGGGAGGTGCTGGTTGCGGGTCGGCACGTTGTGGTCGGCGGTGGCCAGGATTTGTTCCGGCCGGCTCAGGGGCAGGCCCCGCTCCTGCAGCTCATCGAAGGCCTGCGGGCTGGTGACTTCGTGAATCAGGTGCCGGTCGATGTAAAACACCTCCAGCCCGCCGGGAATGGTTTTCACCACGTGGGCATCCCAGATTTTATCGAATAAGGACTTGGCCATGATGCTTACTTTGAAGCCTTAGGAGGCGTGTTTTCCGCGGACCGGTTGCCTTGGCGCGCTTGCTCGGCGGCGTAGGTTATCCAGTCGGGGCAGCGCGACGAGCGGGCGGCAGCGCGCGGCTCAACTTGGCTGTGTTGCAGGGGCAGGTTCATAAGCGGCAGCGGATTAGTTGGCAGCAACCAGGTTTTCCTGTTCCACCAAGCTGTGCAGGTCGGTATCGACTACTTCCTTCTGGCGGTCGGCCAGCTGCAGGAAGGAGGCGTAAGCCTTGTTCAGGGCGTGTTTGTCGAAGTCGTAGCCAATTTTCTGCAGGCGGTACGCCAGGGCGGCGCGCCCCGAACGAGCGGTTAGTACAATCGACGAATCCGCCACGCCCACCTCGCGCGGATCAATGATTTCGTACGTCTCGCGGTGCTTGATTACGCCGTCCTGGTGGATTCCACTCGAATGCGAAAAGGCATTCGCTCCCACAATAGCCTTGTTGGGCTGCACGGGCATGGCCATCATGTGCGACACCATGGCCGAGGTTTCGGCCAGCAGCGGCGTGGTGATGCCCGTATCCAAATGGAGGTAAGGGTGCTGGCGCAGAATCATCACAACCTCCTCTAACGCCGTGTTGCCGGCCCGCTCCCCTACCCCATTTATGGTGCATTCAATCTGCCGGGCGCCGTTCATGACGCCGGCAATGGAATTGGCCGTGGCCAAGCCCAAGTCGTTATGACAGTGCGTGGAAAGCGTCACGTTGTGCACGCCCCGCACGTTTTCGTACAGATATTTGATTTTGGCGCCGTATTCCTCGGGCAGGCAGTAGCCGGTCGTGTCCGGAATGTTGAGCACCGTGGCCCCGGCCCGAATGGCGGCTTCGCACACGCGAGCCAGAAACTCGTTGTTGGTACGGCCGGCGTCTTCGGCGTAAAACTCCACGTCTTCCACGAAGGATTTGGCCAGCTTCACGGCCGCCACGGCCCGCTCAATAACCTGCTCCGGCGTGGAGTTGAGCTTGAACTTGATGTGGGAGTCCGAAGTGCCGATGCCGGTGTGAATTCGCGGGTAGCGGGCGTGGCGCAGCGACTCAGCCGCCACCCGAATGTCGTTTTCTACCGCCCGGGAAAGGCCGCAGACCGTAGCCTCCCGGGTTTGGGCCGCAATGGCCGCCACGGCGGCAAAGTCGCCGGGGCTCGACACGGGGAAGCCCGCCTCAATCACGTCGACACCGAGTAGCTCGAGCTGCCGGGCAATGACGAGTTTCTCGTCTTGGTTGAGCTTGCAGCCAGGCACCTGTTCCCCGTCGCGCAGGGTCGTATCGAAGATCTGAATTTTCTGAGCAGCCATATTATCGGAGTACTTACAGCGAATTGCTGCCCGCAAGTACACCGGCAAAGCGCAGCCGGGAAAACGACTCCTCGGCACGCCTACTATTTCCAATACGACGTTTTTTATTTATAATAACTTGAATGTCAGTGTATTAAATTTTACCCAACTACAACTCCTAACGCAGAAACTACTGGGTACAAGACTAAACAAAGAACGTCATGTCGGCCAATGGGAGACATCTCGCGCGCCATGGTAATTAGCGTTACCACCGCGGTAGAGATGCTTCGCATGGCTCAGCATGACGTTCTTATGCCTTGTTCTATTTCCCATAACGTCGGCCTGCGAAATGCCCCGTTTGGCTCGACATGACGTGCTGATACGTTCTGCCTACACCAGCAGACTCAAGAAATCCTGCTTGCCGTTCAGGTACTCGTAAGCGAAGCCTTCCTGCTCCATCCGTTGCTGGATTCCCTCAATTTCGTGGGGCTTTTTGACTTCGATGCCGACGAAAACCGGGCCCTTTTCCTTGTTGTTTTTCTTGATGTACTGGAAGTGAATGATGTCGTCGTCGGGGTGCAGCACCTGGGTCACGAAGCGGCGCAGGGCTCCGGGGCGCTGGTTGAAGGTCACCATGAAATAGTGTTTCAGACCCTGGTGACGCATGGCCCGCTCCTTGATGTCCTCCATGCGGGTAATGTCGTTGTTGCTGCCGCTGAGCACGCACACCACCGTTTTACCCCGGATTTCGTCGGCAAACTGCCGCAGGGCCGAGATGCTGAGCGTGCCGGCCGGCTCGAGCACAATGCCTTCCTCGTTGTACATCTTGAGCAAGTCTTCGCAGACCTGACCTTCGGGCACCAGCACCACGTCGTCGAGCAGCTCCCGGCACAGCTCGAAAGTCAGGGCCCCGGGACACTTTACTGCGGCGCCGTCCACGAAGCTTTCGATGTGCGTTAGGGCCTGCCGCCGGCCGGTTTGAATGGCCTGCTGCATGGAAGGCGCACCCAGCGGCTGCACGCCGATGAGCTTGGTTTTCGGGCTCAATTGCCGGAACACGCTCCCCACGCCCGAAGCCAAGCCGCCCCCGCCAATGGGCATAAACAGGTAATCAATGGCCTGGGGCGCGGCTTTCAGGATTTCCAGCCCGACCGTGGCCTGGCCTTCGATAATGGCCAGATCATCGAAGGGATGCACAAAGGCGCTGCCTTGCTCGTCGCAAAACTGCCGGGCAGCCTGAAACGTGTCGTCAAATGTGTTACCGGTCAGGACAACTTCCACCTGCGCCTGCCCGAACAGCCGCACTTTGCTCACCTTCTGGGCCGGGGTGTTGGCCGGCATGAAAATATAGCCCTTCAGCCCCAGCAGCTGGCAGGCGTAGGCCACGCCCTGGGCGTGGTTGCCGGCGCTGGCGCACACTACCTGCGGCGGGTGCTGCTCCCGGGCCAGTTGGGAAATCTTGTGGTAGGCGCCCCGGATTTTGTAGGAGCGCACCACCTGCAAGTCTTCCCGCTTCAGGTACACCGCCGCGCCATAGGCGGCCGAGAGGCCCAGATTCTGCTGGAGCAGGGTTTCGTAAATCACGCCCTGCAAATTGCGGGCGGCCTGCTCCACATTCGGGAGCCGCACCACGGGGGCTGAAGGGGCTAGTGTGTCGCTAGGCATCGGCTTCGGCGGTTTTCTTCAGGGAGCGAAGCTGGCGCACGGTGGCGCCCGTCTGCCACAGCTCCGAGTCCCGCACTTCCTTCAATTCCACTTCCAGCTCCTGGCGGTAATTGGGCGTGGAGCCGCGCTGGATGGTACGCTCGGCTTCCTTGCCCGAGGCCACGCTGTCGTACAATTCATTCAACACCGGCAGCGTAGCTTCGCGGAAGCGGCCCTTCCAATCGAGGGCGCCGCGCTGGGCCGTCACCGAGCAGTTGCTGAACATCCAGTCCATGCCGTTTTCGCCCACCAGGGGCACCAGGCTCTGGGTCAGCTCTTCCACGGTTTCGTTGAAGGCCTCGGAGGGCGAGTGGCCGCGCTGACGCAGCACTTGGTACTGAGCCTCGATGATGCCGGCCAAGGCGCCCATGAGCACGCCCCGCTCCCCGGTCAAATCGGAGTATACTTCGCGCTTGAAGTCGGTTTCGAACAAGTAGCCCGAGCCCACCCCGATGCCCAGGGCAATGGCCTTTTCCAGGGCCTCGCCGGTAGCGTCCTGAAAGACGGCGTACGACGAATTCAGCCCGCCACCCTGCACATACAAGCGGCGCAAGCTCGTGCCGCTGCCCTTGGGCGCTACCAGAATCACGTCCACATCGGCGGGCGGGATGATGTTGGTCTGGTCGTTGAAGGTGATGCCAAAGCCGTGGGAGAAGTACAGCGTTTTGCCCGGCGTCAGGTGTGCTTTCAGCGTGGGCCACAGCGCAATCTGGCCGGCATCCGAAAGCAAGTTGGCAATGATGGTACCACGCTCAGCGGCTTCCTCGATGGAAAACAGGGTTTCGCCTTCCACCCAGCCGTCTTGCAGGGCCTTTTCCCAGGACGGTGAGTCCTGACGCTGGCCGATGATGACGTTGAAGCCATTGTCGCGCAGGTTCAGCGCCTGCCCCGGACCCTGCACCCCGTACCCAATCACGGCAATGACTTCGTCCTTGAGGTAGGCCTGGGCCTTGAACAGCGGATACTCGTCGCGGGTGATGACAGTTTCGTCTACGCCGCCAAAGTTAATGATTGCCATGATGGTGATTGTTGGGGGTTGATGGATGATTGTTGAGTTGATTTTCTGAGGCGGATGGACGCGGCCGTTGTTTAACCTGTCATCCTGCGCTTTCGAAGGACCTTCCCTGCCTACCCCACTGCAGTTAATTCAATGTGCTGAAGACCTTTGCGTGGAGCGGAAAAAGAGCTTTATCACGTTTAATAAGTCTTTGTCACTTATCAGAGGAAGGTCCTTCGCTTTGCTCAGGATGACAGGCGAAGCGGTAGGCTTTTCTACATCTCGAACACCTCGTCGCGGCGGTTGAGAAACTCGTTTTCCACGACTTCCGAGCCGGGCTCGGTGCGCTCAAACTCGCGCAGCTTGCGGTTGAAGCCGTCGCTGTGCTTGATGATGGCAATGCGGGCCGAGCGCACGAACTCAATCAGACCGTAGGGCTGCAGCACTTTGATGAGCGTGTCGGTTTCCTCGCGGTGGCCGGTGGTTTCAAACACGGTGTAGTCCTTGCGGATGACCACGGCCCGGGCGCCGTGCTCCCGCAGCAGGCGCTCCACGGAGGCTTTTTCGGCAATGACGTCGGTGGGCACTTTGTAGAGGGCCATTTCCTGCCAGATTACCTCCTGGTTGGTGTTGTAGTACACCTTGAGCACTTCCACCTGCTTTTCGATCTGCTTGGCAATCTTGCGCACCACGTCTTCCGTCTCGTGAATCACGATGTTGAAGCGGTGAATTCCCTCGATTTCCGAGGGGGAAGTGTTCAGGCTCTCCACGTTGAGCTTGCGGCGTGAGAAGATGATGGCAATGCGGTTAAGCAAGCCAATCTGGTTCTCGGTATAGGCCGTGATGTTGTATTCCTGCCGCTCGATAGGGTGCTCACTCATAAAAGTGAAGTTGTGATGGATGAACTTGTGAAATCCTCGAAAGTGAATGGTGGACAACGAAATAGCCGATACTACTTTCGCAACTTCACCTTTCACAATTTCACTACTCAGCGCAGGCGGATTTCGCTTACGCTACAGCCCTGGGGCACCATGGGGAAGATGTTGTTTTCCTTGGTCACCATGACTTCCAGCAGGAAAGAGCCGGGGTGCTGCAGCATTTCCTGCAGGGAGCTGCGCAGCTCCGGCCGCTCCGCCACCCGCTTGCCAGCAATGCTGTAGCCGCTGGCGACGGTCACGTAGTCGGGGCTGGCAATGTTGACGAAGGAATAGCGCCGCTCGTGAAACAGCTCCTGCCACTGCCGCACCATGCCCAGAAACTGGTTGTTGAGAATGATGATTTTCACCTCGACGCCGGTTTGCATAATGGTGCCCAGCTCCTGAATGGTCATCTGGATGCCGCCGTCGCCGATGATGGCTACCACGGGCCGGTCGGGGCGGCCAAACTTAGCGCCGATGGCGGCCGGCAGCGCAAAGCCCATGGTGCCCAGCCCGCCGCTGGTGATGTTGCTACGGGCATGGTTGAACTTGGCGTAGCGGCAGGCCACCATCTGGTGCTGGCCCACGTCGGTTACCACGATGGCCTCGCCCTGGGTCAGCTCATTGAGCAGCTGGATAACTTCGCCCATCGTCAGCTCATCCGAGGTCGGAAACAGCTCGTCCTGGATAACGGCGGCTACTTCCTCGGCTTGGTACTGCTCGAAGCGCTGCCGCCACTCGGGGTGAGTTTTGGCTTCGACCAGCTCGGTGAGCAGCGGCAGGGTTTCCTTGCAGTCACCCCACACGGGCACGGTGGCCGCCACGTTCTTGTCGATTTCGGTGGGGTCAATGTCGAGGTGAATGACCTGGGCCTGCTTGGCGTACTTGTCGAGGCGGCCCGTGACCCGGTCGTCGAAGCGCATGCCGATGGCAATGAGCACGTCGCACTCGTTGGTCAACACGTTAGGGCCGTAGTTGCCGTGCATGCCCAGCATGCCCACGTTCAGCGGGTGGTCGGTGGGCAGGGCTCCGGCCCCGAGAATGGTCCAGGCCGCCGGAATGCCGCTTTTTTCGATAAAGGCGCGGAATTCATTTTCGGCCCGGCCCAGCGTCACGCCCTGTCCCCAGAGCACAAACGGGCGCTTCGCCTGGTTGATTAAAGCCGCGGCCTGGGCCACGTACTCGGGCCGCACGATGGGCGCGGGCCGGTAGCTGCGGATGTGGGTGCAGGGTTTGTACTCCGGAAAGTCAAACTGCTGCAGCTGGGCGTTTTTGGTAATGTCAATCAGGACCGGGCCGGGCCGGCCGCTGCGGGCCAGGTAGAAGGCCTTGGCCAGGGCCTCGGGCAGCTGACTAGCCTCCGTAACCTGAAAATTCCACTTCGTAACCGGCGTGGTGATATTGATGATGTCGGTTTCCTGAAAAGCATCGGTGCCGAGCAGATGGGCAAACACCTGCCCGGTGATGCACACCAGCGGGGTGCTGTCAATCTGGGCATCGGCCAGGCCGGTGACGAGGTTGGTAGCGCCCGGGCCGCTAGTGGCAAACACGACGCCGACCTTGCCCGAGGCCCGGGCGTAGCCCTGGGCCGCGTGAATACCGCCCTGCTCGTGGCGCACCAGTACGTGGTTGAGCTGCCCGGCGAAGTCGTACAGCGCGTCGTAAATCGGGATAATGGCACCGCCGGGGTAGCCAAAAATCGTATCGACGCCTTCGGCCAGCAGGGCGCGCAGGGTCATTTCCGCGCCCGACATGGTTGGCAGAGCCGTTTCCGGGGCCAGCTGGGTTGTTTTTTCCTGAGTCAACATAAGCTTGCGTTTGACTGGCCTCACGAATCGGTGATGCACCCGGTACTGGCCGAGCCCACGGTGCGGATGTATTTGCGCAGCACGCCCCGGGGCGCATTCACGGCCGGCGGCGTCCACTGGGCGCGGCGGGCGGCCAGCTCGACCTCGTCCACCAGTATATTCATGGTGTTGTTGGCCGCGTCGAGCACCACCTGGTCACCGTTGCGGACCAGGGCAATAGGGCCACCGTCGTAGGCCTCGGGGCTTACGTGGCCGATAACGAAGCCGTGGGTGCCGCCCGAAAAGCGGCCGTCGGTTACCAAAGCCACCTTGTCGCCCAGTCC